>DASTWX010000303.1:0-30028 GCA_035765795.1 Pseudolabrys sp. | reverse complement strand
TCTTGAGCCGGGAATGCAAAGCGCCCGCCGTGCTGCCGCCGGCGAGCGCTTTGGTAAACATTCCTTAGATACGAAGCAGCGCCAAGGGCCCGCCTTGCGCGATCAGGCGCTCTTCTTCTGAGCGGACCGCAATTCATCGACCTTGCGCTCCCATTTCATGTCCGTTGCGAAGGCGAGGCACTCCTCCGGCGACATGAAGACGGTCTCCTTCGCGGCGGGATAGTCCCGCTCCACGACGTCTTTTTTGTAGCGGGTGATGACGTCCTCCATGATCGGAATGAGGTCGGTGTAGATGCGCGAGTGCCGCGGCACATGCTCTTCCCACAGGTGGAAGAGATCGGAGGATATGATGTGCACGCCGTGGGCAAGATTACCGGCTCCGAGGCTCATCACCGGCACCGGCAATGTTTGCGCAAGGTATTCGGCGACTTCCGATGTCGTCACTTCGCACAGAATCGAGAAGCATCCGGCATCCACCATCGCTTTGGCATCTTCGACCATTTCTTTCGCGCGCTTGGCGGTCTTGCCCTGGGCGGTGAAGCCGCCGATCTGCGGCATGCGCATTGGTGTGATGCCGATATGTCCCTGCACCGGAATGCCGGCGCGCACGATCGCCTCGATATTCTTGGCGTGATACTTGTTGCCTTCGCATTTCATGACTTCGGCGTTGGCCTCGTGCACGAAACGGCCGGCGTTCTCCACGGCCTGCTCCGGCGAGACGTGGAAGCTCCAATAGGGCATATCGACCATGCGCAGCCCGTATTTCGAGCCGCGGTCGATCGCTTTAGCCATCATCATCACTTCGTCGAAGCTCACCGACACGGTGCTTTGATGCCCGAACAGGATCATGCCCCCGGTGTCGGAGCAGCAAAGAATGTCGATGCCGAGCCGGTCTGCCACAACCGCGGTACGATAATCGTAGGTAGCGAGCTGAGTGATCGGCTCGCCTTTCTTCATCTTGTTCATCAGCGTGTTAATGGTGACTTTTCGTCTTGCCGGCGCATCAGCCATGACTGTTTCCCCGCTTTGGAATCAATGTCTTTGTCACTAGGCTCAGCAGCGGAAGGCTTTGAATTTGCCGCTGTCTCTCCTGCCGGCCATAGGGCGCTTTGCCGCCATCCTAGTCAAATATGCGTCGACTATTGCATATTCGGTGTCAGCTATAAGGGCCGACAGCCGCAGGCTCGAGGCGCTGTTAACGCCAAGAGGCGCGCGGAACGCGCTTTGCGGTGTCGTAGAACGGCAAGGGGACGAGCCGGATATCGCGAAACACAGCGGCTGGATCCCGCAGCGGCGCGTCTGAGCCGGCGCTGTCAACGACAAAGCCCAGTCCGAGAATGCCGCCGGCGGCGGCGCTGTCGCAGGCCGACGTGATGGCCAGTACGCCGGAACTCGTAGGCCGCGGCGGAGCATTCGCCGGCCGCCAAGGCCACGACAGGCCTTCTGCCTCGGCGCGAAACGAGACCAGCCTTAGTTTCTCGCCGCCTTGCCCGGCGGACGGATGAAATTTGCCGAGGCCCGCCTCGCGGGGCGAGACTGGAAGCCGGAATTCATTGCTGAACAAGACGAACCCGGCTTCGATGCGAAGCATGTCCATGGCGGTGAAGCCGGCCGGCCGCGCGTGCGCGGACAATACCCGCCAAAGCTCGCCGGCGCGATCGCTCGCGGCGATAATCTCGACCCCTGCTTCGCCCGTATAACCGAGGCGGCCAATCGTGCATGGAATGCCGCAGAGATCGGTATGGCAGAATGTGAAGTAATTGAGCCGCGCAATGGGTTCGACATTGCCCAGCTTTCGCAATACATCGAGCGTGCGCGGGCCCTGCACGGCGAATGTCGCCCGTGATGTCCCGAGATCGGTGACCCGGGCGCCGGCGCCGTTAAGCGCGAGCAAATCCGCGACATCCTCGCGGCGTCCGCTCATGATCTCGAATGACTGGGCGCCGGTTTTCCAGAGCGTCAGGTCCGCCTGCGCTCTGCCGCGATCGTCGACGCGGATGGCGTAGGCAATCTCGCCGTCTCGCATCTCTTTCACGGATCGGCCCGAAAACGCCTCGACGAAGCTTGCCGCGCACTCTCCCTCGATCCGGGCGCATTCGAGAAAGGAGAAATCGAACAAGGCGCAATGCGTGCGGCAGGCCTGCGCTTCGGCGACAGCATCGCCGGAATCGAGCTTCACCTTGGAGGTATCGAGCGCCATCGGGAAGGGTCTATTCGTGCAGGCGCCAAGCGATGTTCGCGAAGATGAAGAGGCCCACTGCAATCAACACGACGGAGACGATCCGTTGCAATATCGGACGCGGCACCACATGGGCGAGCCTTGCGCCGATCCAGCTTCCGATCGTCAGGGCTGCCATTATCACTCCGCCCAAGGTCAGGTCGATTTGTCCGTAGAGAAAGTTACCGACCGTCGCCGCGACTGCTATCGGTAATTGGATTGCTTGACTCAAGCCCACCGCGGTGAGCACGGGCAGTCTCAGGGTGAGCAGTATGGGCACCAGGACCAGCGGTCCGCCCGAGCCGCTGACGGCGGACAGAAAACCCGTGCCGGCGCCGACCGTCAGCAGCGTGCCGTTGGACAGCGTGCGCTCTACCGCTTTGGCGGCCATTCGCGGCCGCAGCGAATTGATGCCCGACAGGAGCGTGAGCAGGCCAAGCAGTGCCTCGAGCAGTCGCGGGTCGACCACGCTCACCGCCCATGCGCCGGCAAAGGCCGTCGGCGCCGCGCCCAGGCAGAGCCAGGCCGCCATGCCCCAACGGATCGATTTGTTATGCGCAAATACGGATGTCCCGACGATGCCGGCCAAGATATAGGCCATCATCGCCGCTGGAATTCCGATCTGGATGGGGATTTGCGCGAGAAATAAGAGTGACGGCACCAGCAGTACGCCGCCGATTCCGATGCACCCGATCAACAGACCGGATGTCAGCCCAAGCAATAGGATCCAGAGCAGTTCCGTAATCGGCACGAGATTGTCCGTTGCTTTTGACCACGTTTTCTGGACGGGGCGCATTCCGGCCTTTACTGCGTTGCATCAAAGACTGCGCCTATTGATCGGTAGATCGCTCACATTTTGTCTATTCCCCCCTTTGGATTAGTGTATCCTGAATCCCGCTGCTCGGGCGGTCATCGGAATGTTTATTCGGCAATTTCGATATCTCGTTGCTGTCGCCGAGGAGCATCATTTCGGCCGAGCGGCGCAGCGCTGTAATGTCACTCAGCCGAGCCTGTCCAGCGGCATCAAACAATTGGAGCTGGAGCTCGGCGTCCCGATCTTTTTGCGCGGCCGCGGCCAGCGCTTTCACGGCCTTACCGCCGAGGGTGAAAGGGTCGCTGTCTGGGCCCGCGGCGTGCTCGCCTATTGCGACGCCATGCGCAAGGAAGTCGCGATGATGCAAAAAGACCTGACGGGGAATTTGCGCCTCGGCGCGATGCCGTCGATGTCGCCGGTGCTCCCCTTCCTGCTGCGGACGTTCCGCGCCAACTATCCCGGTGTGCGCGTTGACGTTCAATTTATCGGCAACGAAGAGATGAAGCGCGGCCTCAACAACTTCTCGCTGGACGTCGCGCTCACCTATCTCGACAAGGCCGATTTGGGACGCAAGAACACGCTGCCTCTTTATACCGAGCAATATAGCCTCCTCGTTGCCGACACGCCGCAATTCCAGCGGCGCAAGACAATCACCTGGAAGGAAGCCGCGCAATTGCCGTTGGCGATGCTGCGCCCCTCTATGCACGAGCGCCGTTTCGTCGACCAGGTGTTCGCGAGCATCAAATGCGCGCCCTCAGCCCGGGTCGAATCGGAATCGATTCTGCACCTGATGTTCCAGGTGCAATTCACCGAACTCTGCACCATCATCCCGTCGCATTTTGCGCATGCGCCGGGGCTGCATAGCGGCACGCGTGCGTTGCCGCTTGTCGATCCGGTCGTCAGTCAAGACGTTGGGTTGTTTTGGGCGGAAGGCGAGATTGTGCTGCCGATGGCCCACGCCTTCGTCTCGATCGTGAAAAAGCTCAACAAGTCCGGCGATCTGCGCAAGCACCTCGAAACCGATCCTACGTCGGCTTATGACGGCCCGCCCCGGCGACACAAGCTGAGCAAAATGCAGGCGTGATGGGGCTTTGCGCTTCCTCAACGGGGGGTGAAAAGATATTTCGCCGCCGCAATCGGATCACGTTCAGCCAGCAGGGCGGAGGCAGGAAAGATCGAGCGGGGGCCCGGCAGGCGTGGCGTTATGTAAAAATACGGCTCCGGATGCTCGGCGTCGCCGGGCGAAAAGCCGAAATCTGTCGCCTTCGAAGCCGCCCGGCACGTGAGACTGAGATATTGTGGCCAGCAAACGACCTCTGCCGTTCCGCCGGCCGCCGACTCCAGTATAGACGCAGCGTTTCGGAACCAGCCCGCCAGAAGGCTTAGACCCTCGACGCAGGATCGCGGGGAGTAATCTTCTGCGTCGCCGCTCAGCAGGTCCGGGACGTGGTAAGGTAGCTCTTTGGAGAACTTGCTGCGGTCGATGCCACGGTGGAGAAGTTCGACCAGCAGCCAAGCCTCGACATTCGCCGGGGAATGCTCCTCCGGATCGAAGATGTGCGGGACCGGTCTGCCGTTCTCCAGAAATTGCATCTGAAGGCTCGGCAGCCGCATTTCAAGCGCGAGCTGGTCGCCGAAGGTTCCGGTGACGAATGCCGTTCTCGACGCACAAAACTGAAGCGTAAGGCGCTCTTCCTGCTTTTCGGCGGGAACGTAGCTGTTCGCGATCCGCGCCAGCCACTGCATGAGATTGATCGCCTCGCGGCGCGCTTTCGCCAGCACCTCGGGAGCAGCCGGCGGCACGGGGGACCACGCCGGGGAAGGCGCTGCCGCGACGGGGTCAGGCGAACTTGTCATAACGGATATCCCGACTGGATACGCCGCCGACCACCAGTGCTCGGATGGTTGCGTCGACCATCACCGGCGGCCCGGCGACATAGAAGAGCGCATCGCCGAGGCGGCCGTCCATCGCATTGCCTGCGACCTCATGGACCATGCCTCTTGCGAGCTTGAGGCCCGGAAAATCGGCGTGCACCGGCCCCGCCGCTGCTTCGTGCGAGAACGCGACGATGATATCCAGATTGCCGTGTGACGTTGCGGCATAATGCGACAGCGGTTCGAGATAGAACGCATCAAGCGCGGTGCGCACGCCGAAATAAACCGCACCCCTGTGCGCTCGAAAGTAAGCATTGCGGGAGGCGCACTCGAGAATCGACATCATGCCGGCAATGCCCGAGCCGCCGGCGATGCAGACGATATTCTTGCCTTCGTCGCCACGAAAAACAGCCCGGCCAAGCGGTCCGAACACGTTCACCCGGGGCTCTTTCTGTCCTTCGCGAAACAGCCATTCGCTGAAGCTGCCACCCGGCTTGCGCTTGATCACCAGCGCGATCGTATCGACCTCGGTCTCGAAATTGACCATCGAGTAGGCGCGGCCACCCGGGAATCCGTCCGCCTCGATGACGACGAACTGGCCGGCCTCGAACGTCATCGGGGCCGACAAGCGCACGTCGAAACCGGCAACGTCCGGCGCCAAATGACGAATATTGCGGATGACGCCATCGCGCGCCGCCGGCGGCGCCCCGTTTGCGACCACGATTGGGGATGGCACCGCCACTTCGCAATCCGAGCGGGCGCGGGTCTGACACATCAGCACGTCGCCCTTGTCCCGCTTGAGCCGTGCGCCGCCAGGTGCTTCCAACCAGCGCATCTCGGCCTGTCCTGTCATGACACGTGCGCGGCAGGTTCCGCAGGTCCCGGTCGCACACTCATAGGGCAGGGTGAGGCCCTGCCTCAAGCCGGCATGCAGAATGCTTTCCTGCTCGCCGCAATCGAATACGTGTGTGCCACTCTTGCTCTGGACCGTTATCTTCATCGCAGCCGAGCGCCGCCGCTACTTGAAGAAATCGTCGTCATCATCGCCGCTTTCGGTCTCGAATTCGTAGGTCAATTCACCTTCGATATTGGCGAGGATCGCGCCGTTTTCCTGCTTAGTTTCATACGTCTTGAGCGGCTTTTCGGTATCGCCCCGCATTTCGAGCGTTTCGAGATTCCACGACCACAGGTGCTTGCTGCAAGTCAGCGTGTTGCGCACGACGATGCCGGATTCCACCAACGGTTCCTCCATGTGCGGACAGATCGGCGGAATCACGCGATAGCCGGCGCCATAGTTCACCACCAGGAGCGAAATGCCGTCGATCTCGAACTTCTTGATGGAATTCGCGGCGACGTCATCCGCATTGCATATGCGTTTCCAGGCCATCTTCTGCTTCTTTGATTGTCGGAACGTCGCGCGAGCCGGGTAGAATCCGAAGAAAAGTCGTCGATCGTGTCAAATCGGCCAATGCGAGCCTTTGTCCAGCCGCCTATTCTCGATCCTTACCTCGCGGCTTAAGAACATGGCTTTGTCGCCGTCGATCTTGAAACTGTCAATGTACTTCCCCACCAGAAACAAGCGGCTCTCGCCGGCGTCGACGTGCGAATTGGTTCCGTCCAATAGATTTTGATAGACGATCACGGAGCTCACCGCATTCGCCGATTTTTGTCCTTCGTCGACCTCGACCGTATAGACGGATGTATGCCGGGTCAGCGGCGAGTGATCCGTGTTGTGTTTGGGCAGGAGCTTGATGAGGTTGGCAAGACCGTCGCGGTCCAGCGCGAGATAAGTCACGTCCTTGTTGATTTCGGGACTCCAGGCGCGGATGGCATACTGGAAACCGTCATCACAACGGGCAAGCCATTCCTCCCAATTTTGACGATCAAGGGAAATGGTCGACCGGTAAATCGCGTCCCGAACAAGAGCGTAAGAGTCCACCGTCACTCTCCTTGCGCGCGTGGGTTGCTCGCCGAATGTTTGTTGAAGCCAAGCGCCACGAACATTGCAGCCCGCCGGCCGGCAAGTAAAGCTTGGCCGGCCCGACACTAGACCGGGGCCCCCTTACTCAGCGGCAACCGCCATCGGCTCGGCGAACGGCTGCTCAGGCTGCCCCGGCATACGATTCATCCAACGGCCCCACTCCAGGTAATAATGTCGCATGCCGTTCTCGTCATGGATCGTCTGGTTCTCGTGCCGCCCGTGCAGAATGCGGCGCGGCTCAGAGCCGGTTTGCATTGTGGTGCCCTGACCCTGAACGCCGATCAGATCTTCATGCAGATTACGGCCGAACGGCCCCCAGATCGAATTGTGGTGATTGATCCGGGTCTGACGCTCTTCCGGCGTGTCACTCTTCAAGCCCAGGCCACGGAATTCGATCATCACTTTGTTGGGGCCGAGCGGCGTGACAATATCGCAACGATAGGCTGAGCCGCGTAAGTTGAAGTTCATGCCGGGGAACATGTCGATCATGTACCACTGGTTCGGCGGCAAATGCGGGAATGAAAGCGCGGCGCGGCTGTCGAAGCCTTCATACTTCTCGTAATTCACTTCGAATGTTCCGACCACGATATGGCCGTGCTCGAACGCTTCGTTCTTGCGCGCGAAATAGGCGTCGTTAAACCCAGTCACGCGGTTATGATAGTGCATGAAGTCGTGATAGAACTCGCAGTTGGTGTCGTGCCAAAGCTTGTAATTCACGTTCACGATCGCTTTGTGATAGTGGAAGACCTCGAGCGGCTCGGCCTCGATGGACTTGCGTAGGCAGGCGAATGGCTCGGCGCCCCAGTCTTCGAGCGACACCTTCGGGGAGTCGTCGAGATTGACCCATACGAAGCCGCCGAAATTGACTTCGCAACGCAGGCGCCGCAGCCCGACATTTTCCTTGCAGATGCGGTCCTGATAGCCCTCTTTCTCCCGGCTGATGTAGACGCAGTTTCCGCGCATGTCGTATTGCCAGGCGTGGAACATGCAGGTCATGCGCTTCGGATTCCCGGATGGTTGGCCTTCCAGAAAGCTGCCGGCTGGCCGGCGCTCGATCAGCATCCCGCGATGGGGACACACGTTGAGGAAGGCGCGCACCACGTTGTCCGGCCCGCGGCACACGATGATCGGCTCGCGCGCGATGGAGACGGTGCGGAAGTCGTAAGCATTAGGCAATTCGGACTCGTGACAGACTGGAATCCATGCTTTCTTGAAGATGTTTTCCAACTCTTCTTCGAAAATCTGCGGGTCGGAATAAATACGGCTATCCACCCACTCGCCGGTTTTGAGGGGCGGTGGTGCCACCCATTGACGGTGGTTTTTAGCTGCCATGGCGCGCGCCTCCACGAGAGAACCGCGATTGGCCCTTGGCGGCCGATCGCGCTAATTGGGATGCTCGGAGAAATACCAAGCTCCCAATAAATATATCATCGGTGCGCACCGCCGCCAGCCGGGTAAATATCGAACATGGTAATGTCTCGATAGGTTGCATCAATCCCCGGTCTCGCGAGGAAGCGGCATTAATAGTATCCTTCTATATGAACATTCAGAGGAATGATTTTGGCCGCGAGGGAGCCACTGGCATGCTGAGAACTTCATCTTAAACGGAGGTCATATCGCTCCAATTGCAATCACGTCCAAGTTTTCGTGCGGGCTAATGCGTGCGGACTAACGAGACAACAAGCTGGGCATCCCAGGGAGGAAGATAGCAAATGAGCGAACAAGTGATCGGCGCCGGCGGGGTACGGCGCGCGCCGCCGCGGCCAGTGCAGCCGGCCGGCCACGGCCATCTCAACGTCCCCTTCAAGGAGGCGTTGCTCGTCGCGATCGCGGCCGGCCTCGGCTACGGCTTCGACGCCTACGCCGTCAATATCTACGGCATGCTGGGTCCCACGCTCATCCATGATCTCGACATCTCCGTCCAGACCTTCGGTCTGATCGGCTCGATTTTCCTCGTCGGCTATACGATCGGCACTATCGGCTTCGGTTGGCTCGCCGACCGGATCGGACGCCGCAGCGCCCTCAGCTGGTCGATTATCCTTTACGGCTTCACCACCGCGATCGGCGGCATTTCGACCAACCCCGTCATTTTCACCATTTTGCGTTTTCTCACCGGCATCGGCGGCGCCGGCGAACTGGCGGTCGGTGCTCCCTATACCGCCGAGATGTGGCCTAAGAAGCACCGCGCGCTCGGCACCGGCGGGATAATGTTCTCGCTCTATTCAGCCGGCTACATTTTCGCCGGCATCTGCGCACTGTTCATCGTTCCCTATTGGGGCTGGCAATGGGTTTTCGGCTTCGCCATCGTGCCGGCGATCCTGGTATTCATGTTCCGCCGCCTGATTCAGGAGTCGGTGCGTTACCAGCACGCTAAAGCCGAAATCGAGCAGCGCGTGCGGGAAGAAGGCATCGCGCACCCGCGCGTGAACATCTTCTCCATTCCTGGTGCTTGGCGCCGCATCATCGTGGGCTGGCTACTCTACGTGCCGAATGCTTGCGGCTACTGGGGCATTACGGTGTTTCTGACCACCTTCATGAAGCGGAAATTCAACGTTAGCGTTGAAGAGGCGATCTTCTGGGCGATCATCTTCTACGTCGTTCAGTTCTTCCTGTCGTATGTGGGCACGGCTCTCTCCGATCGCATCGGCAGGCGGCCCGCCGGCATCCTTGGCGCGCTGATTATCATTGTCGGAACGGTGGTTGCCGCGCTGACCAATGATTTCGTCGTCTTCCTCGTCTTCGGCTCGATCATGGTCGGCATGCTGGGCTGGATGTGGGGAGTCAGCGACACCTACATGAGCGAGTTCTTCCGCACCAGCTTGCGCGGAACGGGCTTCGGAATCATGGTCGGCGGCGGCCGCGTGGCTTCGATCTTTGCGCCCGGCCTCGTCGGTTTGGGCATCGCGGCCTACGGTCCGACAATTCCGTTCCTCGCCACTTCGTTGCTGTGGGTCATCAGCATTGTCGGCTATTTGCTCGGGCCGGAAACGGCTGGCCGCGAGTTGGAGGAAGTCCAGCTATGATCAATAAGTGGCGCCCGTCTCGGGCGCCACTTAACTTTTCGCATGCACAGGCGGTATCCAGGGATCCGTGAGTGAACCAGCCGCCTGATGGCGCGCTCCTTTTTTGGCCGGGTTGCCAATGGCAGCAAAAATCATTGATGGGGTCGCGATTGCACAAGCGATACGCGACGAATGCCGGCATCGCGTAGAACGGCTCATGAGCCAAAGTGGGATTCGGCCGGGACTTGCCGTTCTTGTCGTCGGAACGGACCCGGCTTCCCAAATTTACGTGAGAAACAAGATTCGCGCTTGTGCGAACGCGGGGATCGAATCCCTGCGCTTCGACTATCCCGCGGATGTGAATCAAAGCATTGTCATCGACCAAATCGAACGGCTAAACGAGAATCCTGCCATTCACGGCATACTGGTTCAATTGCCGTTACCGCAATCATTCTCGATGCGCCGTATCCTGGAAACCATTGCTGTCGATAAAGATGTCGATGGTTTCCATCTGTACAACGTCGGTGCGCTCGTGACCGGCGGCACGGTCTTTCCGCCCTGTACGCCTTATGGCGTGTTGAGGCTGCTCGAACATGAGCAGATCTTACTCGAAGGCAAGAACGTCGTCGTCGTTGGCGCCAGCAATATTGTCGGCAAGCCAATGGCCCTCATGCTGATGCAGCGGGAGGCGACGGTGAGCATTTGCCACGTCAAGACCAGGAATTTGGCGCAGTACACGACGCTCGCCGATATTTTGGTGGTTGCCGCCGGGCATCCAAATCTCATTACGGCCGATATGATACGGCCAGGCGCAGTTGTGATCGACGTCGGTATCAATCGACTCAAGGACGGAAGGCTGGTCGGCGATGTCGACTTCAAAGGCGTGGCCGAGAAAGCGTCCCACATCACCCCGGTGCCGGGTGGAGTCGGACCGATGACGGTGTCTATGCTTTTGGTCAATACCATTACATCCTGCGAACGATTGCAGCAGCAGACGTTCATTCCCGCCTGGACCAATCGGCCGCTTTCGCATGCGGCGGGATGAATTACGCCGCCGGACGACAGTCGATATCGAATCCCGTAGTTGCCTTGACCATATTAGTCGGCCGAGACGTCTGTGCCTTGGCCTGGCTGGCGGAGGACAACCTCAACCGTATCACCGGGCAGCAGCCGGCTATCCTCGTCGGCGTTGGTGCGCGTCGTGCCATTGGGCCCCTGGCGATAGATCGTGAGGATCGGCTTGGCGCCGTCACCGTTGACGAGCTGCGAGCGCACCATCCCCGTATAAACGAGCTTTTCACTCACGGCCTGCAGGCGCGCACGGGTCTGCGCCAGCTTGACGGTTGCATCCTGCAGATTGCGGAGCAATTGCACCCGCCGTTCCTCATCCAGCCGAGCATATTGCCGGCCGACTTTATCGCGCTCCCGCTCGACTTGAGCAATTTGCGCAATCGTTTCGAGATAGCGCGTGGACGACAAGAGGATCGCACGCCGCGCCTCTTCGACTCGGGTGATCGGCACGGCACCTTTCGCGAACAGTCCCTGCAGGCGCTTCAGGTCGGCTGTCTCGGCGCTCGTGCCTTCGTCCTCCTTCTGTTTAAGCTTGGTCAAGGTACCGACTCGGCCCTCTTCCTTCGCCTTTGCTTGTTGCAAGAATGTCTTCTCGTTCTGCAGATTAGCCGTGCGGGCGGCCAATTCGTCGGTTGCCAGGCGGTTTATCGTCGAGGAGAGTTGTTTGGGCACAGGCGTCTTGGCGGCGGCGCTGAAGTCGATATTCGCCTTGCCGGCGAGCGCAGCCTTGATCCGTGCGATATTCACTTGCTGCTTAGCGAACTCCATCCACAAGCTATTGTATTCACCGCGCAGCTCCGGCAGCTGTAGGAACGGATTTTCCATCCGGAAGCGCATGATGTCGTAGCCGCCGGCCAACGCCACCGCCTGCCGGACCGTCAGTCCCGGCCGATACGCCTCTTGGCCTGGCTTCGCGACATCGCCCGTCAGGTAGACCGGCCGGTATTCCACGATCCGCACGCTGATCTGGTCAGGCGAAATGATGACCGGATACTCGCGGCCATCCCCCGTATGCAGCCGAAACTCCTTTGTCGGAAGAATTTGACCGATCTTATCTCGAACTTCCGAAATGGGCATGCCTGCGACGTGCAACTGCCCAATGAGCGGCAGCGAGACATTCCCGTCGACGTTTATCTGCGCCTTATCTTTAAGCTCCGGGACGCCGGCGGCCGAAATTTCAATCGTATCGCCGGGGCTCAACCGATACTCCTGGTCGGCGGCAAACGCCGGAAGCGCGACGGCGAAGCACGCAATCGCGGTCAGCATCCATCGAGCTAACGGGAGGATGCGCGCACACCGAGCGACCTTGAATGTCATCGTCAATACCCTCCTACCGATCTTCATTTGCAGGCCGGCGAGCGATTGCCTTAGGACGGATATATCGCTCTCAAGCTAAACGCGTTGATAGACATCCTCGAGGCGGACGATATCGTCTTCGCCGAGATAGGCGCCTGATTGGATTTCAATGACGTTCAAGGGCAGCTTTCCGGGGTTCTCGAGCCGGTGCACGGCTCCGAGGGGCAGATAGATCGACTCGTTTTCACGCACCAGCATATGCTCACCGTCTCGCGTCACACGAGCGGTGCCGTTCACGACCACCCAATGCTCCGCTCGATGCAAATGTTTTTGCAGCGACAATTTTGCCCCTGGGTTGACCGTGATGCGCTTCACTTGGAAGCGATGCCCGCGTTCCAGGCATTCATAAAAACCCCAGGGACGGTGGACACGCCTGGTGCTTACGGCAGCCTCGCGGCCCTCGCGCTTGAGACGCTCGACCAGCGTTTTCACAGCTTGGTCCCGATCCTTTCGCGCGACAAGGACGACGTCGTTGGTTGCCACGACGATCAAATCTTCGACGCCGACAGCGGCCACCAGCGGCCCTTCGCCTCTCAGGTAGCATCCCGATGCATCCTCGGTAACGGCTTGGCCCGAGACAACGTTACCTGCGCCATCCTTGGGGCTTATGCCCCACACAGTCGACCACGCTCCGAGATCGGTCCAGTCGCAGCTGAGCGGCAATACCGCCGCACACCGAGTGCGTTCCATGACCGCATGATCGAGTGAGATCGACGGGCAGCGGCGGAATTCCTCGGTGCCGAGCCGCAGGAAGTCGAGGTCGCGCTCACCCCCGGCCAAGGCGGCCCGTGCCGCCTCGACGACTCTTGGTTCGTGGCGCTCGAGCTCGGCGACCAGTTGGCGCGCGCCAGCTAAAAAGATGCCGCTGTTCCAAGTATACTCACCGGAATCGATATAGCCTTTGGCGCGGACGGCGTCCGGTTTTTCGACGAATTCGGCCACCGTCCAGACCTGGTCGTCAATCGGAGTGCCCTTGCGGATGTAGCCGTAGCCTGTTGCCGGCGACGTAGGGTCGATGCCGAACAAGACAATACGGCCGTTCCTGGCGGCATGTACCCCTGCCCGTAAGGCATCCGTCAGCGCCGCTGCGGGTTGTATGACGTGATCGGCCGGCATCAACAGAACAAGTGCGCCGGCATCGCGTTCCTGCGCATGCAATGCGGCGACGGCCGCCGCCGGAGCGGTGTTCCGTCCGATCGGCTCGACGATAATAGTTGCGCTTACGCCAATCTCGCACAACTGCCCTCCCGCGATGAAGCGATGGTCATTATTGACGACGACGATCGGATTGGCGAACCGTGTGCTGTCAGCGACCCGCAGGGCCGCCTGCTGGAATAGCGTCTGCTCGCCGTGGAGGGCGAGAAACTGCTTCGGATACGTTTCGCGGGACAACGGCCACAGGCGCGTTCCGGTGCCGCCGGCCATCAGCACCGGGACGATCGATGGATTGTCGCTCTTCATATCATCTTCCCCCGTGCCGAAAATCCGTCGTCCAACGAAATTCTCCTCACCTGAGAAGCTTGCTAGATGCCGTTACCGGACAGGAATTCGGTTCGAGCCGTCCGCATCAGGATGCATACATCGAGCCAGAAGGACCATTGCCGTATGTAATCGAGATCGCGATCGATCCGCGCTCTGGCAATTCCTGGGTCGGTGGTGCTGCCGCGTAAACCGCTCACCTGCGCCAAGCCGGTGATACCGGGCCGGACACGGCAGCGCTCAAAGTAGTACGGCACAAGGTCTTCGTAGAGCATGCCCCCCGCCAACATGTTCGGCACGTGCGGACGTGGCCCGACAAGTGACATGTCGCCGCGCAACACATTGAAGAGCTGTGGCAGTTCGTCGAGGCTTGAACGCCGCAATAACCGGCCGACCTGCGTGACGCGTGGATCGTCCCGGCGCGTTTGGCGCACGCCGCTGGTGTCGGTCTTATCGGCATACATGGTACGAAATTTGAAAATCGTGAAACGTTTTCCTCCAAGTCCGTAACGCTTCTGGCGGAACAACACCGGACCGCGCGAGGTCGCCTTGATTGCGAGTGCAATTCCCAAGAGTCCGGGCGCGAGCACAATCGTCATCAATAGAGCCAAGCCGAAGTCGAGGCAGCGCTTCGACCAAGCCTGAGCGGCTGGAACTCTTTGTACAAGCCCTTGCTGCCGGTTGGCGGTGCGCCGATCGTCTATCGATCGAGCGACAAAGCCGGCGGCGGACCCGAATTCACTCAGCCTGACGGCCCTCGATTTGGTGCGCGGCTGTGCCCTGGCAGAGATCATTTCTGAATAGCTTCGCTTGTTCAGACCCATCGTCCTCTTTCCGCCGCCCATCGATTGGAAGGAAGTATCGTCCCCCGCGGGAAATTCACTGACGATTTTGTTGCTGCGCATCAGCCCACCCGCTCCGAAACGTACGAAGTCAAATTTGGTGCCATTCGATTCAAGATTATCTTCGCGAGAGGAGGGGCCATTCGCTATCTTGGGCAATTTCGCGGATTATGAGCGGCACCTCGTGGACAAATTGATGATCTAAATTTATCCTGTCCGCTTGCTGCCACAGTTCCGTGCCGGTTGGCTACCTTCGACTCCGGACGCCTCCATTGCGGCTGTTCTCTTTCTCTCGATGGGAAGGAATCAAGGCAGCATTGATAAGGCCGAGCTCATGTCGCGTTCACAGCCGTCGCAATTAAGACCGGGGCGTTCACGATCAGCGCGCCCGCAGCCGTGGTATTTGCGGTTTTCACTCTCATCTCGGCGCCACTCACATTTGTTCTCGTCACAAGGGCTGGCCCGCTCCTCGGAGCCGACGAGGGCCGCCCATGGGGAAGCAGAAGCGCGGCGACATCGGCGCCTGGTCCTTGTCATCTTTCTTTTGGCAAACATCGCATTTTGGTTGCTGCTTGTCTGGGTACTTTTGGCCGTGGGCGGTTGAAAGAGAAGTTGACTACAGTGGTCCGCGTCCTCCGCACCGGCTTTTATAAACTCTTGCAAGAGTTCTCGCACACAATCGATTCAATTTCGCCACGCACGCGGCGTGTTTGTGATCTGGCTATTTACGTCTCTCATTGAACCTTCACGCACCTTTGGCGTTGGAGGCTGCGGGTTACTTCTCAAGAAACGAAGGTGCGATGGTAGCGACCTTCCTCTCGTAAATTCTCTTTCGCATTGTGTTCCGGTTGATCCTCCACACAAGTGTCTTTGTCGCTCCTCATAGTCTCACTAGTGCATGCACTCGTCCGGTTCTGGAATAGCGGTGCGCGAGAAGGAACTCAGCTTTCATGTTGAACATGTCAGTAGAAGAGATTTCACGGCTACGAACAAACCGTACGGACGACCAGGATACCTTCGATGCGAATGTGCGCGGTGAGCACCCGCGCGAGCGACGTCACCTCGACGATCAACGCTTGACGATACCGGACATCTTGGCGATCCTACGGCGTCAGGTTCGGTTGATCACCGGAGTGATCCTAATTGCTTTGGTGCTGGCGGCCATCTACGTGCTCCTCGCGCCGGCGCGCTACACAGCGACGGCTTCGCTCCTTACCAACACGACGCGCGGCCCGGCATCTCCGACCGGAAGCGTACCGGATACGCTCGTCGATGCATCGGTCGTCGAAAGCCAGATCGAGACGCTGAAATCGGAGAAGATAGGCCTCGCCGTTATCGACAAGCTGCAACTCTGGAAAGACCCGGAATTTGTTGGCAGCGGACCTGGCCTGATCACCCGTTTTCTCGATGCGATTGGCGTTTCCAGTCCCGCGGCGGCACCGACGAGAGAGATGAAGCGGCGCCGCGCCATGGCGGTATTTAGACATGATTCGAAGGTCGAGGGCGTCGGACACAGCTACGTTGCGGAAATCGCCTTCACCTCCCGTGATCCGCGCAAGGCTGCCATGATCGCCAATGCGATCGCGGACGCCTACATTGAGGATCAGCTCGGCGCGAGTTTTGCAAACGCACAACGTGCTGGCGCTTGGATGCAGGAGCGTCTCACCGAGATGCGCAACAAGGCGCATGACGCGGCGCAGGCGGTAAACGAATTCAAATCGAAGCAAAACTCGGCCGCTCCTCCGGCGGATGCGAACGCCGCGGCGGCAAAGCTGCGTGAGCTCGAGGCGGCGGCACAGGACACAAAGAATCTGTACGAGACCTTGCTCAATCGCTACAGGCGCGTCGAGCAATTCATGCAGCAGCAATCCTTCCCCATCACGGAGGCGCGGGTTCTCACCCGAGCTACGCCGCCATCGTCAAAGAGCGCGCCGAAGACGGCGACCATACTTTTTCTGGCCTTGGTAGCAGGCGGCACGATCGGAGTTGGCGCTGCGCTAGGGCGCGAAACCATCGATACGCGCGTCCGCCGTCGTGAACAGGTCGAGCGACGCGTGGGCCTGCCGAGCTTCGGTGGCCTCTCTTTTTTGCGAGGGTCGGGTTCTGGCGGCCGCAGGCTTCTGCCGTGGGGACGGTGGCGGAGTAAGTACCTCGCGGCGAAGGCGAGCTCTTTCGCACGGAGGTCCGACGCGCCGCCGCTGCTCACTTACGACGATCCGTTCTCCGGCAACGCCGATACGCTTCGGCAAATCAAGCTAGGCATCGACAGGAGCCTCGGGGCTGGCGGCGGCGGGCGATTGGTCGGAATCATCTCTGCGCGGAACGGCGAAGGACGTACGACAGTCGCTTTCAACCTCGCGACCCTGACCGCGCAGACCGGCTTACGCACGCTTCTGCTGGACGGCGATTTGCGCAACCCGTTTCTGACGTGGGGCATCGCGCCCAACGCGGAGGACGGCTTGGTGCGTGTACTTCGAAGCGAGGCCAGACTGGCCCAAGTCCTGTTGACGCATGAATTCGGCTTCGACTTTTTGGGTGAGCCGCGGGGCCAACTTTCGGCCCATCCGGCGGACATTTTGAACTCACGGAGAATGGCCCACCTGCTAACGGAGATGCGCCGTTGCTACGATTACATTTTCGTCGATCTCCCTGCCGTGCTCGAGCACGTGGATGCCGTAGCATCGGCGACCTTGTTCGATGCACTCGTTCTGATCGCGGAGTGGGGGCAGACGACGCTTGATGATATCGATCAGGTAGTGACCCGCTCAGAGTCGTTGGCAGAGCGCACAATCGGCGTGGTGACAAACAAGGTCAACGCGCGGAACGTCCGTGCTTTCTAGCGCGGTGGCGAGTCGGTGAGACAATGCGGCGGCGAGCAGCAAAGCAAGGGTATTCGATTGGCCAAACCGTGGAGACGTAACGCATTGCTGCGCACGGCGTTGCGGGGACCCGCCCGCATGATGCGGCGCCAGGTGCTGCCCCGCATTCTGCCGGCTGCTACAGCGACTCAGGCGCCAGCGCCGAATGCAAGCGTGCGGGTCGTCGGCTTGCTTTCCTCGGCCTCAGGCCTCGGAGCATCTGCGCGGCTGTGCATTGAGGCGTTGGCGCACATGGGTCGCCCGGTCTCGACCTGTGATGTGTCCAACCTTTTCGACAGTGGCGACGGCGTGGCCTTCCGAAACGAAGAAAGCACCGGTTTTTCCATCGGCGATGTATCCATTTATCACCTCAATCCGCCGATGCTCCTGCCCGGCATCTTGGGCTCGGGGTTCACCCGCTATCGCCGTTCCTTCAACATCGGTTACTGGGCCTGGGAGCTCGATTGCCTACCCCGCGAGTGGATCGGCGGCCTTCGTTATGTCGATGCGGTGTTCGTGCCTTCGGCCTTCTGTCGGAATGCGGTTCAGCGTTATACGAAAAAGCCGGTGTTCGTCGTTCCGCATCCGGTGCGGGAAGTTGCCCAGGGCGAATGGCACCCCTCCGCCACCTTTCGCGTCGTCGGCATATTCAATTTTGGATCGTCGTTCGAACGGAAGAATCCGATCGCGCTCATTCGCGCCTTCCGGGAAGCTTTCGCCGACGATTGCAGCGCCGAACTCGTGCTCAAAACGAGCCAAGGCCACCGCTATCCGAATGACCGTGATCGGCTTGCCGCGGCCGCAACGGGAATGCGGAATGTGCACATCATAGACGAGGTGTGGCCGGATAGCCGCGTGCTCGATCTGCTTGGTTCCGCTGATGTCTACATCTCCCTTCACCGATCGGAAGGCTTCGGATTGACCATCGCGGAGGCCATTATGCGAGAGGTGCCCGTCGTGGTCACCAATTGGTCCGGGAGCACCGATTTCTGCTCCTCCGAACATGCCTTTACGGTCGACTATGAACTCATCCCTTTTGCGGATGGCCACACCGATTACAGCGAGGTCAGCGAGGCCCAATGGGCCGAGCCTTCGGTAGCACACGCCGCTATGCACTTGCGGGCAGTTCGCGACGCGCCCGAGGAAGCTCGGAAGCGGGCGCAGCGCTTGAAAATCGTGCTGCGCGAGCACATCCGTCGTTGCACCTACTTCGAAGCCCTGGACAGGGTGGCAAAGGAATTCGGCGGCGAACGCGCAGTTAAACCCTCGTTTATCTCAGATGCTCGTAGCTCGGAGCATGCCTTATGAGAGTAGGGGGAGTGGCGAGCTCTTACGTTGGTGCCCTGCCGAGGCGCAACGGCCCAACGCTGCGGTTCGTTCCCATGTTGCTCGTAATCGCCGCTACGACGTTTAACGCCGGCCTTGCTTTTGTGAACGCGCATGTCGTTGCTTTGACGCCGGCGGCAGCTATTGCAGTCGAGGTCGGGCTGGTCGGCGCCGCGCATGCGCTTGCGCTTGCTAATTTCCGCCGCGAGATGCTCCCATGGTACGGCCTCATCGGCGTTTTTGCCTTGTTGGCGATAGCCCGCGCGCTCGCGACCGGAACGCCGGACGTCAAATATCTCCGCGATGTGTTGATCATCCCGACATTCATCATCCTTGGGTTCACCTTCGACCCGCGCAGACTGACGACGACCATCGTCATTATTCATGCGATCGTGCTCGCTTTTCTCCTGTTCGAAGCCCTCGACACCCAGGCTTACGCGGCCCTGCTGCACATCAAGGAGTACTATATTAATACACGGGGATATGAGGCAGCGGACTTCTGGAATACGACATCCGACTTATTTGTGAGCGCAACTCGGCCCGATGAACGGTTCTTCAGCTTTATACATTTGCATCGATTGTCTTCTATTTTTCTCGAGCCGGTTTCGCTCGGCGACTACTGCATCATTGTTACTGCCTACGTGTGCGCTTGCTATAAGCAACTCAATGTACCCACACGCATTTTTCTTGTCGGCGGCGTAATTCTCGCGATCCTCGGATGTGATGGACGCCTCGCCGCCACATCGGCGGTTCTTGTCGTGGTGGGCGCCATGCTTGCGCCTTTCCTGCCGCGAAGGAGCGCGATCCTTTATCTTCCGGGAGCTGTGCTTGCCGCCTTTCTGCTCGTTCATTTAGCCGGCTTTCGCGGCGGACCGAACAATTTTTCCGGCCGCCTCGCCCACACGGTCGACCTGCTCCAGCAGTACGGCATTGGCGAGTTTCTCGGCGTTTCGAACCAATACCTTACAACCGCGGTCGACAGCGGACTCGCTTACTTGATAACGACGCAATCACTCCTTGGAGTCGTCATACTTTGGTGTTTCATAGTCTATGCCTCGGCTGAGGGGTCGCAGGAGCAGATTAAGTTTACGCACGGCATCTGTATCTATCTGGTGCTCACGATGATGGTCAGCTTTTCTTTCCTGACAATCAAGACAGCCGCGATCCTCTGGTTTGCGCAAGGCGTGTTGCAAGTGGCAAGAAGACCGTCGCTTGTGCCCGCACTGCGGCCGGCACGCGCTTCAGCCAGCGTCGGCCGCCCTGAACTTCCGATTTTCGGGAATTGATGAAAAGGGGTGCCGGACCAATCAAGCCTCGCATTATGGCCGCGACCAGTGCATCCGGCTTCTGACCATCTAAAGCGCAGGAACTCGGCAGCAATGGATGTTTCTCTCATCGTGTGTACCTTGGGACGCAGAGGCGCCTTGGTGCGTTTGCTCGATTCGCTTGCTGGTTTGGCCGAGCGGGTTCGTGAAATTATCGTGGTCGATCAGAACGAGCCGGGCTTTCTCGAGCCGCTGTTGGCGCAATACACGAACGATCTTCATATAGTGCATCTTCGTTCCGCCAGGGGGGCCTCCCGCGCGCGCAACGTTGGGCTTCGGCAAGCCGGGGGAACGATCATCGGAATCCCCGACGATGATTGCTGGTATGACGCAAATATTTTGCCGCTTGTATGCTCGAGCTTCCGCGAAAACGCCAATCTTGCGCTTCTGGCCGGGCGTACGGTGGATCGCACCGGGCGGGACTCAGTCATCCCCAGTCTTCCAACAAGCGGCGATATCAATCGAGCGAATGCCTTTCATACCGGCACCTCCAGCGCGATATTCGTTCGCCGAGCCGCCGCAATACAGATCGGCGGGTTCGACGAAACGTTGGGTGTAGGCGCGAGCACGCCATACCAGTCAGGCGAGGAGACCGATTTTATCCTGCGCTGCCTCGCTCATGGTCATCAATGCTATTTTTCTCGCGACCTCCGCGTATTTCACGATCAGGTCGACGAATCAGCCGAGCAGCGGCTGCGCAGGGCGAGCGCCTATTCCGTTGGATTTGGCCGTGTCTTGCGTAAGCACCAATATGGGCTGCCCTTCCTCAGTGCTCAACTGACACGAGCTTCGCTGCGAGGGGCGCTTTGTGTTGCACAAGGCGATCTCGACGGCGCCCTTGAACGTTACCGCTGGGCGCGCGGTTGCATCAGCGGCTACGCGGCACCGTTAAATTTGCGGCTGGTTGGCCAATCGCCGTGAGCATGAGGGGTACTCAGATCAACGGGAGAATACATGATGTCTCCTTGCCCAAAGTTTTCGCCGCAAGAGCGGCCGAGCCGGCCCCTCTTCGGCATCCGCTTTTCGCCAACGACTACGCAGGAGCTCGTAAAGGCGATCACAACCATGCCCGCAAACGCGGGCCCGCGCATTTTGGTCACGGCAAATCTCGATCACATCGTTCAGTTGAGCCAAAACGAGGACTTTCGCCGCGCGTACAGGCGCGCCTGGGCCGCGACGGCGGACGGCATGCCGGTAATCATGTATGCAAAGCTGAAGCGAGCCGGCCTGCCGGCCCGCGTCACCGGTGCGGACCTCTTTCAAGCCGTGATCGCTGCTTTGTCGCCCGATCGACACCGATGTTTTTTCGTCGCCAGCACCGCGGAAACGGCCCGTCGTCTCGTCGATTATCTTCTCGCGCGCGGCTTTAAACGGGAAGCGATCGCGATAGCGGTCCCGCCGTTTCGATTCGATGATGATGAGGACTTCTCGCGCGCCTTGGCCCATCGGATTGCGCGGCACGGCACCACCCATCTCTTCATGGGCGTCGGCGCTCCCAAGTCCGAAGTCTGGACAGATCGATACCGCGATTCGATCGGCAACTGCTATGTCCTCAACTGTGGCGCGGCGCTCGACTTCTCCGCCGGCACCAAGAAACGTGCTCCCCTTGTCATGCGGCGTGCTGGCTTGGAGTGGCTATGGCGCTTCGCACAGGAGCCGCAACGACTCTACCGCCGCTATTTTGTGTATTCATGGCGCTTCCTTGGGGAAGTGGCAAAGGACCTTGCGGCCGCCCGATGACCACGCAAGAGCTAGTAAAGACGATTGCAGCCGCGCCCGCGAATGCAGGCCCGCGCATTCTGATTACACGAACAAGGGAAATTCTCGGCGTGAACGTCAGCGTTTTTACGCGGCAGGGTGCGTCAGAATTCGTGGTTGAGTCATTATCGCAGCGCAGGAAGCTCTGCGTCGCCTTCGCTAACCATAACCTGCTTCTAGAACTCACTCGTCATCCACATGGTTCTGACTTGCTGAAAGAATTTCTAGTGTTGAATGATGGGGTTGGCCTAAATGTAGCGTCGCGCTTGCTCTACGGGACGCGATTCCCGGAGAATCTTAACGGCTCTGATTTTACGCCCCTGCTACTGCGCAGCATGCCGGTTGGTACCCGCGTGTTCCTTTTCGGGGCTCGTCCTCACGTCGCTGAAGCGGCAGCCAAAGTCATTGAGCGTGACCACGAGGTCTGCGTATGTGGAGTTGCCGACGGTTATGCGTCGGATCATGCGGCGGTGGCGAGCGCGGTCAACCGCTCTCAATCGGACGTCGTGCTCGTCGGCCTCGGCAATCCGAAACAAGAAGAATGGATTGCAAAGTTCTCTTCACACGTCGACGCTCCACTCCTCGTGGGCGTCGGGGCATTCCTTGACTTTTGCGCAGGCGCCGTTCGTCGCGCCCCGAAACCGGTCCAGAAAGCGCGCCTGGAGTGGGCTTTTCGACTGTGCCTGGAACCGCGGCGCCTTGGCCGGCGCTACACGTGGGACGCTGTGACATTTTTCGTGGATGTGCTGCAGCAAAAATTGCGTCCCTCTCCGCCCGCCTCTAGCGCTGTGAGCCCGCGCCATAGCAAGAGGCGTATGGCTGAACTCCGTCCCAGGAGGAGCGCGTAACGACGGTATGAATATCACTCACGTCGTCCGACAATTTTCACCTAGCGTCGGCGGACTTGAGGACGCGGTGCTTAATCTTTGCATGGCGACGCAGGAGGTCGGCACCGTCAAAAACTCCGTTGTCACGCTAAACAGGACGTTCTCACATAGAGATGAGCGGCTGTCAGACAGGGCTAAAATCGGCGGTATCAAGGTAGAACGAATTGGATTTTTTGGCTCTTCGCGCTACCCGCTGGCACCATTGGTATTGAGGCACTTACGCGACTCAGATCTTGTTCATGTCCACGGTATCGATTTCTTTTTCGATTATCTAGCAATCACGCGACGACTTCACGCAAAGCCGATGGTGGCGTCTACGCATGGCATTTTCTTCCATACTGAGTTTGCTCGCCGACTCAAGGAGTTGCACTTCCGCCATATTACGCGCCGAAGCGCCCGCGCCTATGAGAGGATATTTGCATCGAGCCAAAGCGATGCGGACACGTTTAGCCGCGTGGCGCCGCACAAAACAATCACCATGCCGAATGGTGTTGACATAAAAAAATGGAGTAACGTGGGGAGTGTAGAGCCTCTAACCACTATGGTCTATATAGGGCGCTTTTCTGAGAACAAACGCATTCCGCTTCTATTCCCCGTCGTCCGGGAACTCTCGTCAACTTCGCAAAAGTGGCGTCTGTATGTAGTTGGAAAAGAATCGGATTTTACAGCCAGGCAGCTATCTGCAATCGCCGCGCAAGAAGGACTAGATGGTCAGGTAAAGATCATTCCAAATCCGACAAAGCGCGAAATCGCAGAGATACTTAAACGTGCGAGCTACATTGTCTCAGCATCCGCTTACGAAGGATTCGGCCTGAGCATCGTGGAGGGCCTCTCCGCGGGATTATACCCGCTTGTCAGCAGTATTCCTGCATTTGCTTCGCTTGTGCATTCTACCGGTAGGGGGCAACTTCTAGACTTCGGCAATCCCGCGGAAGCGGCGTCCATAATCCGCAACAAGCATCTCTCCCTTGCTCGAGCATATAGCGCCGAAAGAAAGCAGAACATTATTGCCGCCGGCCTCTACGATTGGCAAAGCACCGCAGCGCGAATGATTGAAGAATATCGTTCAATACTGGACAGAGGTCCGTCGCTCCGGGGGGGCAAATGTCAGGGCACGGTGAGATGACGCTCTAACAAGAACAAGAAAACTGTATCCGTAACCTAATCCAAGGAAAAACGTCTGTTGCTTCGACGTACAGGCGCAGCCTGACGGAGTGCTCGCCTGACCCGACGAAGGCTGGCCAAGCGGAAATCGTCAAAGATATGGAGTAGGCGAGGAACCGAAGTCATCTCTCGCGCCATCTGCGCCGGATGAACGATATCGAGCGGAAACGGCGGCGTCGACCGCGATGCTTGACTGGCGCGCTCGGCGGCTCTGCCACGAGCGTAGATCACTATGTTCTGGCGGTACCAGAATTCGACTTGGTCTTCGTTCCACAGCACGGGTCTGATCAGGTCGAAGGCGGAGTAGCCCTGTCGGCGGAAGATATCCGCCCACCAACTCTGGGGCCTGCAATTTACGTGGCCGACGCCGCCCTGGAATGGAATGGCGGCCGAAAACAGCACAGCATCCGCGCTCTTCGCGATCGAGCGAACCAAAACTTCTGATGCCGTGACCGGCAGGTGCTCGCCCACCTCCAGACAAACGGCCAAGTCGAACATCCTGCCGATATCGATTTCCCCGGTCAGATCTTCTGCCCGGAAAGCAGTTGCAGGAATTTCGAGCGCGTCTCGCGACACATAGGTTCCGTCGATTCCCAAGAAGTCTGTGACACCATTCTCCCGAAATGCCCGGAGCCAAGTCCCAACCCCGCAACCGAAGTCGACGACGGATCGCGGCTCAAAAATACCGCAAACCATCGTCACGACTATGCGGGCTGAGCGATACGAACCTAGCCTTTGCTCGTCATAAAACGATGCGTCGTAGAGAACTCTTTCATCCTGATGCGTTGGCGACGCTTTTCCGCTCATCGAGAATCTCCACGATCCATAGCGGTCGGATATTGGGTGCCGTTTTGACTAGGCCAAAATAGGAGAAGGCGTACAGGTATGCGCGGACATGCTGGCACGGTATTCGTTACTGGTGGTGCCGACGTAACGGCTTTTTCTGGCTCCTCATATTATCTGACCGAAAGCCTTCGGACCGTGCTTGCTTCACATAAGCATGTCCAGCCGATTTCCATGCACACGTATCGTACTTTGGCTTGGCCGACCCTGCGGTGGGGGTTGCGTCACCGGATCGACCCAAGAAAATACTTCTTCATGGTCAAGCAGTATCAAGAGGCAAACTTCGTCGAAAATGCGATCAAACCATGCGCCTCCGACACATTCCTTTCCTTCCCAGCCATCACGCCCAAAAGAGACAAATACTTGCGCGGCTTCAAGAACGTCTTTCTGTTTATCGATCTGACCCTTGGCCAATATCTCGGCTACGAGCAGTTCAACGATATACCAGACCGTATCCGAAAGGATATCTTGGCGGAAGAGAGCGAATCCTACCGAGATGTGGACCGCATCTTTGTCTTTAGCGATACCGTCGCCCAGCAGCTTTCTGGTCACTACAGCGTTGATCCTCGCAAGATCCAAGTCATCGGACGGGGTCTGAACATTCCAACGCATATCGTTCAGGAGATGCGCAGACTTGGATCCGACGTAGGACGGCGGCAAGAAGAGTTCCCTCTTCGGATCGGTTTCGTCGGGGTCGATTTCAAGCGCAAAGGGCTTTTAACACTGGTCGAAGCAGTCGATTCATTACCTGAGGAGATGCGCAGCAAGGTCGAGTTGGCCGTCATCGGCCCCGATCCGGATTTGCTTCCGAAGCGGCCCTACCTGACCGCCTACGGCTATATGGACAAGAAGAGAGAACTTGAGCGCATTTGCCGGATCATGGCCGAATGCGACCTTGGCTACCTTTATTCGAAGTCGGAGGGCATAGCCGGATCCGTTCTTGAATTCCTCAGCCTCGGTGTACCTTGCATTGTCTCCGATATTCCTGCCATGCAGTTGCTCAGCCATCTACCCGGACTCATTAGCATTCCGCTTTCGGCGGGCACAGGCGGTATACGCGACATCTGCGAACGATCCATTGCACGTCCAGAAAGCGTGCTGGCCGTTCGCTCGGGTTTGGCAGGCCTCAAGTTCGATGGATGGATGCGGCAGGCCACCGCCATTGCGCAATGGTGCTGAACGCCACAAGGCGCCGCGTAAGCCTCAGGAAACACCTTAGGTCGCGCAAGCTAAGATTCGCCAACATCACGCACGCGTGACGGAGCTAAAAGCTGCAGTAGCGCCCCCATGATGCGGGGCATCGGCTTAGGCAGGATGGTGACCGCGCGGACGAGGCGGTCGAGGTCGCCGGCGGGGAGAGCATTGAGCATGCGGATACTGATCGCATAAACGAGCGCGCCAAGCGGAATCGCGATGCACAACGACATCACACCGCCGATGAGGTCGACGCAAATCCGTGCGGTGAACGCGCACAGCAGCGCGGCAGCCAGAATTCGCATCAGCGAGGCAATCGGCGGGGGGCAAGCGAGGCGCCGGCCGACGTACCAGACGGTTGCTCCGGCGATCGCCGTCTGGATGACGGCGCGTGCGATCGCCGCGGCGATGGCGCCGAAAGCCGGTATGACGGTGATACCGGCGAGGATACATAACGCTGCTCCAATGCTGCCGCTGACGAAAACGAAGCGGGTCCGTTCCATGGCGAGCAGATAAGTGAAGGCAACGGATGCCGTCGCGCTCAGCGCTGCCGCCGACACGAGAATGATCGCCGGTAAAACCGCAGCGGAGAAGGCGCGCCCGTATAGCGCCGGCAGAAGCACAGGCGCGATGGCGGCGACCCCGAGACAAGCCGGGAAGATCAGTGATGCCATGATGCGCATGCTTGCCGCATAAGTTTCGCGTGCTTTCTCTGTCGCGCCAGCGCCGTGCTGATGCGACAGGTACGGAAGTAGCGCCCCTGTGAGGAGGAGAGGTCCCTGGGTAGCAAGATTTGCCATCGTGAGGCTGACGCTAAATAGGCCGACGGCATGGCTTCCCCAGCTTCGCTCGAGGAAGAAGATCTCCATGCGTGACCACGCAAAGGCCGTGACGAGATAGCCGCCCCAGGATTCCCAGGCAAAGCGCGTCGCACGCCGTTGCAATTCGCCACTGATGGCCTCTCCACCCACAATGACACGGCCGATGAGCGCCGCCGGCACGAGGCTGCCGGCAATTGCGCCGATCAGGGCTCCGGCGATGCCGAGCATAACGGCGCCGATGAACGTTGCGCTGAGCTGAAGCGCAGCCGAGAGCATCGCCAGCCGTGCCATCGTCCTGAAATCCCGCATACCTTTGAAGTAACCGTTGAGGCAACCCGCGAGTGCCTGCGCGAGGAACGCTACGCCGACGAGACTCCAGAAAAATGGGTCGTGCCTGTAGGACGCGGCGGTAATGTCGAAGCCGTGCCAATTGCCGGCAACATAGAGCCATGCCGCGTAGCCAAAGAAACCGAGAAATACGAAAAATAACGCTATGAGGAAGCGCCGGAGCAGAAAGCCCGTCAGCCCTTTGGCGGCCTCGTCCTCCCGGCGTGCATGCAATTCCGGTAGATAGCGTGCCAGGGATCCGGGAACACCGACATCCGACAGCATAACGGCCATTGTGACGAGCCAGACCGAGAAGGCGAATACGCCCGTACCTTCGACGCCGAGCAGGCGTGCCACCATAATACTACTGAGGAACCCGCCTAAGGTCGTGCAGGCGCCCGCGACAGCGTTGAGGACAGAATCGCGCGCGAATGTTGCAGACATGCATGCCTTTCAAAACACAATTATGGGCCGCAGGTGGCTGCGCATGACAATGAGCACATTAAGCCCAGCAGGATGAGCCGGGATTCTGGTGAAAATCGGCCACGCAAGGGCAAACATTGCGGCTAACAACGCACGCCCCGAGATTGATCTCGTCTAACGCGCGTTCCTGGCATTCGAGACGGCATCAAGGGAACATTCCTAAATGGTCGGGATTGACGCGCGAGCCGTACTGACGCCCAACATCGTGCGTAAGGTTGCCCATGGATGGTACCCAAGCCCCCCAAGTGATAGTCGACTGCACGCACATGAGACGGAGGGCATCGGGAATCGAGCGCATCACCGCTGAGCTTTTCTCCGATCAGGCTTTGGCGCCGCTGCACGTGAAGGGCACAGGCGCCTCGCACCGTCGTCTTTCCTTGGTTCTGCACCAGATGGTCGGCAACCCGCTGCTGGCTTCAGTGCGGCGGCATAGTGTCTGGGTTTTTCCAGGCTACCCGCCATCTCCGCTCTTCGCGCTGATGCGCGAGCGCTCGGTGCTTTACGTGCATGATCTCTTTCTGATGACGCGCAAGGACGACCTCAATCGTGCGGCCAAGCTTTATATGGCATATCCGTTCCGATTGGCTGTCCGGACGCTTCGATACTTCCTCGTCAATTCCTTGACGACAGGGCGTCAACTGTCCGCGAGCGTTTCCGATGGCGCGACAATCCTGCCTTATCGGCCGCGAGTTACGAACCTCTTCCGCCTGGACCATCGCCCTCGCGACGGCATGCCGGTTGACCGGCCCGTGATTGTCGGCGCTATGGGAACGATCGAGCCGCGCAAGAATTTTCCGGCAGCGGCGCGAATCTGTCAGGCTTTGGCGGAGCGCCTGTCGCGCCCTGTCGAACTTCACATTATCGGCCGGCGCGGGTGGGGACCGGATTACGATATCCTTGGCGGCTCGCCCGGCGTGCGCCTGCTCGGCTTTCTGCCCGACGAGGCGATCCACCCAATGATCGAGCAGTTCGACCTCTTCCTCTGCACGTCGCACGATGAGGGCCTCGGGCTGCCGCTTCTGGAAATGCAATACGCCGGACTGCCGATCCTCGCGCCCGATGCTGATGTCTTTCGCGAGGTACTGGGCGAATCGGGCAATTTCATCGACCCGGGCGATGCCGCAGCATCTGCTGCCGCTATTGCAGGTTGGGTGAGGACGGACGGCTGGTTTGGCCGTGCCGCAGAACTCGCGCGCGCCAATTTGAAGCGGTGGAATGCGCAGGCCGCCGAAGATCGTGCGGAAGTGGTTGCTTTGCTGAGGCGGCTGGCAAGCCCCCATGCCGCCACCCGATTAGAGGCACCGATATACTCAAGGCGCTCAATTGGCAGGTCCTCAGCACGTCCTAGAGAAAAGCTGCACCGGAGCGGGTCGTGACACCTCCGATTACACGCCGCTCCGCGCTTTCCGCCGGCGCGGCTCTTGCACTAGCGGCCTGGACGCGTGTGCGGGCAGACGCGGCAGAATATGCGCTCGCGCCGCCCGCGAGCGCTTTGGTCCCGCCATTGGTCGGCGTTAATCTTGCCGGAGCGGAATTCGGTAACCTGCTCGGCATTCACGGCCGCGAATATCTCTATCCGACACACGCCAACGTCGATTACTACCGTAACCTAGGCTTCAACCTCATTCGCGTGCCGTTCAAGTGGGAGCGCTTGCAACACGAACTCGGCGGCGCATTCGATCGGCAGGAAGAGGCTCTCCTCAGGGACATCGTGCATTTTGCGACAGCGCGTGGCATGCACGTCATCGTCGACCCGCACAATTACGCTAAGCGCACGTTGGCGCGCGAGAACTGGAGTAAAGAACGAATCATCGGGTCGGCCGAACTTCCGGTGTCGGCCTTCGCCGATTTCTGGTCGCGCCTCGCCGTCCTGTTCCGTGACGATCCACGCGTTATCCTCGGGTTGATGAACGAGCCGGCGGGAATCGATGTCGCGTCCTGGCTCGTGGCGGCAAATGCCGCGATTGCTGCAATCCGCGCCGGCGGGGCGAAGAATCTCGTGCTTGTTCCCGGCGTCGCTTATACCGGCGCCCATTCCTGGATCTCAGCCGGCAACACGGCGATGTGGGGCATCGCCGATCCGGCGGACCATTTCGCCTTCGAGGTTCATCAATATTTCGACACCGACTCCTCGGGCACGCATCCTCAGGCGGTTTCCGGCACCATCGGCTCCGAGCGAATCGAGGCATTCCAGGAATGGGCGCGCGGCAGAAAGGTGAAGGCGGTGCTGGGCGAATTCAACGGCGGTCGTAATCCGGCGTCCTATAATGCCTTGCGCGATATCTGCTCCGAAATGAGCGCCAACCCCGACGTGTGGCTCGGCTGGGCCGCCTGGGCAGGCGGACCCCGCTGGCCGCCGGACGAGATGTTCAATCTCGAACCCTGGCCGGACGGGCGTGAACGC
>DASTWX010000302.1:0-9331 GCA_035765795.1 Pseudolabrys sp. | reverse complement strand
ATCGCGCATCTCTTCCTTGGTGAGCCAATGCCGATCCTGGACGAGCTCTTTTTCCATCAGACCGCAGAGCGCCACCGGCCCGCCGAAGCCCAAGGCGCCGAGCCGGAGGAAATAGCGGACGAGCTCGCCGATGGGAACGCGTGGTGCAGGCGCATCAGGAATCGGACTAGCCGTCATGGGGATTACTCCTTCGTGCGTGCAGTCTTATCGAGCGCGGCCCGGAGTCCTCTTGCGAGTTTCAGTGCGCCGTCGTTTGCCCAGAAGTGCATGAAGAACAGCCGCGGCCGTTCGTCCAGCATGTGGCTGTGCACCGCTGTCACCTCGATGCCGTTCGACCGCAGCGCCCGAATGACCGGATTTACCTCGTCTCCGGTGAGAACAAAGTCCCCGGTGATTGCCGCCTTGCCGCCGCCTGTCGGCTGGAAGTTCATGCCGGTCGCGACACCCATCGGGCTTGGCGGGTTGAGCGGCATTCCCTCCATCGTGATCTGGTCGCGACGGGGAACGCCGATCTGATAAACGCCGCCATTGACGTGTCCTTTGGCGCCGATGATCCGGTCAATCTGCGCGGTATCGAGATCAAACTTGGAGGCCGGAGTCGTTGCTGCGGGCTGTCCGAGCGGAGTCTTGCTCACCGCCAGGGCGGCGCGAATTGTCGAGGCCATTTTGACCGGATCGCCATAGCCGCCGACGTGCAGATAGAAAGTCTCCGGGCTTGCGCGCAGCAGATGATTATGCACGGCGGTCACTTCGAGGCCACCCTCAATGAGCTTTGACATGACCGGCTTGATCTCCGTTTCAAGCAGCACGAGGTCGCCCATGACCATCGCGCTGTAATACGCAGGCTTGACTGCGACCCAGCCGCCGAGCGCGAGCGCCGGCTTGATGGCGACGCCGTCGAGCGTCACCTTGAGATCGCTGCGTGGGAAGCTGTAGCGATGGACGCCGCCGGTGACGGCGGCCTTCCTGCCGAACGCGGCATCGACCTTCTGCCAATCAATGTTTTGGACGCTGGCGGACGCGACCGATGTTAATGCGGCGGCGCCGATCAAGAGGGATAGAAGTGCGCGCATGCTCTTCTCCGTTTCAGTGGGCTTTCGGCCCGTTCATGCCCCCACGCCCAAATTCGCAAGCTCCTCTAGTGAGGGCCGGCCGCGTCACACTGTTATTCCGCGGTCCGGTTCTGATGCTCGGTATGCAAGCTGCGGTACATGCATAGAGCGCGTCGTAGATTCACCAGTTCGCGCCGGAGCAGTTCGTGGTCGTCCGGGGAGTTCGCCGAGAGCCCGCGTGAGATCGCGAGCAGGCCTTCACATTGCGGCGCTAGATCGAGCCGCGACGTGTCTGCGCCTCTGACGATTGTTGCCGGACGGTCAAGAGCTGCATCGGGAATGTCGTACGCGCGAATGATCGCGTCCCACGAGCAGCAATCATCCACGTGATGCGGGCAGCGCAATGCCTCGATTATGAGCCGGTCATCCGCAGCGAAGGCATCTTCGCGGCGGACGCCAATCATGACTGGCGCGGCAGCCGCGCCAAGATGCGGATACAGTTCATGCCGGAAAATCGAAGGAGGCTTTCCGTCCATGCGCAATCCCCTCGACGAATCGAGCATTGCGCAGTGCTTGGACGGAAACCGTCTAAAGGGGAGACTGCTGATCCCCGTGCGAAAATACTAGAGCATGAAATCCCGGAGGCAAGAGGAGACGATTAGGCCGACGCAGATTTTATTTCATAGATACGCTACCGAGCCGAAAAGGAGAGACGACGCCTGGAAGCGCGGGCCAGGAACCGGACATCAGGGCGATGCGCCAAGGGGTCGCGTTCTGCGCAGCGAGAGCGGTGAGGCCTGTCCGCATGGAAGTGCAAGCTGACCGGCCCAGCATTAAACGAATTTCGGTCTGCGATGGCGCAGCCAGCCATCACGCCCCGTTTCATCTTTTTCCGTAACAAACATTTAATCGCGAGGCTCTATGGTCCCGCCGATTTCAACGTGGGCGGGTAGCGGCTTGAACGCGACTGTCAGTTCGCTGCTGAGTGCGACGAATAATACGCTGCGCGGGCTCTCTTGCGGCCTGCGCCTCGAACGCGCCGTGCGGCAAGAGGTGATCGTGCTCGCCGCCGCTCTGCCGCTCGGCGCTTGGCTTGCGCCCGGCATCGGTTGGTACGTGGCGATGATAGGCACTTTGCTCGGCACTTTGGCCGTCGAGTTGCTCAACACCGCGATCGAGAAGTTGGCCGATCGAGTCACCCGCGAGCGCGATCCCGCAATTGGCATGGTCAAGGATTTCGGCTCGGCCGCGGTCTTCTGCATGTTGTGCCTTTCGGCGCTTGTTTGGGGCGCCGCGCTGGCCGTCCGTTTCGCCGGATCCTGAGCGAATTACACCTGGCGGCGCTTTTGGCCGCGCCAATCTGGAGAACATCATGTCGGCCGGGCACGACAGCCGCTTTGAGACGAGCCGAATGACCGGCTACGCCCTCAAAATCGCGGCTATCGCCTTATTCGCATTATGGACGAATACCGGGTTCCTGAGCCGGATCGAACTGTTGCTTGCTCAAGCGCGTTGGGTCACGCTCGTCGGGTTTCTCGGCGTGTGGAGCCTATCGCTCATCGCGTTACTCGCCGCCGCGTTCCAGAGCAATCGTTGGCTACGTTTCCTTTGGGCCGCGGTCATCGCCTTCACGACCGCGGTCGGATTCGCCTATCACCGCGCCAGCGGCAGCGATTTCGGCGTACTCGACGCGCTCACGTTGTGGAACGCCAAGCACGAGGCGAGCCGCGCAGCGTCCTTTTACGCCGGCGATCTCTACTGGTTCGCTGCCGTGCTGGCGGTCGGTTTCGTCATATTCGCGATGCCACCGGCACCGCGTGCCGTAACGGCGCGGCGCTGGATGACGCGCGCGGCCTGGCTGCCGGTGCTGCCGATCGCCGCGACCGTCGCCATCATCTTTGTCAAGGAAGGCGGCGGGTCGGAGGCTTTGCCGACGCAATTCGAGCCTTTATCGGTGGGTGTTGTGCTCGGTTCGAAGCTTGCGGCCAATCCGCTGCCGAAACGCCATCCGGTGTCGCTCGCCTGGAACGGTCTTTTCACGCCGCAGAGCGAGACATCGGGCGCTGTGGCGTCGGCGACGCCGATCCGTCGCATCATCATGGTAATCGACGAGAGCGTACGCGGCGGCTACATCGATTGGACGCCGGGCAACCCGTACACGCCCGAACTGGCGAGCTTGAAGGATAAAATCGTCAACTTCGGCCCGGCGGTTTCGGGGGGCAATTGCAGCCATTATTCCAATGCCATTCTGCGTTTTGCCGCTAAGGAAAACGGCATTGGCCGGCAAATCCTGAGCAATCCGACGATTTGGCAATATGCCAAGAAGGCGGGCTTTCGCACCGTCTACATCGACGGCCAAGCCGGGTTCATTCACAATCCAGGCAAGCTGCAGAATTTCATGACCGCTGCGGAAGCACGCGACATCGATGGTTTCTATGCACTCGACGAAGCGACCCCGATACCGCGCCTGGACGACAAGCTGCTCGATATCGTGCTGAAGGAAGTGAAGGCAGACCGACCGGTCCTGATTTATGCCAACAAGAACGGCGCGCACTTCCCTTATGACGAGGATTACCCCGAGAGCGCCCGCCTATTCCGCCCGACCATGAGCGAGTCGCCGACCGATACCAGCGCGAGCCGCATCCGCTCGTATCGCAACGCGGTGCGCTGGTCGGTCGATCGCATCATGGCGCGGCTGATCGAGCACGCCGATCTGCGCGACACCGTGATCATCTACACCTCCGATCATGGCCAGGCGTTCAACCCCAAGCACTTCACTCATTGCACGACGGAAAATCCCGACCCGCGCGAGGGGCTGGTGCCGCTCTTCGTCGTAACCGGAAGCGCGGTTTTGCGCGCGCGCTTCGAAGCGGCGGCGAACGCGAGCCGCGGCCATGACAGTCATTTTTCGATCGCGCCGACGGTGCTCGACCTGCTTGGCTACGATCGTGCGGCGGTGGCGGCGAGTTACGGCGCTTCGCTCTTGGACGAGAGCACACGCGTTACCGCGTTCACCAGCGGCGACATTTTCGGCCTTTTCGCCGAGAAGCCGCGCCTGCACCCCGTCGACCTCTCCAAGAGCTACCTCGAGCCTGACGCAAACCCCGCGCCGGCGGCGCCACCGGCCCGCACCGCTCAGGCCGCGTCGCGTTGATGATGTGTTACTTGGTCCACGGAAACAGCACCGACGGAAAATCCGCGGCGTAGCGCCGCTCATGCGTGAGCGGCCGGCGACTCGGATGCGGGCTGCCGGCCGGCTCCACCGCCTTCCGGTATAGATGCCATGTCGCATGGCCGAGAATCGGCACCACCACGGCAAGTCCGAGGAAGAACGGCAGCGAGCCGAGCAGCAGAAGCGCCGCGACAATCACGCCCCATAAGGCCATCGTGAGCGGATTGTCGATCACAACGCGGACCGACGTCCACAACGCCGTTGCGGCGCCGACATCGCGGTCGAGCAGCAGCGGGAAAGAGGCGACGCTGATCGTGAGCACCAGCACGGCGAAGAGGAAGCCGACGCCGTTGCCGAGCACGATCAGTTGCCAGCCGGCGCTGGTCGTGAAGAGATCGTCGACGAACGCGCCGATCGACAATTGTGGGGCATAGCCGAAAGTGGCGACGTAGATCGCATTGGCCACCGCCATCCACAACGCGAAGATGCCCACCAGCAAAACAGCAAGGGCAGCAATGGCGCCAAAGGATGAGGAGCTCAGCACATCAAGGGCGTGCGTAACCGACGGGTCGAGTCCCGCCTCGCGTTGCCGGCTCAACTCATAAAGGCCAAGTGCGGCCACCGGTCCGACCAGCGCAAAGCCGGCGGCCAAGGGGTAGAGCAGCGGCAGCACCGCGTAGCCGAAGGCAAACCGGGCTAGCAAGAGGCCGAGAATAGGAACGATTGCGCCGAGAAACAGCGCGTGGGTAGGCATGGCGGCGAAATCGTCCACGCCTTTGGCGAGCGCATCCTTCAGGTCGGCGATACCGATCTTCCGGATCGAGACCGGCGCGGGTGTGGCATCCGCACCGAGCAGCACGTGCGAGTGGGCCATGGTCATTCCCTCCTGGAACAGGAGCTTCGAAGCGGCCGCGGCCCGTCGGCACAAAGGCACATCTTTAAGGCCCTTGGTCGACGCCACGAGCCGCCATAAGCGTAGCACCGAGGCGCCACGCGTGTTCTTCACAAGTGGGTGCGGCCTCGAAAGTTCCGCGAGCGCAAACAAAAAAAGGCCCGGCGAGGGCCGGGCCGCAAATCGCGACGACATTCCGCCTCGGCTAATGTGCAGCAAGCGCTGCCTCGGGCTGCCTTGGCTGTTCCATCGCCGCCATGCGGTTCTTCACCGCCTTTTGCACCTTCTCGAACGCGCGTACTTCGATCTGGCGCACACGTTCGCGGGAAACACCGAACTCCGAGGCAAGATCCTCGAGCGTGATCGGGTCATCTGCCAGGCGGCGCGCTTCGAAAATGCGCCGCTCGCGCTCATTGAGCACATCGAGGGCGCCGATCAGCGCTTCGTGCCGGTTCTCCTTCTCCTCGCTCTCGGCCAGTAGCCGCTCCTGGCTCGGGCTCTCGTCGACCAGCCAATCCTGCCATTCGCCGCTGTCGCCTTCCTCGCGGATCGGCGCATTGAGCGAAGCATCGCCGCCGAGCCGTCGATTCATGTCGACCACGTCCTGCTCGGTGACGCCCAGCCGCTTGGCGATAAGGCTGACCTGATCTGGCCGCAGGTCGCCTTCGTCGAGCGCGGAAATCTTGCTCTTCGCCTTGCGCAGGTTGAAGAAGAGCTTCTTCTGGTTGGCGGTGGTGCCCATCTTCACCAGCGACCACGAGCGCAAGATGTATTCCTGGATCGCCGCCTTGATCCACCACATGGCATAGGTGGCGAGGCGAAACCCCTTCTCAGGTTCGAATCGCTTGACCGCCTGCATCAGGCCGACATTGCCTTCCGAGATGACTTCGGCGATCGGCAAGCCATAGCCGCGATACCCCATGGCGATCTTGGCGACCAGGCGTAAATGGCTGGTGACGAGCTTGTGCGCGGCCTCGCGGTCGCCGTGCTCGCGCCAACTCTTCGCCAGGATGTATTCCTCCTGCGGCTCCAGCATCGGGAACCGGCGGATTTCTTCGAGGTAGTGTGCGAGGCCGGATTCGGCCTTGAGTACCGGCATAGCGGTTGTACGGGCCATGATGAGCGCCCTCCTTATTGCCCCCGATAATCGGCGGGCGGGTTACTGCCGCCGCTCCCCGAGCCGACGGCTGCGAATTTTGCGCCCGCCAGAGGTGGAACGCAGGTGGAACATACCGGACACGGGGCGCCGAAGGAAGGCGCCTGCCCGTCACGTCGCCGTGACTTGCGGTTTACTCCGTAAGCCATTCGTCTTGTTGAGCTCTTCGGTGCGCCAGTCGCCCGTTCGGAGCAGCCGCGACCGAGATATTGAGGTAACGACGCAAAACGCCCGGCGTTCCGCGAGGAACACCAGGAGCTGAGCTATTTGGTATCGTCTTGATGTTCATCAGATAGGGGTACCGACCGGCGTCTGCAAGAGGGTGTTCGGCACTGTAACCCCAGCAGCATAGGGCCGGGGCAAGCCGCGCGCGCCGCTACGCGGCACCGGCCCGGAGCGCAACCGCCAGTCTTTGAAGGTCCGGCGGCAGATCGACCGTGAATTCCAGGATTTCGCCGGTTATCGGGTGCTCAAAGACGAGCCTGTAGGCGTGCAAGGCCTGTCGTCCCGGCGCCCCGAGCGCCGCCTGCGCCTCACGGCCGAGCCGGTTCGCTTTGGTTTTGAAGCCGGTGGCGTAAGTCTCATCGCCAAGGAGCGGATGGCCGATATGCGCCAGGTGAACCCTGATTTGATGGGTACGGCCGGTCTCTAGCGTGCATTCGAGGAGGCTCGCGATCGGCTTGCCTGCGGGGTCATTGAAGCGTTCCAACACCTCCCAGTGCGTCACTGCTTCGCGTCCGCCCTCGCGCACCGCACGCCTGTCGCGGGCATGCGGATGGCGGTCGAGCGGCGCATCGATGGTGCCGCGCGGCCGCTCCGGCGCGCCCCAGACAAAAGCCAGATAGCCGCGCTCCAAGGGGCCCTCCAGCTTGTGCTCGAACTGTTTTGCGAGCGCGCGGTGCGCCTTGTCCGTCTTCGCCACGACCATGAGGCCGGTGGTATCCTTGTCGAGCCGATGGACGATGCCGGGGCGCTTGACGCCGCCGATACCGGAAAGGCTCTGGCCGCAGTGGGCGATCAAGGCATTGACCAGCGTTCCGCTGGCATGCCCGGCCGCCGGATGTACGACGAGGCCGCTCGGCTTGTTGATGACGATGAGCGCGTCGTCCTCATATACAACCTCGAGCGGGATTTGCTCCGCTTGCGGCTCGGCCGGTTCGGGCGGCGGTAGCGTGACGGTGAGCGTGTCGCCGGAATTGACGTGGGCGGCCGGATCGCGGATCGTGCGCGCCCCGATCGCCACCTGGCCGGTGAGGATCAGCGTCTTCAGGCGCGAGCGCGACAGCGCCGGGATGCGCGCGGCCAGGACGCGGTCGAGCCGCGCGCCCGCTTCTTCCGGGCGGATCGTGACCGTCTCCGTTGCGCCTTCGTTCATGACCCATCCTATGCCCGACCAGAAACTCTCCGAAGCCGACGCGCATTTCGTGGCCCGCGTGCGCCGGTTCATGATCTTCGCCGTGGGCGGAACGTTCCTCGCCCTCGCGATTGTTCTCGCCCTCATCGGCTACCGCCTTTCCCAGAGCGGGAAAAGCGCTCCGTCGACCGCCGCGGTTCCAGCCACAGCCGCGGCTCCGGCGAGCGCGACCCTGCCGGCCGGTGCCAAAGTGCTGACGACCACGATCGGCGAGGGCCATATCGTGCTGACGGTGGAGGTCGACGGCGCACTCGAGTTGCGCACGTTCGACCTTTATACGCTGAAGCCTCTCGGGCGTTTGCGCCTTTCGCCGCAGCGTTAAAGCTTGTCCGGCGCGGCGTGCCCGTGCGCCGCCGCGCTGCCGAGGCGCGGCAGACGGCCCGCCCGTGTGCTGCCGATCCTGTGTTGCCGATATCGCCGAACGGCCTGTGCTTGCGCCGCCGCCGGATCGAGGCTATCTCGAAGGCCTTGCGCTTGGCTCCCTTCGTCTAGCGGCCCAGGACGTCGCCCTCTCACGGCGAAAACAGGGGTTCGAGTCCCCTAGGGAGCGCCAATTTCCTCAATTACCTAGCGATTGAAAGCGAGCCGCGCAGTTCTTTTTGGGAAGATTTTGGGCAGTAGGCGGTGCAGAAAGCCGCTTTCCTTGTCCCGGTAAAGCGCCGATTTTCGCCAGCCCAATCGTGCGCAGCGGCGACCGCAGAATCGATTATGCTGCAGCATGCAACTCCTGTGCGCGCACGCGCGTACTGGTCGCGAAAAACAGCGTCTTCGCCAGTTGGATTTCTTCATCCGTTCTGACATCCACAGTCGGAAGCAAACGAACGTACAAGCATGCTTTTCATATACATGTTATTGATTTTCCTGGCAGGCAGCGTGTTGCTTGGCGTTATCAGGAAGCTCAAAGGGGGATCGTTCCTGCCAGAACCTAGGCCTGGCGAGGATTGTTACTTTCTCGACAAGCAAGGGCGCTGGTGGCGCCAGGAAGAGAGCGGAATTGTAGAAGAGGCGTTTCGGCGCCCTCGAAAAGCTAGCATTTCCGGAAGTAAAGTGCGGCGTGTCATTTCACTCATTTTAGCCTTGTGCCTAAGCGCCGCTGGCGCGGCAGGCCTAATCTATTTCGTTTTCTTTGCCCCTTTGGTGCGCGGCTTGATGGTCATGGGCGCTGGCTCCCTCTTTGTCGCTGGCACTGTTTGGCTATACGAGGACTATAAGCCGAACATAGGGCTGATTCACGTGGGCACAAAAATCAGAACAGTCGCAATCTGGGCTACCGGACTGTTTGCATCTGGCATCATCGGGGGTGTGATCGGCGGCCAATTTTCTTCGGGCTATGAATCAGAAGGCTTTCCAGGGATTCTCGCCGGAATGCTCGCATTTGCCTGCGCTCGGCTTTGGCTCGGCGAGCGCAAGGCAAAATAGGCCACCCAAAGAATCCGCATGGACTTATGCGAATCGAAATCTGTTGTCTAACCTCACCACCCTCATTGATTTGCAACGAGGATCATTTTTGGATGAAGCAAGCCCATCGAACCTCGCTACAAGTTTGACGATTCCCGGCATGAAAGATGGGAAGCCGTTTTGCGTCGCCGCAATTTGGGACACGTGGCGCGATCCACAGACGGGCGCGGACATTCGGCCTCTGCTA
>DASTWX010000301.1:0-17749 GCA_035765795.1 Pseudolabrys sp. | reverse complement strand
TCCTCAAGCACCGCATGGCGCTGACCTTCGCCGCCCGCGCCGAAGGAGAAACCGTGCCCAACATCATACGGCAGCTCAACGCGCGCATTGGATAGGCGCAATGACCGAGCCGAGGCTGAATGAGATCGAGACGGGCGCGATCCGCCGCGCGACGGCCCAAAGCCGCACGCTGGCCGAAGCCATGCCGCGGCTCATTCTTGAGGCTCGCCGCGTGGCCGCCACTGTCATCCACGGGTTGCATGGCCGCCGACGCGCCGGACCAGGCGAGAACTTCTGGCAGTACCGCCATTTCTTGTCCGGCGAGCCTGCGCAGAACGTCGATTGGCGACGCTCGGCGCGCGACGACCACCTCTACGTGCGCGAACGCGAATGGGAAGCCTCGCATACGATCTGGATTTGGCCGGACCGGTCGCCTTCGATGACGTTCGCTTCGGCATTGACCCGGGAGAGTAAGCTTGCCCGTACATTGGTTGTCGCGTTGGCGCTCGCCGAGGTGCTGGTGCAAGGGGGGGAGCGCGTCGGCGTACCTGGTCTGTTACGGCCGAGCGCCAGCCGCAACATCATCGAAAAGATGGCCGAAGCGCTCCTGCACGACACCACCGACCGCTTGAGCGTGCCGCCTTCCTTTGCGCCCACGCCTTTGTCGGAGGTCGTCCTATTGTCGGACCTGTGGAGCCCGATCGGCGACGTTCGGCAGGTCATCGGCCAGCTTTCCGGCACGGGCGCGAGGGGCCACGTGGTGCAGATCGTCGATCCGGCGGAAGAGAGTTTCCCCTATTCCGGGCGGATCGAGTTCGTCGAGCCGGAAGGCGGCGGCAGCATCACCGCCGGCCGGGCCGAGACTTGGCGAAGCGATTATCAAGGTCTTGTCGAGCGCCATCGCGCCGCGATCCGGGCCGAGACCGACCGGCTCGGCTGGAGCTTCGCGATTCATCGGACCGACAAGCCGGCAAGCCAACTGCTGCTGGTCTTGCACGCGCGCATGGGCGATGGTGGCCAGGCGACCTATGCCGGCGGCCGGCAAGGACTGGGCCAGCCGGGGAGAGCGGCGTGATCGGCTCGTTCCCGCTCGCGTTCGCGCAACCGCTGGTCCTACTGGGGCTGCTCAGCCTGCCGGTGCTGTGGTGGCTGTTGCGCCTGGTGCCGCCTCGGCCGCGCCGCATCGACTTCCCGCCGACACGGCTGTTGTTTGAGATTGCACCTCGAGAAGAGACGCCTTCCCGCACGCCGTGGTGGCTGACCTTGCTGCGCCTGATGCTCGCCGCGCTCGTCATTCTCGCGGCGGCGGGACCCATGTGGAATCCGCCGCTGGCGGCGAACAACCGCAGTGCGCCGTTGGTGATCATGATCGATGACGGCTGGGGCGCGGCGGCGGCCTGGCCGGAGCGCCTGCGCGCCGCCGACGAGTTGATCGCGCGCGCCGCCGCCGATAACCGCGGCGTAGCATTGCTGCCGCTATCGCAAAGCGCGCATGATATCTCGCTGCAAGTCGCCGACGCCGCCCGCATCGAAACCAAGCAACTCAAGCCCAAGCCCTACACCGTCGATCGCGGCGCGGCGCTGCCTGTGCTCCAGCGCTTTCTGGCAGCCTCTCCCAAAGCGGAAGTCGTGTGGCTGTCGGACGGCATCGATACGGGCAGAGGCAAGGAGTTCCTCGCCGGGCTCAAGAAGACGATCGGCGATCATCCGCTCACGGTCGTCAATGGCGGGCTCGCGACCGCGCACGCTCTGGCGGGCGCCGACAATGCCGCCGGCGCGCTGACGGTACAGGTGCTGCGGGCGCGGACCGGCAAGGCGGAGAACGGCATCGTCAAAGCCATTGACCTGAAGGGATTGCCGCTCGGCGAAGCACCCTTCGCTTTCAAGGCAGGCGATCGCGAAACGCAGGCATCAATCAATCTGCCGGTCGAGATCCGCAATGATGTCGCACGCTTGGAAATCGTCGGCGAGCACTCGGCAGGCGCCGTACAACTGCTCGACAAGCGCTGGCGGCGACGCACCGTCGGCATCGTCTCCGGCTCCGACGCCGACCAGTCGATGCCGTTGCTCGGCGCGACTTATTATTTGAACCGGGCGCTTAATCCCTTTGCCGATGTGCGAGTCGCAGAGCCGATCGCGCCGGCGGAAGCGATCACCCGCTTTCTCGACCAACATCTTCCAATGCTCATTCTCGCCGACGTTGGTAACGTCGCCGAAGCGCGAGAACGGCTCGCGAAATGGATCGAGGATGGCGGCGTTCTGGTACGCTTCGCAGGTCCCCATCTCGCCGCCGCCGCAGGCGACGATCTGATTCCGGTCAAATTGCGCCGTGGCGGACGAATCCTGGGGGGCACGCTGAGCTGGGACAAGCCGCAGCACCTCGCCGGCTTTTCGCAGGACAGCCCATTCAGCGGAATGAAGGTGCCCGACGACGTCACCGTCAGCCGGCAGGTACTGGCGGAGCCGGACGCCCAACTCCCCGACCGGACCTGGGCGACACTCGGCGACGGCACGCCCTTGGTCACCGCCGAGCGCCGCGGCAAGGGATTGATCGTCCTTTTCCACGTCACCGCGGATACCCGCTGGTCGGATCTGCCCTTGTCGGGTGCATTCGTCGAAATGCTCAAACGCATCGTGTCGCTCGCCGGCGCTGCGCCGTCGACGCAGAAGGCCGGGACGCAGCCGGCGACCGCCGACAATCAGCCTGTCCAAGTGGTGCCGCCAACGCGCATTCTCGACGGGTTCGGCGCTTTCGGCCCACCGCCTCCGGACGCCCGGCCATTGCCAGTCAATTTCGCCGGCCGCGGTAATGCCGAGCATCCGCCGGGCTTCTACGGGCCACCGGAAGGTCTGGTCGCGGTCAATACGCTGACGCCGAGTGACCGCCCGATGCCGCTCGATTTCACCGGACTCAACGCGAGTTACGACGTCTACCGCCACGGCGAGCCGCTCGACTTGCGCGGGCCTGTGTTTGTCGCCGCGCTGGCGCTGTTGATGCTCGACGGGCTCTTGGTGTTCTGGCTGTCGGGCGGCTTCGGCGGTTTGCGCCTGCGCCGGCGCACGACCGCGGCGATGCTGGTGCTCGGCACCGCCGTTGCGCTCGCTCTGCCGTACCCGAGCCGCGCCCAAACCCAACCCGCAACGCCGCCGGCGTCGACTGCGTCCGATGCGCAGGCCTTCGCCATCAAGGCGACCCATCGCACGCATCTCGCGTATATCGTCACCGGCGACCCCGAGGTCGACGAGATCAGCAAGGCGGGCCTCGATGGGCTCACGCTTTTCCTTGCCCAGCGCACAGCCCTCGAAGCGGGCGAACCGATCGGGCTCGATCCAGCGCGCGACGAGCTCGCCTTCTTCCCAATCATCTATTGGCCGATCTCGCTGAAGGCGCCGAACCCTTCGAAGGCCGCGCTCGAGCATATCGACACCTACATGAAGCGCGGCGGCACGGTGCTGTTCGATACGCGCGACGCCATCGATGCACCGCCTGGACCAGGCGGCCAAAATCGTTCGCCGGGAATGCTCAAGCTGCGCTCGATTCTGTCGTCGCTCGACATCCCCGAGCTCGAGCCGGTGCCAACGGACCACGTGCTGACCAAGACTTTCTATCTACTGCATGACTTTCCCGGCCGCTTCAGTAGCGGGCAGCTCTGGGTGCAAGCCCTTCCGGCGGAGAAGGACGGTCAAAGCAACCGCCCGGTGCGGGCCGGCGACGGCGTCTCGTCCATTCTCATCACCTCAAACGACCTCGCCGGCGCATGGGCCATGGGGCCGGACGGACAACCCATGCTGCCAATGGTGCCCGGCGAGCCGCGGCAGCGCGAATTCGCGTTCCGCGCCGGCGTCAACATCGTGATGTACGCGCTCACCGGCAATTACAAGGCCGATCAGGTCCACATTCCCGCTCTGCTTGAGCGGCTGGGGCAGTAACGTGACCTCATCCTTCGAGATGCTTGCTGCGCAAGCTCCTCAGGATGAGGAGGAAACGGAGAACCTCATGGTGAGGAGCGCGGCGAAGCCGCGCGTCTCAAACCATGAGGATGAATGCAGGAGTCGTGATTGAATCTCGGCGTTTCCTTCGCTCCATTGGTGCCCGCCTACGCCATCTGGGCGGCGATCGGCGTCGCGGTAGCGATCTCCGCCCTGCTGCTGCTCACGCGCGGACGCGGCGCGCTGGTGCGCGCCGTCGCCATGGCGCTGATGATTCTCGCGCTCGCCAATCCGTCGCTCACCCGCGAGGACCGTGATCCGATTCCCTCGGTCGCCGCGGTGATCGTCGATAAAAGTCCGAGCCAGGAATTCGGCGACCGCGAGAAACAGACCGAGGCGGCGCGCGCGGCCCTCGTCAAAGAATTGCAGCGCATCCCGGGCTTGGAAGTACGCACCGCCAACGCCAGCGAAGCGGACGGAGAGAATGACGGCACAAAGCTATTCTCGGCACTATCCGCAACGCTCGCCGATGTGCCGCCTGACCGCATCGCCGGTACGATCATGATCACCGACGGCCGCGTGCACGACGTGCCGGCCAATGCGAAAGCGCTTGGTTTCTCGGCTCCGGTACATGCGCTGATCACGGGCCATCCCAACGAGATCGATCGCCGTGTGGTCCTCACGCAGACGCCGCGCTTCGGCATCGTGAACCAGTCGCAGACAATCGGTTTCCACATCGAGGACCATGGGTCGAATACCGGGACCGCCGAAGTGACCGTCCGGCGCGACGGTGAGGTCATCGACAAGCAGTCGGTGGCGGTCGGCGCGGATATCAAGGTGAAAGTGCCAATCCCGCATGCCGGTCCCAATATCGTCGAGGTGGAGGCCTCGCCGATTCCCAACGAACTGACCCAGGTCAACAACCGCGCCGTGGTCTCGATCGATGGCGTGCGCGACAAACTGCGCGTGCTGCTCGTCTCCGGCGAACCGCATCCGGGCGAGCGCACCTGGCGCAACCTGCTCAAATCCGATGCTTCCGTGGACCTCGTCCACTTCACCATCCTGCGCCCACCCGAGAAGCAGGACGGCACGCCGATCAACGAGCTGTCGCTGATCGCCTTCCCGACCCGCGAGCTCTTCCAGCAGAAGATTTCGCAATTCCAGCTCATCATCTTCGACCGCTACGCGCGGCAAGGCGTGCTGCCGACGATCTATTTCGACAACATCGCAAAATACGTCCGCGACGGCGGCGCGCTGTTGATCGCCGCCGGCCCTGAATACGGCGGTCCGGCCAGCATCTGGCGCACGCCCCTCGACGTCATCTTGCCGGCAGAGCCGAGCGGTGGCGTGACCGAAAAGCCGTTCCGCGCCGCGCTGACCAAGCTCGGCGAACGCCATCCGGTGACACGGGGGCTCGAAGGCTCCCAGACGAATCCGCCGCATTGGAGCCAGTGGTTCCGCGTCGTCGATACTCACCGCACCACCGGCACCTCGGTTCTGCAAGGACCCGACAACAAGCCGCTGCTGGTGCTGGCGCACGAAGGCAAAGGCCGCGTCGCCATGCTCTTGTCGGATCAGATTTGGCTGTGGGCGCGCGGCTATGAAGGCGGCGGACCGGACCTCGATCTGTTGCGCCGGCTGTCACACTGGCTGATGAAACAGCCGGACCTCGATGAAGAGGCCTTACGGCTGAGCGTACATGGCCGCGACCTCGCGGTGACGCGGCAGACGATGGCCGATACGGCCGAACCGGTGACGCTGACCTCGCCGACCGGCAAAACCCAGACGCTCACATTGAAGCCCGACAAGCCGGGTCTTTGGCAGGCGTCCATCACCGCCAAAGAACTTGGCTTGTGGCGCGCGACCGACGGCAAGCTTACCGCGCTGGTCAATGTCGGTCCGGCCAATCCGCGCGAATTCCAGGAAGTTACCTCGACCACCGACGTGCTGCACAACATCACCGCGGCGACCGGCGGCAGCGCGCGCCGGCTCGCGGCCGGCGGCAATGGCCTCGACATTCCGCGCGTGGTGCCGGTGCACAGCGGCTCGAGCTTCCAAGGCCAGGATTGGATCGGGCTCAGGATGCGCGATGTGAGCGTGGTGCGCGGCATCGGCGTGCTGCCGATTTTCGCGGGACTGATCGGCCTTCTGTTGCTGATCGGCTCCCTGGCAGCCGCCTGGGCGCGCGAGGGGCGCTAACTTCTATCCGACTGCGTGAGGCGGAACGATGTGAGGAGTCATGGTCGGCCCCGTATCGCTGAGCAATGATCCACCGTCTCCGATGCCGGACGGGGGGAAAGACGAGGCCATGTACTGGCCAAGGAGGTCGAGATTGGCGGACATTGCCGTTTGGCCGCCCGAGGAAGGCACGGAACTGCCCATGCTTAAGGATGCGCCGGAGCCCGCCGGCGGATCGAGCCATACGCCTGAAGCGCCATTGAATGCGACGGCGGACAACACATTCGCCCCGCCTTCGAAATTTCCCGTCGCGAACAGCGCCTGCTGCGCAGACGCCGGCAAAGCGGAGGTCGAGTCGTATTTGGTCCAGCCGACGCTCGACTGCCATTCGTACATTCCGGCGTTCGGGAAATAGGCGAGCAACTCGTTCTGCCCGTCCCCATTGAGATCGACCGCTGCCATGCCCGCCGTCGCACCGCCGTCAATCTTGCTCCATCCCGCGGACGCGCTCCAAATGTAGGTCCCGTAGCCGGCAAAATAGCCGGCAAGCTCCGTCTTGCCGTTATTGTCGAAATCGCCGGCAACAAGTTGCGAGGGTAGACCGTTGTCAATCTTGATCCAGCCGGTGCCGGCGTCCCACGTATAGGTGCCGTAGCCGGCGAAAACGCCGGCCAACTCGGCGTGACCGACCGCATTGAAGTCTCCCGAAGCCAAAAGGTTCGGGGTGCCGTTATCGATCTTGTGCCAACCTGCGCTTGCCGACCAAGTATACGTACCGTAACCGGCAAACACCCCGGCAAGCTGATCATCACCGCTGCCGGCGTAATCGCCGGATGTCAGCACGCTCGGCGTGCCGTTGTCGATCTTGCTCCAGCCGGGCCCGCTCGAATAGGTGTAAGTGCCGTAGCCCCCGAAGACACCGACAAGCTGCGCATGCCCCAATCCGGAGAAGTCGCCCGCGGCCATCAGGTCGGGCACGCCGTTGTCAATCTTTGCCCAACCCGAGTCGGTCGAGTACGTGTATGTCCCGGCGCTTGCATAGGCCGCGGCAAGCTCGGCGGTGCCCGAACCGCTGAAATCGCCGCCAACTATCGCCGCCGGCGTACCGCCGTCGATTTTGGTCCAGGTGCCCGGCGGTAGCGGGTCGAGGCTGAAGTCATCGGCCGTGAGATTTGCCTCGGTCACATTGGCAAGCGTAAGCCTGCCGCCCTCGCCGAAATCGAGTACGGTATCGGCGCCGTTCTGCGTCGCATGCGCGAGAACGTCGGAAAGCGTATGGATGTTCGTGAACGCGGTTAGGTCGACCTTGTCGTTGTTGCTTGTGCCCGCGGCGAAGTCGGTGATGGTGTCGGCGCCAGCTCCTGGAGCGTAAACGAATGTATCCTCGCCTGGGCCGCCGGTGAGCGTGTCGTTGCCCCCGCCGCCAGTAAGCACGTCGTCGCCCGCGCCGCCGATCAGCGTGTCGGCCCCGTCACCGGTGGTGAGAACATCGTTGCCGGAGCCGCCGGTGACCTGGATGTTTTCCACTTCGGAGAAGGTGAGCGTGCGGGCGCTGTCGCTAAAGCTGCCGGAATAACCGGAGGCAAGCGTCCCGGTGAGGTTACTGCTCGAGACCGACGCCGTGCTCAGCGAGAAGTCGGCGATGAGTGTATCGGTGCCGCCTCCGGCATTCACGCTGTCATTGCCGCCCTGGCCGAGGTTGATTACATCGTCACCGTCTCCGATAAGAATGGAGTCGTTGCCGGTCCCGGTGGTGATGCTGATGGCGTTGATATTATCGAAGCTCAGGCTGCCGCCGCTGCTGTTCCTGAATCCGCCTTTGCCGCCGTCGAGCGTGCCGACATCCTCCACGCCCCCGACCACATTGCCGGTGATACCGGAATAATCCACCACCAGCCGGTCGCTTCCCGTTCCACCGTCGAACGTATCGGTTCCCGTGCCGGCGACAGCGGACAGAGTGTCGTTGCCGGCGCCGCCGGCAAAGCTGCCGCCGCCCGTGCCGGCCGCGATGTTGTTGTCTCCGGCGTTGCCGGTGACCATGTCGGCGATATTGTTGCCGTTCACCGCGATCGGCTGGTCGCCGGCGAGCGCGAGATTGGCGATTCCGGCGCCGAGTGTCAGGCTGATACCGGTGTCGATCGAGCCCGTGGCATTGGTGAAAGTGAGATTGTCGACCGTAACGGTTGCCGTCTCATCGCTGTAATTGTCGATGAGCTGGATCGTGTCGCCGGCGAGCACGCTTCCTGAAGCCATGGCATCCGCGATGGTTGCGAAATTGCCGTTTGTGCCGACGGTCCAGGTTGCCATGGCATGTTCCTCCCAATTCGTGCTTCACGCGCCCAGCCTTAACTTGCGGTGATGGCGACGGTCCGGACATAGCGCCGTTGCGGTAACCCGGATGAGGGGGAGTGAGACCTCCGTCTGCTTTTTTTACCGCCTTTCGAGCATGGCTTCCGCTCATGCGACTACCTCTTCGGCACGAGAGTCTGGTTCCCGCGGCGTTGCTTCCGCCCATGCGGGCTACTCCTCACGGAAGCTCGAGGGCTGGGAGCGGCGGGCAGACTCGCCGCGTCGCGGCCGGTCTGCTTAAAGGTCGAAGCGGTTATTCCCAGGCGGGCAAGACCAAGCCCGACGCGCCTTCAAACGCGCCTGGCACGAGTTCGTTGACCAGGAGCCGCGCAGGGTCGACCGGGCCGGGCATTTTGGCAACGCCCTTGGCAATTCGTCTGAACCCAGACTTGCCGTAATAGGGCTCGTCTCCGACCAGCAGCACCAATTTATGGTCCTTGGCCTTCGCGTGCTCGAGCGCGCGTGCGATCAGCGCCGAGCCGATTCCGCGTGAGCGGAAGGGCGGCTCCACGGTGAGCGGACCGAGCAGCAGCGCCGGGGTCTCGCCGATGCGCACCGGCGTTAGCCGCACCGACCCGACCAAAAGCGTGCCGATGCGTGCCGTGAACGACAGGTCGAGCGCGTGCGCGCGGCCCTCGCGGATTCGGTAGGCGCTGCGCGCGTAACGTCCGGGACCGAAGGTCCGCTCGTGCAGCCGATCGATCGCGTCCGCATCGCCGGCCGTTTCAGGCCGTATGGTCACCGCCAACTCGCTCATGGCCCAATCACCGGGAGCGCCCCCACCTGAAGCAGCGATTAGCACCTCGCCCAATTACGGTCCATTGGAGGTGGCGCCGACCGCGGCAAGCGTCTACATCGGCGAGCAGACAAGGACACGAGGAGCATGGCATGGGACTTCTGGTCGAAGGTGTCTGGCAGCAGGACGGCTTGCGTACCAAGGATGGGCGTTTCCTGCGTCCGGCCAGCAGTTTCCGCAATTGGGTGACGCCGGACGGCCGCGCCGGTCCGTCCGGCCATGACGGCTTTGCCGCCGAGCCCGGCCGCTATCACCTTTACGTTTCTCTCGCCTGTCCTTGGGCGCACCGAACCGTCATCTTCCGTAAATTGAAGGCGCTGGAGAACGTCATTTCCCTGTCGGTAGTCTCGCCCGACATGCTCAAAGACGGCTGGACTTTCAACAAAGACGAAGGCTCGACCGGCGACGACGTCAACGGCAAGGATAAGCTTTCCGAAATCTATGTGATGGCCGAGCCGAAATACACTGGCCGTGTCAGCGTGCCGGTGCTCTGGGATAAGAAGCGGCGGACGATCGTTAATAACGAGTCGTCAGAAATCATCCGCATGCTGAATGCCTCGTTCGACGCCTTCACAAACGTGCGCACCGACTATTATCCCGTGCCCCTGCGCGCCGAGATCGACCGCATCAATGAGATGGTTTATCCGAACGTCAATAACGGCGTCTATCGCGCGGGTTTTGCGACCACGCAGAGCGCGTACGAAGAAGCATTCCGCAATCTGTTCGACACGCTCGACGGTCTCGATCAGATTTTGTCGCAGCAACGCTATCTGGTCGGGCGCGCAATCACCGAAGCCGATTGGCGGTTGTTCACGACGCTTATCCGTTTCGACGCCGTCTACTACTCGCATTTCAAATGCAACTGGCGGCACATCGGCGAATATCCTAACTTGTCGAATTATTTGCGCGACCTCTATCAGATGCCGGGAGTGGCGGAGACCGTAAGTGTCGAACAGATCAAGCGTCATTATTACGTCAGCCAGCGGCAAGTGAATCCGACCGGCATCGTTCCTTTGGGTCCGCAACTCGATTTCAACGCACCGCACGATCGCGCGAGATTTGGGTTGATGCCCGCCTCATCCTGAGGAGCGTCGCGACAGCGACGCGTCTCGAAGGACGAGGCGGCCTCACCACAACTCGCTAACCGTGACCCCCTTAAACACCTCGTCAATGCGGGCGCGGGTGGCGCGGCTGACATCCTTGGGCAGCGCATCGAGCGGAAAAAACCCGTGGTCGACGATTTCCCGGTTAGGTGTCGGGGGCGTCTCCTGGCGGAAGTCGCGCACGATGAACAGCGCCACGTGATCGCGACGTGAGGCGCGTTTATTGAAGAAAATGCCGTGCAGTTCGGGTGTGGCGCCGAGCTGGATGTTGCCCTCCTCGGCCAATTCGCGGGCAAGCGCCGACAGCATGCTCTCGCCCGTTTCAACGCCCCCTCCAGGGAGGTGCCAGCCCTCAACGTAGGAGTGCTTGACCAGGAAAATGCGCCCGGCGCCGTCGATCACCATGGCGCGCGCGCCCAGCGTCGCCGGCCGTGACCAGCGCCAATAGAAATGCATCACGCGCCGGATAAGCGGCTCGAGTATCCGCCGCAGGCGGTGACCGTGCAAATCGGGTCTCCCTTGGGTCGTCTTTCGCTTCACCGATTGTTAGCAGCGGGGCTCCCGGCCTATCAAATGGAACCTGAGTTGTTTTAGAATGGTTCTAATCAACTTCCCCTTCAACGACCAGAGGCTTCCGTGAAACGATTTGCCGAGCTCACCGAACAAGAAGTGCTGGCTTTGGCCATCACCAACGAGGAGGAAGACAGCCGGATCTACCGCGGTTTTGCCGAAGGCTTGCGTCAACAATTCCCGTCGTCCGCCAAGGTATTCGACGAGATGGCGGAAGAGGAAATCACTCATCGAAGCAAGCTTTTCGAACTCTACCGTCAGAAGTTCGGCGAGTACCTGCCGCTGATTCGGCGCCACGACGTGCGGGGCTTTCTCAATCCCAAGCAGCCTTTATGGCTTGTTCGCCCACTCAGGCTCGATGAGGTGCGCAAGTTCGCTGCGAACATGGAGATCCAAGCCGAGCGCTTCTACCGCAAAGCGGCCGACGGCGCGCGCGATATTGCCGTGCGCAAACTTCTGCTCGAATTGGCCGAGGCGGAAGCCGGCCACGAGAATCTTGCGCATAAGCTTTCGGAGCAGATCCTGGACAAAGGCGCGCGCGCGAAAGAGGACGAAAGCGCCAAGCGCATGTTCATGCTGCAATATGTGCAGCCGGGGCTGGCCGGTTTGATGGACGGCTCGGTCTCGACCCTGGCCCCGTTGTTCGCCGCCGCATTCGCCACCCACGATACGTGGGCGACCTTCCTCGTGGGCTTGGCGGCATCCATCGGCGCGGGCATCTCGATGGCCTTCGCCGAAGGCTTATCGGACGATGGTTCGCTCACCGGGCGCGGCACGCCGTGGATTCGGGGGCCGGTGTGCGGCGCGATGACGGCGGTAGGCGGGCTCGGACATACGCTGCCTTATCTCATTCCGCATTTCTGGACGGCCACCGCCATCTCGATCGTGGTGGTTGCCGCTGAACTCGCGGCGATCTCGTGGATTCGCATGCGCTTCATGGACACACCCTTCCTGCATGCGGCATTCCAGGTGGTGGTCGGCGGCGTGATGGTGTTCCTGGCCGGGATATTTATCGGGAGTTCGTAGTTCTTGTCGTCATCGGGCTTGTCCGCCTGCGGGCCGAAGCCGTGCTGAATGTGACTATGCTAGTGAACCCTTCGGCGGGCGAAGGCCCGGTGACCCCGCTTAGGAGCACCGTGCGTCCCTCATCGAGATCGCCGGGACGAGCCCGGCGATGACAGGCTTTACATTGGTCAATGTCCTTCACCCTCGCCCATCTTTCCGACCCGCATCTCGCGCCGCTGCCCCCGGTGCGGATGGGCGATCTGATGAACAAACGGCTGACCGGTTACATCAACTGGCTGCGCAAGCGCCGCTTCGTCCACGATCCTCACGTGCTCGAACGGCTTATGGCTGACCTGAAGGCGCAGGGCCCCAACCATATCGCAGTAACCGGCGATATCGCGAACCTCGCGCTGGCAGGTGAATTCACGCGCGGGCGCGATTGGCTCGAAAAGCTCGGCCCGCCGCAGGACGTGAGCTTCGTGCCAGGCAATCACGATATCTACGTCAAGGAAGGTGAGAGCTTCTCGCTCCACCACTGGGGCAGGTATATGGGCGGGGACGATGGCCGTACCGGATTTCCCTATGTCCGCCGGCGCGGCCCTCTCGCCATCATCGGGCTGTCGAGCGGCCTGCCGACGGCGCCGTTCATGGCCACCGGCAAAATCGGAGCGCGGCAACTCGCGGCGCTGGGACCTCTCCTCGAAGTGCAAAAGATGGAGGGATTCTTCCGTGTCGTGCTCGTCCATCATCCGCCGGTGAGCCAAGCCAGGCCGCACCGGCGACTGCTCGATGCCGATCTATTGAGGCAGGCGCTCGCCCGACACGGCGCCGAATTGCTGCTGCACGGGCATGATCATCTCGCCATGCTCAATCGGATTGATGGCCCGGAGGGATCGCCTATTCCAGCGGTCGGTGTGCCGTCGGCCTCCGCCGCGCCGGGTCGCGGCGCGGAAGCAGCGGCGTACAACCTTTACCGCATCGACGGCCGGGCGAACCGGTGGACCTGCGAGATGATCTCGCGCGGCATCAGCTCAAACGGCAACATCGTCGAAGTGAAGCGGATGACGCTGGATCATCTACTGGACTTGTCATCGCCGGAACCAGGACGGTTGTGAGGGCGTGTGACGCTGGGGCCACGGGGCCGGGCTCCTCTTCCGCACACGCATCGCGCGTCGTGGCAGGAAATGACGGGACTTACCTTTGCTTCGCGAGGGAGCTGGCGTAGCCGAGAATGCGCTTGAGCGCAGGTCGGCCGATTGTCACCGCGCGGGCAAAGAGACGGCCCCGCAGCGTCACCGGAACAAGGGCATCGCGGACCCCAACCGCTCCCGTCGACCAATCCATCTTGTAAGGCTGCGCCGGAGCGAGGAAGTCGAAGTGACTCAGGCCGAGAGCGGCCCAATGATCGATCGAACGTTGCGCCAGAAGATGGCTCGGCGACAGCAAGGCGAATCGGGGATCGTAGCTTCTCGTCAGGCACCAATACGTACCGTTCAGGACATATCCAGCTTCGATGGCCACGGCCTCGCTGCCGACCCTCAGCACGAACACCGTAAACGCCGGATCGGAAGCCAGGAAGCGCGTGAACGCGTCCGCAGCCGGATGGGTATAGCCGCCGCTCCACAGCGCGCGCTGCCGCATCCACACGCGCTTGAGTTTGACCAACCGGTCGACGGCGCGGATCTTTTCGGCGGGATCCTGCACAACCTCGAACGCAACCTCGCCGAGAGCGGAGAGTTTGCGCAGGCATCGGCCCAACTCACGCCGACGCTTGCCGCTCCGAAATGCGATCTCGGCAGCGCGCTCCAGTTCAATGAACGGAGCGCTGTCGCTCGGCGCCCAGGCCGCGATCGCCGGCAGGGTAGCGATGGCAGCATCGTTTCGGATGCGGCGTAGGCTCAGGAGATCGACGTCCCCGCGCGATACCATGACGTTCCATGCGCTCGCGAGCGCCCGCGCCCGGCCGGGGCCGGAAGCGACCAAAGCGTCGCAATATTGAGTGGCCGGCTCTCCGAGCGCATGCAGGGTGCGGCAGCCGGCGAAAACCGTTCGGCACAAAGGCCAGATCAGCACCGGGATTCCGCGACGGCGCACCCTGATGAAGACCGGCTGCTCCGGCCTTCCGACTTGCTCGGCGGCCGCCAGCCATGCCGAGCACCACGAATAGGTCTGGAATACCGTAGCGTTGGCGCCGGAGCGCTCAAGCCTGATCCAGTCCCCCGCCACCTCGTTCAGGGAAGTGGCGGCCTCGGCGGTGAATTCGGAATCCGCGCGGGCGGCAGTTCGGGTGAGCCGCCTCTCGTCATTGGCGACGTACGCAAAGGAACTGCTCATTCGTTCTCCTGCGCAGAGCGGACGTGTGGCGGGTGGGCAGAAGCGGCACCCCGCGCCTCGCTACCGTCGCGAAGCGTCCTTTTTTTTTCGCGGTCATCCCCCGTGGGACCGGTGCAGATGATAAGGGCCGGTTTATCGGAGTCATCCGAGCGAGCGAGGTACTTCCAGCGGCTAGGTGGAGTACTCTGCGAACCGAGCGTGACCCCGAAGGGGGTACGCCGCGCGCATGCATTGCCGCGGCTGTCAGGATGGAACTAGCCTCCGCAATGGAGGCAGTATTCATGCGCGCCGTCGTCCTTTGCCACACGGCTGAGCTGTCGCTCGTCGTGCTTCGCGCTTTGCGAGCCAATGGCGTCGAGCCATTTGTCGCCTGCGAAGCCCGCATCGAACGGGTTCTCACGTCATCGCGCGCATGCGCGGGCTTGCTCCTTGCAGGGGATCTCGGGCGCAAACAGCGGGATTTAATCGACGCCGTGAACGGCCTTCACCGCAAAGCGGGAGTGGACATTGTCATGGCGTGCAACGTCCAAGGCCTGCGGATATTGCACGAGATTTCGCCGGAGCTCCCGGCGCCGATCTACCCTATGCCGCCGCTCGACGCGTTGGACGTACTCGACGACAAAATCAAGTTCTACGATCTCGCGCTCCGGCTGGGAGTTGCTGTCCCGAGATCAATGGCATTCGAATCGGCGGAAACGATCGACGTGGGGCAAGTATCGCGCGAACTGGGTTATCCAGCGGCCGTGAAGCCGACGATCAGCTGGGGCTCCATCGGATTCCGCAGGATCGGCTCCGAAGCCGAACTCGTGCATCTCGTCGCGGACCGAAGCTACGCGTTCCGCCATCTCGTCGTGCAGGAGTATGTAGAGGGAGACGATGTCGGCGCCGGTTTGTTCGTGCGGCACGGCCGGGTGCAGGCGATGGCCACCTTCCGGTGCGGCCCTCGGGACGCAGCCGAGTTCATATCCATTCCGCCGTTGGCAACGGCCGCCGAACGCGTCGTCACGGCGACCGGATGTGAGGGGGTTATCAATTTCGACGCGCGACTGACGCCGGCGGGCGAACTCAGGCTGCTCGAATGCAACCCGCGCTTCTTCATGCGCTTACGGGCAGCCAGGCTCTGCGGCTTGGACCTCCTTGGCATGGGATTGCCCGCCTTCGGCGGCAGCCCGGGCAAGGCGCGTGGCCACTATCGGCCGCTGGGCGACGTGGCATCAGCCCTCGGCCTCCGGCAGCTGCTGACCGGCAAGTGGTCGACGGATGTATTGGTTCGTACCGCGGCAGAAGCCGCCGCGGATCCGCTGGCGATCCTGCTCGGCCGGCTCGGCTCGGGTCGCACGCGGCGGCCGCCGCCCGAACCCTACAGCGTCGGAGGTAACCCGCCTGCGGCCAAGTATTCCGCGCCGCGCGCATCATCGGACGCGTAAAGGCCAAACAGTGCGATAGCGGCCTTACGGCGCCGGCCCGCTCAGCATCGCCACGATGAACAGCAGTACCATACCCGCGATGACGCCGTAGATGAAGGTGCCGAGGGCACGCCAACGACGGCGGCGACGCTCGATCCCCATGGTTTTCCGTGCCGAGGCAAGCCCAACGGCGGCATCGTCAGCGAGCGCACGCTCGCGCTCGACCAGCCTGCGCGCCACGTAGCGGGTGACCGCCTGGACCATCTCAGGCACATCGTAAGTTTCCGCCAATACGGCGCGGCCGTAGCGCGTGTCCTGGACGAAACGGTACTGACGTTTGTCGCGGCCCATTTGAACGTGAGCGATGACGTCGATCCACAGCCGCGGTGTGTCGCCGCGGCTGACGCCGCGGTCGAAAAGATCGACGTTCTCGGGTATGTCTTTGAACACAGTATCGAGCGCCTCGTTGAGCAGATCGAGGCGCGCTGCCTCCGCATCGCGCAACTCGACCACCACCCCCGAGCGCTCGGCAGCCTCGATCCGCGCCTCCCGCACGGCGTCTTTCAACGCGTGCGGTTCGACCGGCGTTTGCGCTTGTCCCTTGTTACCCCGTCCGAACATGCGGTTAATTTAGCAGCCGGCCCGGCCGTCGGCAAAGCCAAAAAGCGTGCTATTTCAAGGTCGTTGGTGGTTAACCCCCGGGGCCGACGCTGGGCCGCCCCTTGCGGACGGGAGTGCAGATGTATTTTAGTGACGGCCTCCCTCGTTGACGCATTCCCGAGAGTATCTTGTCCGCCAATTCCGCTTTTCACATCGCTGTTTTGCCCGGAGACGGCATCGGTCCCGAGGTGATGCGGCCGGCGCTCGACGTCTTGCGCCGGATCGAGGCGACCACACCGGGCCTCGAATTCCGCTTCGACGAGGCGGCGGCCGGCGCCGATCACTACAAAGAGACCGGCGTGTCGATGTCGGAATCGACCGTCCGGCTGTGCGAAAAGGCCGACGCGATCCTACTCGGCGCCTGCGGTTTGCCCAGTGTGCGTTATCCGGACAATACAGAGATCGCGCCGCAGGTCGAACTGCGCTTCATCTTTGATCTCTACGCCGGCGTGCGGCCGGCGAGGCTCATCCGCGGCGTCCCCTCCCCTATCGTAGGTGCGCATGAGCACGGCATCGATTTCGTGCTGATCCGCGAATCGACCGAAGGCCTATTCGCATCGATGGGCAAGGGCGTCACTACGCACGACGACGCGCGCGAAACCCTCGTGGTCACTCGCAACAAGACCGAGCGGCTGTTCGACTTTTCACTTCGCCTCGCCGAACGGCGTAAGAGACGCGGACATGCCGGCAAGCTGTCGGTCGTCGACAAGGCGAACGTGTTCAAGGCGTTCAATTGGCAGCGCGACATCTTCAACGAGCGCAAGACGAAATTTGCGAGCGTCGAGACCGAGATGGTCTATGTCGACGCCTGCGCCGCCATGATGGTCCGCCGCCCGTGGGACTTCGACGTGATGGTGATGGAGAACATGTTCGGCGACATTCTCTCCGATCTGGCCGCAGGCCTGATCGGCGGATTGGGGATGGCGCCCTCGGCCGATATTGGCGACAAGCACGCGGTCTTCCAGCCATGCCACGGTACCGCGCCCGACATAATGGGTCTGGGCAAGGCCAATCCGACCGCGATGATCCTATCGGCGGCGATGATGCTCGACTGGCTCGGCGAAAAGCACGATCATCCGGCCGCCACGAAAGCCGCGCAGCGCATCCAACATGCCGTCGACACCGCCTTCGCGCAGGGGCTTAAGCCGGTGGAATTCGGCGGCGGCGACGGTACGGCCGCAATTACCAAGGCGATGCTGGCAGCGGTGAGTTAACCAAACGATGCTGTTTTCCATTCACGCCATCGATAAACCGGGCGCCGCAAAGACACGCGAAGCGGTGCATGCCGATCATCTCGCGCATTTGAAGAGAGCATCTGACTACAAGGTGACGCTGGTAGCCGGCGGCCCGCTGGTGAGTGATGACGGCGCAACGCCGATCGGCAGTATGATGCTGGTGGAAGCGCCCGACCGCGCGGCGGCGGAAGCCTTCAATCGCGC
>DASTWX010000300.1:0-25135 GCA_035765795.1 Pseudolabrys sp. | reverse complement strand
AATCACGCCTGAGGTGATTTGCGCTTCACCTCTATTAGAGGTGAAATCCTGATACATTCGCCAGTTCGGCACGTATTCGGTTGGCCGCGTTCCGCTACCGATGCGGGCCACTTCCAGGTAACCGAACGCGCGTAGTCGTTTGGTCGAAGAGATCACGGCGCGCCTCGACAGACCCGTTCCGGCGGCGAGATACGAGTGCGCCGCGCGCGAGTTACCGTACAGCTGGTAATAGTTGTCGACCACGCGAAAAAGCACGGCAATGTCGCCGCGGCTGAGGCGCCGATCGCGAACGGCGGCTTCGACCAGCTTCCACTGAGCAAGTAATGAGCCCGGCTTGTGCCCGGCCGCCGTGGTCGATTGGCCCTTAGCGCTGGCGAGCGACTTCATAGGTCGCCGCCTTGCTGATCTCGTCGTTCTTATGAGTCGCGGGGATCGTTGGAAGCCGCCCGAGCCAGCTACGCAAATCATCAACGCGAATGAGAGTCTTGCGGCCATATTTCGCGGCGACGAGATCGCCGTTCTTGATCGCCTCGTAAAGCGTGGTTCGACCGATCCGCGCGGCAGCGCACGCCTCGGCGACTGTCAGAGCAAGTTGTTCCAAGATTCTCTCGCCATCGTTGGCCGGTTTGACTCCGGCGGTCAGGCCCGCGTTCGTGCGGGCGATGGCGGATCAATATGAACAGAAATCCCGGCTTGTCGCTCCAAAAATTCAACGAGTTTGAACGCTCGAACGCAGGCAGTAGCCGTTTGAAAGCGGTCGATTCAGCGGCCACTGCGGCCCAATGCAGCCGTCATCTTTTGGCGTTGGTAGCCAACCGGAATCGGTCTTTCACGCTCGGCTGCGATTCGCTGCCTGACGTGATTCATGAGCGAACGGCAGACCCCGGCCCCTCGCATATGTCGTTCGATTTTGAGCTGCCGAGATCGAGCGTCGGCTTAGCGATGGGAATCGAACCCGCGATTTTTTAAGGCGGAAATCGCGTTGGCCTCCGTGTTGGCCCACGCTGAAATCTCTTTGAGAGACACGTTATGCATCAATTGGTTGCGTTGACTTTTCGATTCCGCCCCTGGCACCATCAATGTTCGCAATCGTTCGGCTCGGTTCGCGATCGGTCAAACAGCCAACTGTTTCGATTATGGCTCCAAATGACCGCGCGTCTGCCCTACGACCCCGATGCACTCGCGGCGTTGTGCCGACGCCACTCCATTCGCCGGCTTTCGTTGATGCGAGGACCTCGATACCGACCCGATGCTGCTCTTTACGCTGGTCCGCCCCGTCGAGGTATTCGGTGACACGGCAATTTCGTGCATAAAAAAGGCCCCGCTGAAGATCAGCGGGGCCGCTGGTAGTTCGCACCCTGATCAGAAATGATAATTCAGGCCAGCACGGACGATGTTCGTATTGGTGTTTCCGTCCGCAGCGACTGTGCCTGGCGGCACAGGGAAGTTGTCCGGCGTACCGACGTAGAGATACTCGAGTTTGGCGCTCCAGCGGTCCCAAAGAAACGCCTCGACGCCCGCGCCGACGGTCCAGGTCCAGTAATTCGTGGAGGAAGAGAAGGGCCCGGTTGTCGAGAGCGTGCCGTCGTAGTCGAGATGTCCGTAGGCGCCGCCGCCGGTGACATAGATCATTCCGCGATCCCAGGGAGCATAGCCGATGCGGCCGCGGATCGTACCGAACCATGGCGTCTTGAGAGTGCCCCCGGTGATCGCGACGCCACCGGCAGAACCATTCAGGTCTCCTTCGCCACTGCTACCCTGGAAGTCCGTCTCGATGCCGAAAATGAACGATCCCGTTTGCCAGTTGTAACCTATCTGGCCGCCGCCGAGGACGCCATCTCCGCTACCCGAGACAGGCACACCCACAGGTCCTAGGCCGTAGAACGTGCCGTCCCCATTCGACCAGCCCCATCCAACGTTGGCGCCGATGTAAAAGCCGGTCCATGAGAACCCTACCGGTGCGGGAGCCATATAGGCCGGAGCCTTCACAGGCATGCGTGCCGGAAGATCGGCCGCGCCGGCCATAGATGGCGCCACGGCAACAGCGGCAGCAACCAAAAACCAATTTATACGAGCTGTCATTTCAAACCCCCAGGCGCCGGTAAAATATCTCTGGAGTATAGCCGATAGTTTTCGTTTTTCAGATACATGACTGCATTTCTTCCCTTGAATTTCCGAGGGCTGTGTTTCGATCGCAACAATCGGGAACTTTTGGTGTCTCAAAGCGGTACAATGCGGCGCCATATCTCAGATGTTTCCGCCGTAATCCTCGGAATGCGAAGCTCGGCCCCGCCCCGGTGCCTCTCAATAGCTCGCTAACCCGAGGAACCGAATCAGAATTCCCCGAATCGCCGAATCACAGAGCAGCAAAACTTACCGCTTCCATGAGCATACCTCCGAGTCCACATGGGAACCTCGCGAGTAACTGATTGTTAATCAAGCGGAGGGCCAAGAACCGAAGTAGCCTCATGGTCAACTTAGACCGAGTCACCGCCAGGGCGCTTGTCGAAGCAGGTTACATGCCTCTGGCGCGATACATTGAGTTGTTCGGCTCGACTTCAACGCCGCGCGTGGACTCACCCTCTATAGCTGAAGACGATCATACGCGTGGCGATGAGGAGCATGAACGCATCCACCCCTGAGGACACGATCCCGCGAGGGCGGGGGCCGGCGTCCACGCTGCGGCATGTGTCCAAGTGCGGCGCCGCTTCCACAGAGGGCTTCGGGATATCACTCATCCAAACAACGCGCGTACAGAATAGTCAGACTGATAAAGCTCTCTGCTCGCCAAATATTCGATGACCTGCTCCGCCAGCGCGGCCGCGCTGCTCTCGCCCGCCATCAAATGCAGTTTCGGTTCTTCCGGCGTCTCGTAGGCCTGATCGACGCCGGTGAAATTCTTGATCTCGCCGGCGAGCGCCCGGCGGTAAAGGCCTTTCGGATCGCGCGCGATGCATTGCTCGATAGGCGTATCGACGAAGATCTCGATGAATTCGTCCTCCGCCATGAGTTCGCGCACCATCTGCCGCTCGGCGCGAAATGGGGAGATGAACGAGCATAGCACGACGAGGCCGGCCTCGGTCATCAGCTTGGCCACCTCGCCAATGCGGCGGATGTTCTCGACGCGGTCGGCCTCCGTGAAGCCGAGGTCCTTATTGAGGCCGTGGCGGACGTTGTCGCCGTCGAGCATCAGCGTGTGCACGCCGCGCGCGTGCAATCCTGCCTCGACGAGGTTGGCGATAGTCGATTTGCCCGCGCCAGAGAGGCCAGTGAACCACAGCACCGCCGGCCGGTGCTTCATCAGCCCGGTGCGATCGGCTTTGCTGACCGTGATCGCCTGGTGGTGGATGTTCGTCGCGCGCCTGAGCGCAAAGTCGATGATGCCGGCAGCGATCGTTTCGTTCGAGGTGCGGTCGATGAGGGTGAAGGAGCCGGTGGTGCGGTTCTCGGCGAACGCATCGAAGGCGATCGGCCGGCTGGTCGAAAAATTGCAGACGCCAACCTCATTCAGCGCCAGAGTCTTGGCGGCGAGCTTGACGAGGCTGTCGATATCGATGCGGTGCTTGAGCTCGGTAATAGTCGCGGTCAGCTTGGTGCCGTTGATATTAAGGAGATACGGCCGGCCGGGCAGCAGCCGCTCCGCCGACATCCACACGATATGCGCGGTGAATTGATCGGCGACCTGCGGCCGCTCCCGCGCGGGCGCGAGCACGTCGCCGGGAGCGGCATCGATCTCTTCCGCCAACGTCAGCGTGACGGTGTTCCCGGCCTCGGCTCTCGGCATCTCGCCTTCCGCGCCGACGATGGACTTGACCCGGCTCACCTGCCCCGACGGAAGCGCGGCGATTTCGTCGCCGATGCAGACTGTGCCGGTAGCGATAGTACCGGCGAAGCCGCGGGAGTCGAGGTTTGCGCGGTTGACCCGCTGCACCGGGAGGCGGAATGGCCGCTTCGCGCGTTCGTCTTCAAGTACGAGTGTCTCCAGGTATTCGAGCAGGTGCGGGCCCTTGTACCAGGGGGTGCGCGCGCTGCGTCCCGAGATGTTGTCGCCGTGTTGCGCCGAGAGCGGAATCGCCTTCCACTCCTTGAGACTGAGTTCGGCGGCGAAGGCGGAGAATTCGCCGGCGATCGTCTCGAACACCTCCCGCGCATAGTCGACGAGATCGATCTTGTTCACCGCCAGCACAACGTAACGGATACCGAGAAGGCTTGCGATAATGGCGTAATGGCGCGCCTGCGCCGTGAGGCCCTTGCGCGCGTTGACCAGCAGCACGGCGAGTTCGCAGTTCGACGCGCCGGCCACCATGCTCCGCGCATACTGCTCGTGGCCGGGCGTGTCGACGGCAATGAAGGCCCGCCGCGCTGTGGCGAAGCTGCGGCAGGTGATGTCGGTCATAATGCCTTGTTCGCGCTCGGCCTTGGGGCCGTCGAGCAACAGGGCAAAATCGATCTCGGCGCCCGCGGCGCGGTCTGCAGCAGTCTGATTTTTCGAGAGGAAATTCTCCTCGTAGAGGAGTCGGCCAATGAGGGTCGACTTGCCGCCGTTGAGCGGCCCGCAGGTAAGGAAGCGCAGCGCCGGGAGCGGGCGGAGCGGCCTGGCCGCCTGCACGGCGGGATCGGGCGCAAGCATCAGAATTACCCCTCGCCCTTCTGCATAGGCCCGCTCTCGCCGTGATCAATTAGGCCGCCCCGCCGCTCCGACCTGGGCGAGGTGCGCAGCCATGGCGCCGCGGATGGATTGTCTTCAAAACAAGGCTTCATCTGGCTGTCGTTGTTTGCATATCGGCCTATGTCTATCATACTCTTTCTCGATAGAGTGGGGAGCATTCTGCAATGTTAGGCGGCGCCGAGGGCCATCTTCAAGATTCCTTTTGGGCGCGTACATTCGAGAATGCAGAGGCTTTCGATCGCGAACAGGCCAAGCTTGGCAGTTTCTGGACTCTGCTGGGCGTCACGACTGATCTATCTCATGACGGCGACTGGTTCCGAGCCACACTCGGCGCCCGGTCCGTTTTCGTGCAGCGCTTCGGGGATGACCTGGTCGGCTTTGAGAACGTGTGCCGTCATCGTTTCTACCCCTTGCGCACAACCGATAAGGGGAATGGACCCATCCGCTGCGGCTTCCATCATTGGCAGTACAACAAGGAGGGGGTCGCGATAGGAATCCCGAAATGCCAGGAGATGTTCGGCGTGGCGCCGCGTGAATTGAACGCGCGGCTGCAAACCATCGAGATCGCGACCTGTGGAATTCTCGTGTTTGGCCGCTTCTCGGCCGCCGAAAACACCGAAACGCTCGAGCAGTGCTTGGGCGATGCCTTCCCGATCATCTCCGCAATGTGGAATCTCAAGCATGCCCCTTATTACATCGAGACGCCGATAGCCGCGAACTGGAAGCTCTGCTACCACATCACGCTTGACGATTACCATATCGTTGCCGTGCATCGCGATACGTTCGGCAAGGGTGGTTATCTGCCCCTCGATGCCGTCCGCTATCATCGGCTCGGTCTCCACAGCGCTTATTTCTACGGGGGCGAAGACAACGAGGTCGCGCGCATGGCCGAGCAGTGCCGCAGCGGCACCTACCGGCCGCTGAATTACCGTATTTTTCAGCTATTCCCGAACATGCTCACGCTGCACTTCGAGGCCGAGCGCAATTGGTATGTGCTGATCCAGCAATATGTGCCGCTTGGGCCCGGCCGATCGTTGTCCCGCAGCTGGTACGGCCCCGCGCCATTCCCTCCCGTCGACAAGAACTGGGTTGACGGCATCTACCGGCGCGTGGTCGCGCCGTTCGTGCCTTACGTGGTGCCGTTCTATATCCGCAAGATCTTTCATGAGGACAACAGCATCTGCGAAGGCATCCAATCCGTTGCTCGGCAGATCCACGCGTTTCCTATCCTCGGCCGGCACGAAGAGCGCGTCGCATGGTTCGAGGATGTCTACGCCCAGGTGTTCGCAGAAGCGCCAGCCTCGAAGCAAGGGTCACGACCGGCATTGATCCGATGATCGGCCCGCGACTGTGAAGCGGCTGCGCTGCAGCAAGAGGCGGCGCACGCGATCGGGCAGCAGGCCGTGAATTCTAGTGGCGAGCGCGAACACCCGCGGGAAGGCAATTACCGGGCGATTGCGCTCGAGCCCGGTTGCGATCAGAGCGGCGGCGCGCTCGGGCAGGATGGCGAACGGCTTCGATCCCTGCTCGCGCAGCATCATCGGCGTCCTGACGTAACCGGGACAGATCACGCTCACGCGGATCCCGCGTGGAGCCAGCGCCGCCCGTAGCGAGAGGCCGTAGGCGAGCACGGCCGACTTGCTCGCGCAGTAGCTCGGGCTATCGGGCAAGGGAACAAACGCTGCGATCGAGCTAACGATGGCGATTTGGCCGCGGCCCCGCGCGGTCATGGCCTGCAAGAGCGGCTGGACCGTATTGAGGACGCCAAGCGCGTTGGTCTCCACCGCTTCATAGCCGGCCTCCGCGGGTTCGAGGTCGCCGGTTGGTGTCGTTCCGGCCATGGAGCCGGCATTGGCGATTACCAAATCGATTGGACTGGCGCGATCGAGGTCGGCAATCCATTCTGCCATTTCCTCCCGGTGCCGCACGTCGATCAAACCGGACCTGATGGTTGCTCCAGAATCGCGGCATTCGTCGGCGACCGCCTGGAGCCTTGCCGCATCGCGGCCTGTCAAAGCGAGTACATCGGCTGTACGGGCGTAGTGCAAGGCCAGCGCTCTTCCGATGCCGCTGGAGGCGCCCGTTATGAAAATCGTGCGAGGCATTTGCCTCAATGGCTCAACCGCTGACGCGTGGGGCCGCCGCGCCAATTAGACGGGGACACGCAGGATGCGCAGCCGTTCGGGGAGTTTCGCCATCTCCTCGGCCGTCGCATCGAGGGCTCTTTCTATATCGGCCTGAGTATGCATGGCAGTTACAAAGAAGCGCAAGCGGGACGACTTGACCGGGACGGCGGGATAAAGGACGGGCTGGACATTGACGCCGCGGTTGAACAGCTCTTGCGAGAGCATCACGGTTGCAATCGAGTCGCCGACGATGATCGGGACGACCGCGGGACCGCTGCCCGTACCGGTATCGAGGCTCCTCTTCTTTGCATAGTCGCGGAAGTAGCGGCTGTTGCTTTGCAGCCGCTTCACCCGGTCCGGCTCACAAAGCATCAGCTCCAGCGCCTTCTCAACGGCCGCGGCAATGACGGGCGGCATGCCGACGCTATAGACGAACGCGCCGGCCATGCAGCGCAAATAGTCGACCATAACGGCGGAGCCGGCGATATAGCCGCCACAACCGGCCAGAGTCTTCGAAAGCGTGCCCATCCAGATGTCGACCTCGCGCGGATCGACACCATAGTGCTCGAACAGGCCGTAACCGCGCTCGCCGAGGACGCCCAGCGAATGGGCCTCGTCGATCATCAGCCACGCGTGGAAACGTTTCTTGATCTCGATCAGCCGCCGTAGATCGGGGAAGTCCCCGTCCATGCTGTAGAGACCTTCGACCACAATCAGCACCCGCTCGAACTTGTTGCGGACGGCCGAGAGTATCTGCTCCAGATTGTCGAGATCGTTGTGCGAAAAGCTGCGCCGCGACGCACCCGACAGAACGCTGCCCGTCACCGCGCTGTTGTGGATCGCGGCGTCGGAGATCACCAGATCCTTCGGTCCGGCAAGCTGGCCGATGACGCTGACGTTGGTCCCATAGCCGCTGACGAAGACCAGCGCATCATCCGCGCTATAGTGCGACGCGAGCTTCTTTTCGAGGGAGCGATGCACGGGACGTTCGCCGGCGACATGCCGGCTCGCGGATGCCGAAATCCCGTAGCGCTCGATCGCCGCCTTGGCCGCCGCGACGACCTCGGCGTGGCCATTGAGGCCGAGGTAATCATAGCAGGAAAAGTTCAGCAGCTCGCGGCCATCGATATGCGTGCGCGCGGTGATACGCGCGTCATGCATGCGGAAATACGGGTTTTCAAGTCCCAGCTTCTCGCCGATGAGGCGCTGCAGCCGCAATTCCTCGTAACCGGGAAGGGTCGAGAAATCGGTAAACCTGCTGTTGGCGCCAGGGGACTCAGCCATCAGCAGTTCGCTGGGCGCCAGAACCTCCGGCTTGCGCATGGAAGCGACCCGCGAGAACAGGTGCTCCCGTGCGCTTGCGGTCAGAGCGGGTTTCGATGTCATGATAGCAGTCTCTTCGTCCTCCGCTCTTTCTCCGACATGATGTCCTTCAGCGCGTCGAGCTGCGCTGCGTCGACCTCGGCGTGATGCTGTCCGGCCAACGTGGCAACGACGGCGTCCTCACGATCTCGGTCGAGCCCGACATGGGCGATGACTTCATTCGCGATATCCGAGATCGTCATGCCCCCGGACGAGCCGGACAGCGGAATGTGTATGCCGAAGCACGCCTCGAGATTCATGACCAATTCGAGCGCCATCAGCGAATCGAGACCGAGCTCGCCAAGAGGTCGCAAATGACTGATGTCTTCCTCGCGCAGATGCAGGACATGTGCCAGTTGCGACGTGATGACGTCCGCCACCTTATTCCGCGTCGCCTCGATCCCGTCGCTGGCGGCCAGGGCATGAAGGTCGATGACTTCACTGTCGCTTTCGCCGGTTCTGCTGCCGGCGCTGAGGTAGGCGGCGTAGGTCGGCGAACGGAGCACGGCAAGACGTTCGCTGGCGAACGAGCCCTCGCTCGGAGAAATGGTCATCACGGCCGTCTCGGGACTGGTGGTCGGCTGCGCGAGCGCCTGGGCCATAAACTCGAGCGCCTCGCGTGCCCGCATTCCGGTGACGCCGGTTAGCTTCTGCAATCCGCTCTGGAGCTTCTCGTCGCGTGCGACCACGCCGACATCGGTAATGGGGCCCCATCCGATGGCAAGTGCCGGTAAGCCATTTTGCCGCCGGCGGCGAGCGACGCCTTCCATGTAAGCGTTGGCCGCCACGTAGTTGCCCTGTCCTGGGTTCCCGATCAGGGTCGTTACCGACGAGAACAGAACGAAATAGTCCAGTTGCTCGCGATGCAGCAGAGCCTCGAGGTTCTCGACGCCCGCGACCTTCGGCGCCAGCACACGGTGGAAGCGGCCGGCATCGAGGTTCGCGAGGATCGCATCGTCGAGCACCATCGCCTCGTGAATCACTCCGGCGATCGGCGGCATCGATGCATGTACGACCTCCAGGAGCTGCTCAAGCGCGCCGCGGTCGGTTACATCACACGGGTCGGCCACTACGGTGACGCCGCGAGCGATGAACTCGGCGAGCACGGCCTGCGCCTCGGGCGTGGCGGCGCCGCGGCGACCGAGGAGCACCAAGTGCCGCGCACCTTTGTCCACGAGCCATTTCGCCGTCTCAAGGCCGAAACCGCCGAATGCTCCTGTGACGATGTGCGTCTTTTTCGAACTGATCGCGAAATCTTTCCTCATCGCCACTGCAAGGCCGCCAATCGGCGGACGGACGATGATCTTGCCGACATGCCCGGACTGCTGCATCAGCTGGAAGGCTTCCGCGACGCGGTCGGCATCGAACACGCTGTAAGGCAGCGGAACGAACGCGCGTTTCTCGAACTGTTGGACGATCTTCGCGAAGATGCGGTCGCCGAGGTGCCGGCGCGCGGCGATGACCTGGTCGACGTCGACACCGAAGTAGGAGAGATTTTTGCGGAACGGCCGCAGGCCGATATGCGTGTTGGTCACGTAGTCGCGTTTGCCGAGCTCGACGAAACGCCCGAAGGGCCGCAGGCAGGCGATCGATCGCTCCATTGCCTCCCCGGCGAGACTATTCAGCACCACGTGCACGCCGCCGCCGGTAATCTTGCGAATTTCGTCCACGAAAGTGGTCGATCGCGAGTCAAGGACATGACCCACGCCGAGCGAATGAAGCAAGTCGCGCTTGGCCGGGGAGCCCGCCGTCGCGATAATTCTCGCGCCGCGAGCGCGGGCGATCTGGATCGCCGCCATGCCGACAGCGCCGGCGCCGCCATGGATCAGAACCCATTCGCGCCGCATGAGCTTGGCCTGAGTGACCAGCGCATAATAGGCGGTGAAGAAGGCAACCGGGATGGTCGCCGCCGCCTCGCTCGATATCTGGTCCGGCAGCTTGACAGCCTGAGCGGCTTCGATCGTCACATGTGTCGCAAAGGCGGAGGCGGCGAAGGCCATGACTCGGTCGCCAGCTTTTACATGCTGGACCCCGGAACCGACGCGGCAAATCCGGCCGGCGCATTCGAGTCCGAGAGTCGGGCCACTGAAGCCGTCCTCGAGCATGTCTTCGGGCAGCAGAGACAGACTCCACATGAGATCGCGGAAGTTGAGACCGGCCGCCTCAACCTCGATCTCCACTTGGGTTGGACCCGGAGGGCGGCGTTCAATGGGCTGCCATGATACGCGCTGGCCGGATAAGGCGCGCCGTTCGAGCCGTGCCCCCATGCGGCGGCTGGAGCCGTGCGCATCGACCGCAGTCCTTAAGGACTCGACACGTACCCCGCGGACGGTGCCGTTGCATAATTGAAGTTCAGTCTCCTTGGTGCCGGAGGTGAGACTGCTCCCAACCTGCTTCGCAACGACTTCGGCGGATATCATGGGTGCGATATCGATCCGACGGACATCCAGCTTGGGGAATTCATTCGCAAGCGTCCTGGAAAAAGCCCAAGCGCCGGTCTCGACCGGGCGCACCGGCGACTTCCCGTTCGCCAGAGCGCCGGAGAACAACAGCCAAACCTTCACGGGACGATTGCCGATGCGCTCGGCACAAGCCTTGATATCGAAACAGCGCCGCGTCAACGCGGCGATCGGATCGGCCGGATCGGCGTCAATCCCGGGCAAGAAAACGACGGACTGGGGGTGTTCCTCCGGATAGTCCGCCAGACTATGAATCGCCGACGCCGACACCCCGGTCTCAGCCAAACGCGACTTGATCTGGCCGGCGAGTTCGGAGGCATCTCCGGCGCCAATGACCAGGGCGGTGGATTCTTTTATTGGCGGTGTCGCCGCGGCTTCGGCAGCACCACCGCCCGCGGCAGGTCCTGCCTCGGCGACGATCAGATGCGCGAGTTCGGAGCCGCAGCGAACGAGCACGGCCTCGGCATTACGGAAGCCCGTCTTGCCGAGCGCCGTGGGCCAGAATTTGAGAGGCCGCAACGGCGACGACGGCCGGCCCGATGACGCATGCAGGAACCAGTTCGGGTCAATTCCGAAAACGATGTCCTTGAACAGCGAGGCGCGCGGTTCGATCGCAAGCAGGAGACCGCCTGGGCTCAGTCTGCCCTGCAATTCGGCAAGGCCGAAGCTCGTCGGCAGGCGGTGAAGCCCGGAGAGGCCGACGATCAGGTCGTACTCGGAAAGGTCTTGCGCGTGCTCCGCATCAACGAGCTGAACGCTGCGGTTCTTCGATAGCGCCAGTTCGGCGGCCTCGAAGCGCCGCCGGTCTGGTTCGTAGACCGTGAGCAGCATTTCGTGCCGAAGACTCGACAGCCAATGTGCCAGAGGTCCGAAGCCGATCTGCAGCACGCTTAACGCCCGGTCTTTAGGCCAGAGCCGGCCGGTCTCGGACAGCAGCTTGGCCAGCGATTCACCGGCCGCGCGCAGGCTATGGCTGCTCGTGTTGTAGAAATCGAGCGCCGACTTGGAGATGACCGACTCGATATCGTCGATCTTTGCTTTCGATGCGATCTGTTTGGCGAAGCCGGACACGGCAGCCGCCAACAGCGTCTCAGCGGCGCGAGACTGCTGTTCGGTCGCGAGCGCCTTCACGACCGACGTCGAGCTCGGCAGCGACCAATCGTTGACAAGAGCCCAGCCCGACTTTGTCTGCTGACAGAGAGCCGCGTTTTCCAGGCTGCCCAAAATGTTAAGTAGCCAGTTCCGCATGCTCTCTGGAACGCGCCCGTCCGCGATCAAAGCATCAACATCGACGACTCCGCCCTCGGCAAAACCTGACGCGATCTCGTAAGCTGCCGCTGTCGCCCAACCTTCGACCAGCATCTCAGGTTCGCTCGAAGAGGCCACTTGCTCGCCAGCGATGATGCCGGCTGAAGTGGCGGTCTCAAGGACCTCCTTGGCCGAGACGCCGACGCCCGTCTGCGCGAAAATGGTGCCGTCGATCGCGCGGGGGAATTCGACGAAGCCCACGGTTTCAACATCGCTGGTGCGCCGCATCGTGATTGCTTGGCACCGCACCTCGCGCATGACCGCGACGACCTCGCCGTCCGGACCGTAGACGTAGCAATTTCCGACAATCGATCGCTCGTTCTTGCTGGTAATCTCGATTAATGCACGCGCCGGCGGCACCTGCGGACAATAGAGGGCAACTTCTCCCAGCCGAACCGGTATGTAGGTGACGCCGCGCTCGATGGCGCGAACCTCAGGAAAAACGGCAAAGAAGCCGTGCGCAACCGCGTCGAGCCGCATGGGGTCGAGCGAGAACGGCGTCTCTTCAGAGGAAGGCCTCAGTTCGACGGTGATCGAACCGCCTTCATGAATCGTGGTTCGCTGCACCAGCCGGAACGCCGGACCGTAATTCAAGCCGCTCGCAGCGGCGATCTCATACACCGCGTCTTCGTCAAGAACACGGGCTATCGCCGCAATATCGGCACCCACGTCACTGCTCCGCGCGTTGCCGCGCTGGAGCTTGCAGCGGCAATGCAGGAGCCAGGAGGCTTGCGATAGCCGCGGGCGGCTGAGGATCTCGAGCGTGCCCGATCCCGGCGAAACACGCGTCATCACTTCGCGCGTCTCACCGCTGGTCAGATCGAGCGGATGGAGGATCTCAAACTCGCTTACAATAATCGTGTCAGAGCCTAGCCATTGCCGCGCGACCGACAACGCAATCTCGAGAAAGCCGGTACCGGGGAAGATGATCTGTTCGCCCAGCTTGTGATCCGAGAGCTTCGGATACAACAGCGGATCGATCTGGGACCGCCAGATCAAGCCGTCGTCGCTGATGCGGCCACCGGCGAACGGATGCCGTTGCAATTCGCCGCCGATCGCCTCGACTGTCGGCTTGAAGCGGAACGGCGTCTGCTGCCACGGATAGTGCGGGAGCGACACGCCCGGTCCTGGGTCGGGTGCAAAAACTTTCGCGGTCTCGATCTTCGCCCCGGCCACGATCGCCTTGGCGCGAACCCGTTCGAACGGATCCGTATCGCCATCGGCGCGGTCGAATACCGCCAGCGCTGCGAACCCATTCACCTCGCCTTGCAGGCTGTCGACGACGTGCTTGAGCAGGATTGGCCGGGGGCCGATCTCGACGAAGTAGCGGGCGCCCAACTCCGCCGCCCCTCGGACAGCCTCCATGAACCGAACGGGCTCGCGCACGTTTCGCCACCAATAACGGCCGTTCAGCCGCGACCCCGGCAGGCAGGCGCCGGTCACAGTCGACACGAAAGGCAGGTCCGCATCGTGCGCGACGAGATCGCGAAGGTCGGCGCACAGAGGCGCCTCGACGGGAGCCATGAGAGCGGTGTGGAATGGGTAGTCGAGATCAAGGTCGACCATTGGGACGCCGCGTGCCAGGGCGAGCTTGTTGAACCGCGCGAGCGCCTCACCGGAACCCGCGATCGTCACCGCGCGCGGGCTGTTGACTGCGGCAATTTCGATTCCCGGCACCTCTTCCGCCAGAGCCTTCACGCTTTCGAAGCTTCCGAGCACGGTCGCCATATCTCCGGCGCTGCGCGTGAGCTCCTGATGTTTGCTGCGGAAGTGGATAACCTTGAGCGCCTCACGAAGATCGAGAATGCCCGCCGCTTCAGCCGCTGCTATTTCACCGAGGCTATGACCGAGTGTCACCGCCGGCCGCAGGCCGATGGCGCGCAAGGCGGCAGTCGCCGCGCTTACGATCGCGAAAATGAGCGGCTGAGCCGTGCTGGCCAGCGGCAGCCGCTCGTGTAATGTATCGCTGAATAACGCCTCCTTCAGCGACCATCCCCCGATCTGCGTGTAATAAGCGTCGATTTGGTCGAAGCGGGTGCGGAACGGCGCGTTATTGCGGTACGCCGAAGTGCCCATTCCGGGCCACTGGCTGCCATTTCCCGAGTAGACGAAGGCGACGGGCATTTCGCTGCCCGTCGCCGCACCCGCGGTCAGATGCGGGTTTTCCACACCCGAGATGAAGGCATCGAGCGCCTGTGTGACGTCATTGCTACGCGTCGACGACACGACCAAGCGGTTCGACATTCGTTCGCGCCGATGGGCGATCGCACTCGCAAGGGCCGCCGTCTCACTATCGGTCAATCCGGCAACGCGCCCCCGGTACTCCCGCGCTAATTCAGCTAGCGCGGCGCCGTCATTCGCGGAGATCGTGAACACGCTGGCGGCCGCGTTGCCATTCTCGACCGCTTCCGGCGCCTTGCGTCCCGGAGCGACCACCACGTGCGCGTTCGTGCCGCCGAAACCAAACGAATTGACGCCGGCGACCTGGCCGGCCGAATTCGGCAGCAGAACGGGCTGCGTGCAGACAGTGAGCTTGAGATCGTCGAAGTTGATATTCGGGTTTGGTTCGTAGAAGTGCAGTGACGCAGGCAGTATCCCGTGGTTGAGCGCAAGGATCGACTTCAGGACACCAGCGAGACCGGAGGCCGGCTCGAGATGGCCGATATTCGTTTTGATCGAGCCGATCGGCAGGATTTCGGATCTATTTCGCGCGATAGCACGGCCGATCGCGTTTGCTTCCACCGGATCGCCGACCGGCGTGCCGGTTCCGTGGGCTTCGATGAAGGCCAGCCGATCCACATCGATATGATTGCGCGAGTAGATCCTGCTGAGCAACGCTGTCTGCGCATCCATGCTTGGCAGCGAGATGCCGTTGGTACGACCGTCCGAATTCACGTCGCTAGCCAGAACGAGGCCGCGAATCGGGTTGTTGTTGAGCTGCGCATGCACGCCTTTGCGCAGCACCATGACAACGGCGCCCTCGGCACGGACGAAGCCGTCGGCCTTGGCCGAGAACGCTTGACACAAGCCGTTCGGCGACAGCATGTTGGCCTGCGAAAACGCAATAAAGGACGCCGGACTGGCGATCAGATTGCTGCCGCCGACGATGGCCGTTTCGACCCGCCCGCTGCGTAGCGCCTCGATGGCTTGGTGCAGCGCAACGAGTGACGAAGAACACGCAGTATCGGTCGTGACGCTCGGCCCGTGCAGGCCGTAGATGTACGAGATGCGGTTTGCTAGAATTGCAAGCGCGGTACCGGGGGCGAAGTGAGCGTCGGCGATGGCCTGGTCTGTGAAAAAGGCATGGCCATAATCGGTTTGCGACGCGCCGACGAAGACCCCGACATCAGTGTTCGCGATCGAGGACGGCCGGATGCCGGCATCCTCGAGCGCTTCCCAGGTCAGTTGCAGCAGGATCCGCTGCTGCGGATCCATCTGAACCGCTTCACGCGGCGAAATACCGAAAACCGCAGGATCGAAGCCCCATATGTCGTCCAAGATCCCCGCAGCCCAACTGTAACTCTTGCCGCGCTCTTGACGGCGCGGGTGACCGAACCGCCCGAGAGGGAAACGATCGGCCGGAACATGGGAAATCGAGCAACGGCCTTCGAGAAGAAGGGTCCAAAGCTGATCGACGGAATTGGCTCCCGGCAGCCTGCATGACCATCCCACGACAGCAATGTCGTCGCGCAAATGGTGAACGGATGAGTTACCCTGCGCCAAAATGCCCCCCAATTGCACTTCGATCACTACACTTGTCGCAATATGCAATCAATAGTTCGTTTTTGATTTGAAGTGCAACCGCTTTGTGAAATGGCAGATGAGATTACGCTCACCTAATGAACCGCGCAATGAAGGCGCCCGAATGACCTTCTCCGTGGCATTGGCAACATATAATGGCCAGGAGTTTTTAGAGGCTCAGCTCGAAAGTCTCGGGGCGCAAACCATGCGGCCCGCCGAACTCGTTGTATCTGACGATGGATCAAGCGACGGAACGCTTGCTATCGTCAGCCGATTCGCAAAAAAAGCATCCTTCCCGGTCCGAATTCTCCGAAACACAAGGAGGTTAGGATATCGGACGAATTTTATGCAGGCGGCCGCGGCATGCAGCTCCGAACTGATTGCATTCTGTGATCAGGACGACGTGTGGCTTCCCAATAAGCTCGCACTGATGCATAATTCGTTTTACGAAACGGACATCCTGCTTGCCTATCACAACGCGGTTTTGATCGATGCAGAGAACAGGCGTCGCGGTCATATCTTTTTTCGCCGAGGCGTTCAGGTCTTCAATTCTTTGTCGATAAATCCCTGGAGAATCATTCCAGGCAATGTGCAAGTAATAAGGCGCTCGCTTCTACGGTTGAACCCGCTGCACGTCGAATCGGTAGACCCGTATTGCCCTGAAGAGCCGATGCCTCACGATCATTGGTTTCCATTCTGGGCCTCGGTCTTTGGCAAAATCGCTTATATTCCCGACAGCCTCACTCAGTATAGGCTTCATCATGCCAATACATCCGGCTGGCCACCTCACCTGGCGGCGTATGTCGTCGATCAAATTCAGCACGCGGCGGCATACGTCCGGGGCAATTCTATTGGTGCAAACAACCGCGTCCAGCTTCTGCATAGAGCCCAATGTTCCGGGCTTTCCGTTGATATGAATAAGATCAAGGCGGCAATCTCGTTTTACAAATTCGTCGCGGCTCAAAACGAAAAACGACTCGAGATATATACGAGTCGCCGGTCGGCCAGGAGGTTAAAGAGCTTGATACGGCTGCTGAGGGCCGGCGCTTATACCAAGATTAAACCGGATTCCCTAGGTCCTGACGCACTTCTTCTGGACGCATTTATCGGAATGCCGTTCGCGCCGCGGGCCTGAGCTTATACCAGCGGCAGCGGAGAACGACCTCTCATGGCCGGGCTTGTCCCGGCCATCCACGTCTTTGTTGCTGCTCGGTTTTCAGACGTGGATGCCAGCGCCCCGCCTCCGCTCGCTGCACGAACTACGGCGGGCTTACTCAGGCGCGCCGAAGCGCGTTAGCGCGAAGGCGGGCAAGCGCGGGTATCACGAGTCAGAATTCGCGGCCGCTCGTATTAGGTAAGGCCGGGCGCGCCCTTCGACACGGCAAAAATCTTTGGGGGCCGCCAAAACAACCATCGATACTGTCGAAATCCAAGGAAGTGCGCGATCAGAAGCGCATATAGCTCAAAATAGCGTGCAGTCATTGCTCGACGAGGACGAGCGCGCGCGGCCAGGAGCAGGAAACGCAAGGAATGGAAATAGGCTCGCTGCCGAATGGCTATGAATGCGAGGTACATGTTTACGGTATAGCCCCGGTCGAGCAGCACATCGCGGCTCAGCGACGGCCAACTCTTGATTATCCATTGCGTCACCCTCTCGATGGCCTTCTCCATCGGCAGGACATTTATCGACGCACTGTCGTCGCGAAGACGATAGCCGGTCAAACACTCGGGAATAACCGCAAATTCGCAAACGGCGGCAAGGGCCGTGTAAAACTTCCAATCCTCGCAAAGCGAAAGTTCTACGTCGTATCCACCGACCGCATCGACATACTCTCTTCGTATCAGCGGGGTGCTTCCGTTTCCCACGATCCCGCTCACCACGATGTCGATCAAGACGCTTCCTTGAGCGGTACTGTTGTTCCAAGCCGGGAGAATAATTCGACCGGCATCGTTGATTCCCGAGGACCAGCAGTAAACTAGCCCTACTTCATTCCCGAGACGTCGCAGAGCTCCAATTTGAAGTTCAAGCTTGTCTTCCCGCCAAATATCGTCGGCGTCCAAGGGCGCAATAAACCGGCCCCGGCTTTTGGCAATGCCCAAATTCCGAGCCGCCGATACGCCGACCCTTGTTGTCGTTATCAGCCGAACACGAGAATCGCGACGGGCTGCTTCCGCAACTATCTGAGGGGTTCGATCGACCGAACCGTCATCCACGACGATCACCTCAAGCTCGGAATGGGTCTGCCTCAACGCCGAGTCCAAAGCCTCACCAATGAAGCGCTCCACGTTATGGGCTGGAATGACAACGCTGATCAGATTTTCCGATGCCATTGATACGTCGTCGGATACTGGGAGACTCATTGAGCGCTACTGAACTTCGCGTTCATAGCCGCCGTTCGAACAGAAGCGGTTTGGATGAACTGCCAATTCAAAACCGCTGGTGCGATTCGCACTTCGGCGGGATGCTGTCGCGTGCTAGGCGCCTTCGAAGAGAACCGATCAATTCGGGGAAGTCTGGGCCCCAGTTGCAGACGCATTTTCCTGTCTCAAGTTCCGCATTCCAAGAGGCAGACGCCGATCGGAATATTTTGGATGGTGAGCCCACTTGAAGCCGCCAACCGCCGAAAACATCAGGATACATCGTTCAATTGCGTGCGCTATCGTGGCGTCAAGGTTACGCGGCCGACAGTCGGCGAAGTCCTCTGGCGTCAGCCTGAGATCGAGCAATGGCGCGAGCGCTGCACTGCGAAACCAGAACATCGACCCGCTGGGGAAATCGATCTTCTGGTCGGCGGAAAGCGTGAGCCCAACCCGCTGTAACAGCGCTCGCATATGCCCATAATTGGCGCCGATTACCGGCGCACGCCGTGCGACGGCTTTCCAGTGCGGGAGCATCAGGACGCCGAGCTCCGGATGGGCCATGAAGCAGGCGACGATGTCGCTGACGTTCTGCGCATCTCCCAAAAGCCCCGATACGAGATAATGGCGCCATCGGACCCCGATCTCACTATGGACCGAGGCCTTGCCGTGGAGCTTGAGGCAGATGTCGTGCCTGCGGATTTCGTCGGCAAAGCTCAGCACGAAAGGAGCGATGTCCCAACCGCGATTGCGCACGACCTTGATCCGCGGATTTATGCCGACCTTCTGGAACGCGGCTTCGATCGTCTGCTTCTTGGCATGGTCGGTGGTCGAAATGTACGCGGTATAGTCGAATGGAATGGCGCGCAGGCTTGCCGCGATTTCTTCGGCGAGCTCCGGATAAAACAGGTGTATGAACACGCCGACCGTGCCATCGAAGCGCGGCTGGGGTCGTGGTCCGGTCCGCAAACGCAACAGCCACGCTCTCGTGTCGGTCGGAGACACCTCAAAACCGGCATATGCGACGGGCTTACCGTTGGGCGGGGCACTTTCCTTCTTGTTAGGAAGCTGTTTTGCGTATTCTGGGGGCAAAATGTCTTCCTCGGGCTTCGTGCGGCAGCCCTCGAACACTCCCACTGTCAAATAGTGCTCGAGCGCGTCCAACCCAGACGCTGCGACGTGTTCGTAGCGTTTGAGATACCACGCTGTTTGAAACAATGGATGTGGATCGCGCAGTTCGGCGACGCCGCGGCGGATGTAATGGGCAAGCGGATTCTCCCCCGCCTCGCGAACATCCTTGTTCTGCCTGAGATACCAGGCAGAGTCGAACATCGGGTTGGGATTGCGGCCGCTTTCGCCGGCGTGCTGCATATAGTGACGAACCGGATTGAGCCCGCTCTCGGCGACGTCCCTGTTCTGCGCGACGTACCACTCCGTATGGAATAGCGGGTGCGGATCATAGCAATTGGCGGCACCGGCGACGACGAAATGGCCGAGAGGTGTCAACCAAGTATTCCAAATCTCGGGGTACATCGCACGATACCAGTTCGGATCGAACAGCGGATGAGGGTCGCGCTGCTCAAAGGCGCCGAACTCCAGGTAGTGGCGCAGCGGATCGACGCCGGCCTCCTCCACGTCAGGATAACGCCTAAGATACCAAGCATGATCGAAGAGTCCGGCCTGCTTTATTTGGCGGGCCTCCCAAGACACACGCCGCCGCGTCCGCCGCAGGGCCATTGTCTCCCACGTCCGGCCCAGCAGACCTTTCGAGACCGCACGGCTGGGCTGGCTGATGCAGCGCTTGTAACGGTTGATCGATGCCCGGAAACGGACGGATACCCCACGCAGCGTCACAATCTCGTTTTGGAGCGAGGCGATCTCCTGCCGGTCACGCTCAATCTTCTCTCGCGCGGTTTCCAGCGCCTGGCGCAAGCATTTGGCGTCGTTCTGATGTCGTCCGGATTCCACGCCCGCCCCCGAGCCCGCCGCCTCTAACACCGTCATCACTAAGCTGTTGCCGACGCCCAGGATGAACGATGCAGCGTAAGGCCTCCACTAAAATCCGCCTACGCCGACCTGTCAAACGGCCCTAAGGCCGATACGATCGGCCTTATAACCTCGGTCGAGGATCGCCTGCCACCAGGACCGGTTCTCAAGGTACCAGCGGATGGTTTTTGCCAAACCCGACTCAAATGATTCTTCCGGCCGCCAGCCAAGCTGGCTTTCGATCTTGCTGGGATCAATGGCGTAACGGCGGTCGTGGCCAGGCCGATCTGCAACGTACTTGATCAACGATTGCCTTGGGCCGTTTTTCGATGGGCTGAATTCGTCGACCAATTCGCAAATCGCCTCCACGATGGCCTTGTTTGTCCGCTCGTTTCGGGCGCCGATATTATAGGTATTTCCAACCGCGCCCTGCTCCAGCACAAGCGCAAGCGCCCGAGCGTGGTCTTCGACGAAGAGCCAATCGCGTATGTTCTTGCCGTCGCCATAGACCGGCAAAGGCTTGTCGGCCAGCGCACACAGAATCATATGTGGGATGAGTTTCTCGGGAAATTGGTAAGGCCCGAAATTGTTCGAACAGTTGGTGATCAGGGTGGGCAGCCCATAGGTTTCGCGCCAGGCGCGAACCAAAAGGTCAGAGCTGGCTTTGCTCGCCGAATAAGGCGAGTTCGGTGCATAAGGAGACTCCTCCGAAAACGCTCCCTGCGCCGGCAAGGAGCCAAACACCTCGTCGGTCGAAACATGGACGAAGCGAAAGTCGCGACGTTCCGATTCGCTAAGCATGCGCCAGTAGTGAAGTGATTCGTCCAGTAAGGTAAAAGTCCCGACGATATTGGACTGGATGAAGGCCGTTGGCCCTTCGATTGAACGATCCACGTGCGTTTCCGCTGCCAGATTCAACACTCTGTCGGGCCGATAGGACTGAAAGATTCGGCGTAACCGGGCCCCGTCGCAGATATCGGCATATTCGAACTTGTATCGCGGATGGCTTGCCGCTTCCGGTATTGACCCATGCTGTGCGGCATACGTCAGCTTGTCGATGTTGATGACGATGTCTTCGGTATTTCGAAGGAAGTAGCGAATAACGGCAGAGCCGATGAATCCCGCCCCGCCTGTGACAACAACAACGCCTTTCGATTTTGCGCCGGCACGGGCCATATTTTCTATTCCGCCGCGAGAGCTTCGGTCTCGGTAACCGAGGCATAGACCGACAGCAGGTATTGTCCGTAGCTGCTGTTGGCTGAGCGCTGTGCAAGGTTGAGGAACGCGGCCGGCGAAATATAGCCTAGCCGCAGGGCAATCTCCTCGGGACAGGCGATGCGTAATCCCTGCCGTTGCTCGATGACCTGAACAAACGTGCTTGCCTCGACCAGCGAGCTATGCGTGCCGGTGTCGAGCCAAGCGAAGCCGCGGCCTAGCACCTCCACGCGCAATCGGCCCTGTTGCATATAGGCCCTGTTCACATCGGTGATCTCGAGTTCGCCCCGTTGCGACGGCTGGAGCGCTGCGGCAATACGGAGGACGTCGTTGTCGTAGAAATAGAGACCGGTCACGGCATAACTCGATTTCGGCCGCACCGGCTTTTCCTCGACGGATAATGCGCGCCCGCTTTTATCGATCTCCACCACGCCATACCGTTCCGGGTCCTGCACCTTGTAAGCAAAGACGGTGGCGCCCGACTCGAGAGCCGCCGCCCGCGTGAGACAGGCCTGGATGCCATGCCCGTAAAATATGTTGTCGCCCAATATCAGCGCGACGGTGTCTTCGCCGACAAAGTCGCGTCCGACAATGAAGGCATCCGCCAGTCCGCGCGGACGGTCTTGCGCTGCAAATGAAAAATGCAGGCCGAATTGCGAGCCGTCACCGAGCAAACGCTTGAACAGCGGTAAGTCCTGATCGGTCGAGATGATCAGAATATCGGTAATGCCGGCCAGCATCAGCGTGGTCAGCGGATAATAGATCATCGGCTTGTCGAAGACAGGCAACAACTGTTTCGAAATAACAGCCGTGGCCGGATAGAGCCGCGTCCCCGATCCACCGGCTAAGACGATCCCCTTCATTCCTACCCGCCCCGAATACTCCTCAAGCGTTTACGTTAGCACGTCAGCGGGCCCTATTACACCCGTCTTCGATCGGGGAGCGAGAGAGAGGCTCTACATCTAGCCCCCGTTCCCATCGGTCGCCGAAATATAGGCTGAACCTCGATTCTTCGGATCTGGATCAGGCCTCGCCTTGAGAATGCCTCGTGAAGGTCCGCTCACTTACACGACCATGGTGTGCCCTCCAAGCGCCCCTTTAGCAGGGCAACGCACGCGCTGGCCGACAGAGCTAGGCACGCCAACGGCCATCCTATATTGACGGGCTCGTTGGAGACTTAAGCGATGGCAATTTGCCGTTACTGCGGCCGTCGGGCCGGATTTTTTCGCAGCCAGCATGGGGAATGCGCGGAGCATCACAAACGTGCCATTTCCATGATTCCAGGCTTCTTCGAGAAAATGCTGGCGAGCCAGTTAAGCGCCGAAAGGTTCACCGAACTGCTCCAGGACACGGCTAAAGCCTCGTTCGTGAAGCGGGACGAATTGATTTCCTTGTGCAAGACCTCTCTCGGCAATGTCATCGACTCTATTTTGAAGGAGCGGCCGGCCACCATCGCCGAAGGGCAGCGTATTGCTGACCTGACCGACACGTTGGAAGCGGCATTTTCCGAGTCGTTCGGCCTCAACGAAAAACTGGTCAAGGCCAGCATCATCAGCGAACTGTATGATGGACGGATTCCGGACCCTATTTCCGTCGTCGGCCCCATGCCGTTCGAATTCGGGCGCGGGGAGACAATTCTATGGATATTCAACCACGTATCCGCATTTCGGGTCGCCAGCGACAAAACGGACGGAGGCATCCAGTTCGACGCCACGGAACTGCCGAAGGAGCCGTATTTCGGGCCCGCGGCGCTCGGCAACGCTCATGCGCCGCTGAAGGGAGCAAACGCCGAAGGGAAAGGCGACATGGTGTTGACCAACCGGAACATCCATTTCTTCCTGAGCGAAGAGGTGAAGTCCAGAATACCGATCGCGCGCATCCAATCGCTAATCTCGTACAAGGAAGCCATTCACGTCGTTTCCAATCCGGCCCGGAAAAAATCTCCGATGTATGTCTTGGACGACGCATGGTTCGCCGCGAACGTCATCGGGCGGCTTGTGAAAATGGTTCACAGGTGAGGGCGTAAGCGCGCGGTTTTATCGACGGCCTTGCTCTTATCGGTTTCTTGTCTTTAGTGTAACGATTCCATTGTCGGAGCCGACTAATTGCCCGCGAAGACCAGGAAGGCCCCCAGCGTCGATGCCGAGCCGGATCGAGGGCGAATCGTTGTCCTCGGCATGCACCGTTCCGGCACGTCGTGCGTCGGAAATCTGCTGACGCGCCTCGGTGTGTATTTTGGCGATTCCGCGGCCTCGACCGGCGCCGGCCCGGAAAATCCAAAGGGTTTTTTCGAGCGCCGCGACGTGCGCGACGTTTGCGACACCATCCTGCAAGGGTCCGGCTGCGACTGGTGGGCGGTCAATGACTTCTCGCCCGAGCGCGTGCCGTCGGCAGTGCGCGCCGAGGCGAACGAGAAATTGACCCGCGTGCTCGAAGAGCTGGAGGCGCATCGGCCCTGGTTCGTCAAGGAGCCGCGGCTGTGCTTGATACTGCCGCTGCTACAGCACCTGCAGCACCAGGTTCCGGTCTTCATTCACGTCTGGCGCCGGCCGCTGGAAGTGGCGCAGTCGCTTTCGGTGCGCAACGGCTTCCCCCTCGATTTCGGCCTTGCCCTCTGGGAGGCCTATGTCCGCGCCGCCTTTGCCGCCAGCCGCGGCCGGCCGTCCTTGATCCTTTCGTATAACGATCTGGTGTCGGAGCCGCGCGCGCAGACGGAGCGGCTCGTCAACAAGCTGCGCGACCTCGGAATCCGCGGCCTCACGATGCCGGAAGCAGCGCAAATCGAGGACGCGGTCGACGCGAACCTGCACCGCAACAGGAGCGGGGCGGGGGAGCTTGCCGAGCTCATCACCCCCTCGCAGCAGCGCCTGCTCGACGCGCTCGCCGGCGGCGAGCCCGGCCATCCCGCGTTTTTCGAGAGCCTGTCGGCGGTCTCGCAGCGGCGGCTCGCCGATTGGACCGGGCGCGAGGGCGTCATGCTGGAGCTTCGCCGCGCGGCGAGCGACGGCAAGCGCGCCGCCGCCAATGCCGCCAAGCTGCAGGCCGAAATCGGCGCCCGCACGCGGGATATCGCCCTGCTGAACGATCAGGTGGCGGAGCGCGCCCGTGACAAGGACGCGTTCGAGCGAGAGCTTGGCGAGCAGCGGACGCGCCTCCACGAGAGCGACAACGAACGCAAGCTGGTCCTTGCCGCCCTGGCCCGGCGCGACGAGGAACTGGCGGACGCCAAGGCCGCGCTGGCCCAGGCGCTGGAGGCGCGCAAGGAAGCGGCGGAGGCCGTGCGCGCGCTCCAAGAGTCGCAGCGGCGATGGGGCGCCGAGCACGACAAGCTGGCGGCCACGCTAACGCAGCGTGACAAGGAGCTACAGCAGATCAGAAACGAGGCGGCCCGCGCCGAGGCGCGCTATCGCAGCGCATCGGAGACGGCGCAGAAGCTCGAACAGTCGCGCCAGGCGTGGGACGACGAACGCAAGCTGATGGCCGCCGCGCTGGCCCGCCGCGACGCGGAATTGCAGGAGACCCGAAACGAGGCGGCCGCCGTCGAGGCCGCGCTGGCCCGCGCAGTCGAAGAACGCGAGGAAGCGGCGGACGCCGTGCGCGTGCTCGAAGAAGCGCAGCGGCAATGGGGCGCCGAGCGCGAACGGCTCGCCGCCGAATCGGCGCAAGCGGCGAGCGCGCTGCATGACGCCCAAACGGCGCTCGCGCGCGAACGCGAGCGCGGCGAGCAAGCCGCCGCGCGCGCCGAAAAACTTGAAGCCGACGCCGCGGAGAACGCCAACACCGTCGCGCGCCTGGGCGCGCGCATCGCCGCGCTCAAATACGACATCCGGCAGACCGACGATTACCTCGACAGGCTCAAGCTTCATTTCCACGCGCTGGAGGAAACGATCGAGGGCCAGGCCGCCCAGCGC
>DASTWX010000299.1:0-47554 GCA_035765795.1 Pseudolabrys sp. | reverse complement strand
TCGAACCGCACCCGCTGTTCGCTTCTTTCATCGGTGCAGCGGTGGAACAAAGCCGGCTCGTGTAAATCACACGACATCGTGAGTCATGCCGGGCAGCCGAGCATTATACCAGCCTTCGTAAACCTTGACCGTCATCCTGAGGGGGCCGCGCGAAGCGCGGCCCCCTCAGGATGACGGAGATGAGTCGATGTTTCCGCAGGTTGGTATTACGCCACAATCACGGCTTTGCCCGCACTTACTACCTGCCCTTAATGCAGGAAACACATGTGCTTCCTCGTTTGGTTTTTTAGTCGCGACGGTTAGCGGATTCGCGACAACCACTCAGAGGAAATGACCATGCGTCACATTTTAATTGCCCTCGGCTTCGCTGCTTGCGCCGCCTTGGGCTCCACGACGGTGCATGCTCAGACGTTTGAACCGCGCGGGCCGGTATTCGAACCGGGCGGGCCGGTGCGGATCGGCAACATGTGCCAGGTGGACACTGACGACCAAGGCGACGATGCGTTCGGGTACGTTGCGCCGTGCCCGAACCAGGCCCTGGCTGCCGTGCCGGAGCCGCAGTTGCAGCCGCAAGCACACCGGGTTCGTGCGCCGCGCAGGCACCGGTAGAACGTGAGGGCATGAAGCCCTCGAATCTTCGACAATGCGGCTTCAGCTCGTTTCGACCACGGCGACGGCTCTATTGGACGCGCCGTGGTTGGAGAGCGCCGCGGGTCGATAACGGACGCGTATAAATTCTTTATTGCTGCGGAACTCGGCAATCGTGCCGATAAGATCTCGGTTGCCGAGTGACGAGGCGGCTCAGCCAGCCGCAGTTGCTGCGATGTTTATGCGAGGCGCGCGATTATTGCCGCGGCCGCTACGCAGCTTTTATGCAGGACGGCATGGATCTCCTCGTTTGATGTCTTGTTCGCGACAACCACTCAGAGGAAAAACCATGCGTCACATCCTGATCGCCGCCGCCGGCCTCATCGCTTGCGGTATGTTGGCCTCCACCGCCGCGCAAGCGCAGACGTTCCAATCAAACGGGGCAGTCTTCGAACCCGGCGGACCGGCTCGTATCGGCAACATGTGCAAGGTGACCACCGACGACCAAGGCAACGATGCGTTCGGCTACTATGCGCCGTGCGCGGTGCAGGCCCAGGCGTCGGCGCCAGCCGCGCCTGCGCCGCGGCACGTCGCGCAGCGTCACCGCTACTGAGAGGGCCGCAGGCTGCATTCCCTCCATGATGCAGCCTGTTCGGTCATCGCCGGTCACGGCGCGCGCTCCTCGGGCGCGCTGTGGCCGGCCCTTCTTTGTGGCGGGGACTAGGCGCGAAATCACCACACGAATGCAAGCGCGAACAACACGAGGCCGAATGTCATCCAAGCGGCGTAATCGCCGATATGTCCGGTGTGCGCTAAGTCGAGCGACTTAAAGAAAGGGAACGCGGCAAGATCCGCGACCCTTCGAATGGAACGAGGAAGTCGGTCGCCCGCCAATTGAAAGCCTGCCACCAAGATCGCTACCGCGACGGCCAGCCAGCCGATGAGCGGGCCCGAATGCGCGGCGGGAGGCGTTGCCATTTGTGGCACGCTACCGTCGAGCACAAGCGCCGCGTAGCCATCGTGGTTCATGAACATCGCGGACGCTTTGAGCGCGAAATCTTCGATCACATGCGGCTGCGCGGCCAGGCACGCAACGAGGAAAACAATCACCGGCACAAGCATGAGCCCACTCGGGCGCTGCTTTTCATGTTCCGAATTGGTTGGCGATTTCTCCTCTTCGCCCGGATCCGGGCCAAGGCCGAGGAAAACGCGGCCGGCAGTTCGTAGAACCGCCGCGCCGGTTAGCGCAGAGCCGAGCGCGAGCAAGTATGGTATCCAGGCGTGCACGCCCTCCGTCGCTTTGTCGATCAGGCCGCGGCCGGTATCGATGAGTCCGAAGGGCAGGCCTGCCAAGAGAAGGCCGCCAAGAACAAAGCAGATGCCGGAAATGGGGAGGTCACGCGCTTTCCCGCGCAAGGCGATCTCGTCGATGTCCTGATGGGCCGACATCAAGATTCCTGCGAGCATGAAAAGCGCACCTTTGGTCAATCCGTGGCCGGCGAGATAGAGGAGGAATCCCGCAGTCCCGCCCGGCGTCAGCACGGCCAATCCGGCCAGCATGACGCCAATATGCGAGATCGTTGAGAAAGCGAGCAGCCGTTTGATATGTCGCTGCATGAGGCAGGTGCAGCCTCCCAGCACGGCAGTTGCCACTCCTACATGGAGCAAAAAGCTTTTGAACACCGCTGTCGTCGAGTGGATTGGCGCGAAGATCGTCCAATAGATGCGGCCGGCGCCGAACAGTGCGACCGAGACCATGATGCCGGAAAAAATGACGCAAACCGGTGTGGGCGCGACGGCATGAGCATCCGCCAGCCAGAAGTGAAACGGCATCACCGCGGCTTTGATCATGAGCCCCGTAAAGAGCAGGACAAAGGCCATTGCCGGCAGCGCACTGCCTTCCGATGCTCCGATTGCTCGTCCAATCTGTGCGAGATTGAGCGCGCCCGTGCGCCCATACAGTAGTGCGATCCCCGCCAAAATGAGGAAACTGCCGATCGTGTTCATGACCGTGAAATTCAGCGCTCCTTCGATCTCGGAGGCTTCGAGCTTGTAGGCGGTGACCGCAAAGGCGGTCACGCTCATCAACTCGAAGAACACAAAGAGGTTGAAAAGGTCGCCGGTCAAGCAGAACCCGGTCATCGCGGCAAGAAACACCAGCATCAGGATGTGGTAGCGCGCCCTTGCGTCATCGAAATAATGCCAGCCGAACAAGAACGCGCCGGCGAACAGAAGCGCGGCGAAACACGCCACCGCCGCTCCGGCCGGATCGATAACGAAACTGATTCCGATGGCTGCCCCATGCGTGGGTTGCCAGCCTCCGAACCAGTAGAGGATGGGTTCTTGCGATGCGTTGTAAGTTAGCACAGCCGCGATGCCGGCGGTCGCGAGCGCCACAAGCATCGCTGTGAGGTCCGCAAACCACAGGGGAACGTGACGTTCGACGACAAGCAGAAGAACCGCCGCCAGCAAGGGAACGACGACCGGCAAGGGCGCAAGCGGCATTGCGGCTCAATCCTGCGTCGGCTTGAGTTCATCTGGGTCTATTGTGCCGCGATGTTTCTGCAGTTGGAGGGCAAGACTCAACAGCAGCGCGGTCACCGCCGCGCCCACCACAATGTCCGTCAGCACCAGCGCTTGAACGACAGGATCGACGGCGGGCGTCCCAGGCGGATGATCCGCGAATATCGGCGCGCCGGCGCCAAGCTTGTAGCCGACAGCCAAGAGCAGCACGTAGGTGGCGGACTGGATCACCGTCAAACAGCCGATCAGATAGACGTAGTCCCGGCTCGTCACCACGCCGTAGAGTCCGATCAGGAAAAGCCAAGCGGCAGCGAGATAAGGAAAGATGCTCACGATCCGTCGCCCCCCGTCGCCCGCGTTTCCTCGAGAAGCTCGAGCGCAATCGATAAAAATCCAGCTGCGACTGCGAGGCCGACGCCGAAATTGATGATGGGAATAAGCCCGCCCGAGGTGATTGTTTTCGTTTCTCCCAGCGGCAGAATGTTTTGCAGGTAGCGTGCGCCGAAGAACATCGGGATCAATCCGCCGATGACGTAAATTCCCGCACCGAGCGCCTCGGTTAGATCGAGTACGGTCGAGTGCGCCACGTGGCGCCATACCGAGTAGCCCTCGCCCAAATAGGCGAGCAACACGGCTCCGAATACGATCACGCCCCCCTGGAAGCCGCCGCCCGGCGTGATCTGTGCATGCAAGACAACGTAAATGCCGTATAGCAGCGTGATCGGAGCGAGCAGGCGTCCGGCGCCCATCACCGCCTCGCTGCGGCCCTCACGGCGCCGATGCTCGATGCGCAGCGCATCAGCGCTCTTGGCTTCGCCGCGGGCGCCGCGCAGCAGCATGACGATGCCGGTGACGGAGGCGAAAAGGATGAACTCTTCGCCGAGCGTATCAAGGCCGCGGAAATCGTAGTTCACGCCCGTGACCATGTTGGTGATGTGCCGGACGGGCGTCCCTATGGCGTTGATGATGTCGCCGTAAGGTCCCGGATAGTTTCCGAAAGCGGGTAGTCCGGAAAGCCCGGCGACGATGAACGGCACAAGGATGAGCGCCATAACGACGAAGGCGACCGATCGAATATGCCGGCTCATTTGTGTTCGCGGTCGGCGCGCAGCGAAGACAGCGCCACGAAAAAGAACAGCGGCAGGGCAGCGCTGCCAATGACGATTTCTGAAAAGGCGACATCGGGCGCTTGGAGCGCCAGAAACAAGGCGCTCAACACGAGCCCGTTCGCGGCCATCGCGAGCGTCTGCCGGCGTGGGTCGCGCGTCAGCACGACTCCGAGCCCGGTGATCGACAGTATGGCGAGCAGACCGGCAATTACGAGCGTCATGGCTCATCACCGCTTTCGTCACGCAGCCGCAGCGCGCGGCCGATCGAATGGGTGAGAATAGGGCCGGTGACGATGAGCGCGGCATAGATAATAGCGGCCTTCAGTGCGAGCGCCGAGGCGGGATCAGATGCGACGACGGCAAGCATCACAAAAAATCCCGCGCTGATGCTGACATAAGAAGCCGCGTGCAGCCGGTCATAGGGCGTGGGCAGTAAAAGGAACGCGATGGCGCCGAGCCAGCTTGCGGCAACCGCGAGTGCGAGCAATACCTCGGTCGCGATCCCGGTCATAACCAGCGCTCCAGGAAATGCGTGTAAATGAGCATGCCCGGATAAGACACGAACACCAGCGTCAGCGCGAGATCCAGAAACGAACGCTGATCGACCGCCATAGCGAGAAGGATCAGGATGAATGCCGTGACGGCCGAAGCAAACTGTACCGCGACAACTCGGCCGGCTATCGGTCCGCGGAGGGCCATGAATGCTCCGCAAGCGAAGGGAGGCAGGAGAGCCAAGGCCGCAAACAGCCAGGCGTTCATAAAGGCCATTGCACATCCTTCGGCCCGGACAAGGGCATCAGCGCGTGCAATGTGAGCCGCTGTTGCGGGCGGCGGATGGCAACGACATAGGTGTTGGGCGCGAACGAGATTCCTGTGACGACCAGGCCGCGGCGGCGGCGCGAGGACGGATCGCCTCGCCCGGGATCGAACGCGATGTCAACGAATGAGCCCTGCGGCCTGTGTGCCGCCACAATGAGCTTCAGAAAGGCGAGAGTGAGTTTACCCACGTCGCGGCAGACCGCGGCCAGTATCCGGGGCGACAATTCGATGGCAGGTAAGAGGCCGGAAGAAAATGCGCGGCCGAAGCGGCCGACGCCAAGCCGGTAAGCCGTCGCCGCGAAAGCACCGCTCAATGCGACGGCGACTTCAGCCCCGGATACTTGCCCCGTGAAGGCCAGATAGAGCCCTGCAAGGAATAGCCAATTGAGAGCGAACCAAACCATTACGGTCGCGCCTGGGCGTTCAAGGGACTACAGGAGGCAATCGGAAGGCTAATTCGTGCGTTGCGCACTGGTTCCCTTGTGTTGCCTACTGATGGGCGGAGACGAACTCCAATCACTCGCGGGAGGGGTCGGCGCTCGTGTTGTCCTCCTCAAGGCCGGCTGAGCGCGCCGGGTGCAGTCGAGTTGTTGGTGCCGTATCCGTTCGCCGCGCCGGCGGCCGGCGTAGTCTGCTCGGCAGCCGTCGGGGCTCCTCCCGGCCGAGGAGCTGGCAAAGCGGCACCGCTGGTCCCGGGAGGCGCGGCACCGGGCCCCAGCCTCACGCCAGACGTCGAGCCGTTCGTTGCGTTGGAGGCGGAACCGGAGCCGGTCGTCTGCGCGCCATTCGCTTGCCCGGCGCTTCCACCGCTGGCCGCGTTGGCGGCACCGTTGTTTGTCCCTGCGGTACTGTTCGTGGCAGCCGCCCCGCCGCCGTTCGTCCCAGTGGCGCCTGTTGCCGCATTGCCGTTGGTAGGCGTCGCACTTGTAGACGAACCGCTCGTGCCTGATGCACCGGCATTGGCCGAAGATCCTGTACCGCTCCCTGTGGTCGATTTAGTCCCGCCAATGCTGGACTTGTCGACGGCCGGCGTTGTGCTCGTCGCGGGACTGGTCCCGGCCTTCGTGCTCGCATTAGTGTTCGTGCTGGTCGTGCCGGCTGCGCTTCCGGTCGCACCGGTCGACGTACTTCCGGCAGCCGTGCCGCTGGCGCCGGATGCGCTGCCGGATGTGCCGCTGGATGCACCGCTGGTGTTCGCGCCGCTGCTGTTCTTAGCCGCACCGCTGCTTACTGCTCCCGGAGTCGACGAACTTTCAGTGCTCGCGCTTCCAGTGCTCGCGCTGCCGGTAGATGCGGCGCCGGTGGCCGACGTTCCGGTAGTGGACGTTGCCCCGTTGCTATTGTTGGATTGAGTAGCGTTGTTGCCCCAATTGCAGCCCGCCAGTCCCGCAGCCAAGACCGTAACCGCTGTGATCTTGAGTATTGTGCCCTGCTTCGGCAGCATGGGCAGTATGGTTTGCTTAACACCTTTGCTTAGCAGCATTTTCGCGTCCTCGGGCTGAGCTCGCCGGCTCTGAGAGCCGGCGGCAACTGCTGTTTTTTTCTGCCTCACCGGCTCAGAATTAGCGGTTGGCGCCGCCGTTCGCGCCTTGACCTCCGGCAGCGCCAGCTCCTCCGGCACCGCCGCCGTTAGCGTGTCCGCCGCTCGGAAGTTCGTTGGTGATCCGCTGCGACGGCAAAGACCCGACGCCGACGGTCTTGTTGCCCTTAGTCCCCCGGCCCGGCGGCACGCCCGTGGCGACCGCTTTGCCGTTCTGTCCGCGCCCGAGCGGATTCGTGATCAGGTTGTCCATGAGACCCAGAGCGGCAATCGAACTGATGTTGAGGTTGCCGGTGGGCTCGAGACCGTGCGCTTGCTGAAATTCGATCATCGCCTGCGCCGTGGCTTGGCTCCAGATGCCGTTCACTCTGCCGGCGGAGTAGCCAAGCCGATTTAAGGCTTGTTGGACTTCCCGCACGCCGGAAGGACTGATGGTCAGAATGGCGCCCGTGCCGTTGGAGCGGCCGTTGGTGACGCGCTGACTGGGCAGATTGCCGCCGGCTCCGCCGTTTCCATTTGCGCCGGTGTTTGCAGTCGCACCAGCGCTTCCATTTGCACCGGCAGCTCCGTTAGTCGCGGCGCCGTTCGCGCCGCCATTAGCATTAGCGGCGGCGCCTCCATTTGCTCCATTAGCTCCATTAGCTCCTCCGGTCTGCGCCATCGCAGCCGGCGCCGCTAGCGCGGTGCTAAGAAGCGCAGCGGCAATAATATGAGTGGTCTTCATGTATTCTCCTCCATCAGGTGTGTTGAGTAGGTTACTCAATGCTTGAGCGTGAACGCCTCCCGTGATGAACGGAGGCGGTGAACATTCGTTCCGGCGATATGGCCGTTGCACGCGTAAGCAGTCGTTGCGACTCACAATCGCGGGCATTCACGTCGTGCAAGTAAGTTCGGCACCGAACGTGCCGACACGCCTGCGATGCTGCGACGATCTGACACTCGGTCAAATGTTTTGAAGCTTTCAGCTGAAATCAAAACGGGCCGCCAGCTTTGGCTGACGGCCCAATCGGCGGCGTAATAAATGGACGACTGATTATCGCTTCGCCGGCGCGCCGGTCTGTTCCCGCGCCAAGTACTCATGCGTCACGCCGGGTAGATGTTGCTTCAGCCAATCGGCCATAGCTTGCTCTTCATCGAGATTCTGCCGGCAAACGCTGGCGGTTTGTGAGTCGCCTGCCTCCTGCGCGGCGGCGATCAGGGCGGTATATGAGCCGATCTCGAAGTGCTCGAAGGTGTAGCCGGCCATCGCTCCTTTGACGGCCTCGTCGCCTGCGAACATGCCGCCGAGCCCTTGCATTGTCGCCATCGTTTTGGCGGCAACATCCTTCATGGTCGACGTGCCGCCGTCCAGGCGATCGATGCAGCCTTCGAGGCGCTTTGCCTGAGTTTGCGTTTCTGTGATGTGCTGCTCGATGCGCCGCCTCAACTCGGGATAATTCTCAAGCCGAGAGGCTTGCGCTTTCAGCATCGTTTCTGCTTGTTCCTCCATGGCGTGCGCATCGCGCAGCCACTGAGTCAGGCGCTCGTCTTTGCTTGCCATTTCAAGTTCTCTAATGGAGCGGGAAACCGGACTCGTTCCGGCTACGGGCTACGAACGGAACGCGGCGCAGCAAGGCTGGTTCCGGGAGCGGAGGCGGCAGCTTACGCTGCTTCGCTCTCGTTCCCACGTCAGGCCGGCTATTCAATGCTGGCAGGCATTTTGGCGACGGACATCAATGACTGAGCGACTTGATTGAGCGACTGATCGGCGTTCAGTTCCTCGCCGAGGGTGCTTGTCAGTTCCTGCACGACCGCGGAGTGGTGCAACTGCGTCGCCAGATTGCGGAGCGTTGTGTACGCCGAAGCTTCGTAGTGCTCGATGCGCTGCGCGGCGCCGATCAGCGCAATATCGGCGGCGGCGTCATCCTTGTCCTGACCTTCGGCTACCGCTTCCTCGCCTTCCTCGATCAAGCCCTTCATGCCCTTGCATGGCTTGGCCCGGGCGGGGACGCCGAGCAGCTTGAAGCAATCCTCGAGCCGCTCCACATGAAGCTCCGTTTCCTGCAGATGTGTCTGGAAGAGTCTCTGCAATTGCGCGGAGCGTGCAGCTTCGGCCATCTTCGGCAGCGCTTTGACCAACTGTTTCTCGGCGTCCAAAATATCTCGCAATTGGTGCTCCAAGAGCTCCTGAAGTGCTTCCGCGTCACTTTCCGCGATGTCCGAACTCTCCACGCGCATTCGCCGACCGTCGGCCGGCTCTCCAGCGCTCTGTAGAGCAGGCGACTCGATGAATTGCCAAGGTTCGCCCTCGTTCCAAGGCCCACGCGTGTCGACCTCGCCGTGATCGCCTTCTCCGGTTGAATCGTTGAAGAATTGGTCGACCAGTCCCGCGGTTGGCGCAATTTGGCCAATAGACAGCGGCGGTCGTCCAAGACTCTCCAAAGCGAGGCTGAACGCACGCATATGCGTAATTTCACGAGTCATCAGGAACTGCAGCGCGTCCTTCGTCCCGGCGTCGTCGCAGAAATTGATCAGGCGCTCGTACGTGATTTTCGCCCGCGCCTCGGCGGCGATGTCGTTGCGCAGATCGATGTCGAGTTCACCGGTGATCTTCAGGTAATCCGCCGTCCAAGGATTTCCCATCGAATTGAATAGATTCAACCCGCCGCCTCCGGTGATGGCGATCAGCGGATCGGCTTCGGCGGCCTCGCGCATGGTCTTCATTGGCTTGAGATGCATTCGGGCGAGGCAACCCACCACCTCCAGATGGCTTAACTCCTCGGTGCCGATGTCCATGAGCAAGTCCTTGCGGCCGGGATCTTCGCAGTTCAAACCCTGGATCGAATACTGCAAGGCGGCCGCGAGCTCGCCGTTCACCCCGCCAAATTGCTCTAGGAGCATATTGCCGAATCGGGGATCGGGTTCATCCACGCGAACCGTGTACATCAGCTTTTTTACGTGATGATACATGGAAGAGCCTTTCTGCGCGCGCGCGCATGTCCGGGCATTTGCTTGCTAATCCGGCTGCTTCGGATCGGTTCCTGCGGACGCATTGGTAATGCGCAATCCTGGACATTGACCGCTCGTCCGGGCCGCTCCATGGTCGCGCGCCCGGACGAGGATATTGAATGTTGAATGACCCAAGCAAAGCTCGCCCGACCGTCTCGGTCGGGCCGGTGCGTTTCGGCAATGACTTGCCGTTTGCGCTGATCGCCGGCCCTTGCGCGCTGGAGAGCCGCACGCACGCACTGGAGACGGCGGCGGCGCTCAAGGAGATCGCGGGACGTTGCGGCGTGGGCCTTGTCTTCAAGACCTCTTTCGACAAGGCGAACCGCACCTCGGGCCGGAGCGCGCGCGGCCTCGGCCTGAAGGCGGCGCTGCCGATCTTCGCCGAAATCCGCGAGCGCTTGGGGCTGCCGGTGCTCACCGATGTGCACGAAGCTGCGCAGTGCGCAGCCGTGGCGGAAGCCGTGGACGTGCTGCAAATTCCTGCTTTTCTCTGCCGGCAGACGGATCTCCTGGTCGCCGCGGCTAGCACCGGCCGCGCGATCAACGTGAAGAAGGGCCAATTCCTGGCGCCTTGGGACATGAAGAATGTGGTCGACAAGATCACCGGATCCGGCAATTCCGATGTGCTGGTCACCGAGCGCGGCGCATCGTTCGGCTACAATACGTTGGTTTCCGATATGCGGGCGCTGCCCATCCTTGCGCGCACGACCGGGATGCCCGTTATCTTCGACGCCACGCATTCGGTGCAGCAGCCGGGCGGGCAGGGCACGGCGTCCGGCGGCGAGCGCGAATTCGTGCCGGTGCTGGCGCGCGCGGCGGTCGCCGTGGGCGTGGCCGGGCTTTTCATCGAAACGCACCAAGATCCCGATAAGGCGCCTTCCGACGGGCCGAATATGTTGCCGCTCCGTGAGATGGAGCCGTTATTGCGTAAGTTGGTCGAGTTCGACCGGTTGGCGAAAAACTAAAGGCATTTCCCGCGTTGGTTCGCACTCTCAATCTTATTGCGTTCGTCGTCTTTGCGAGTTCGTTGTTCATGCGCTCAACGGACCCGATTATCCCCAAGATCGCGTACGGCCTCGGCGTCGAGCCGGCGACGGCGGCGCTGCTCTCGACCGCTTTCACGCTGCCTTACGCCTTGGTGCAGCCGCTCCTGGGCGCCCTTGCCGACATGTTCAGCAAGACGCGGCTGATGCTGGTTTGCCTTTTCGTCCTGACCGCCGCAACCTTGCTATGCGGTGTCGCGCCGCGCTTTGAAGTATTGATGGCGGCTCGGATGGTCGCGGGGCTTGCCGCCGGCGGTGTGGTGCCGATCGCTTTCGCGCTGGTCGGCGACAAGATTCCGTTCGCGGAACGGCAGGTTGCAATGGGCCGCCTCCTGTTCGCCATCATGACCGGCAACCTCTTGGGCTCGACATGCGCAGGCGTGGTCGGCGACTTGGCCGGCTGGCGCGGCGTGTTTTTCGCGACCGGCGCCTTGGGCCTGATCGTGCTGGCGACCGCCATTGCGGGATTCCGCGGCGTTGCCGAAGCCGGCGGCCGGTTCGATCTGTCGACGCTTGTGCCGAACTATCGGGCGATTTTTCGCAATCCGCTGGCGAAAATCTGCTTCGGTGCGGTGTTCCTCGAAGGCTGGTTCATGTACGGCGTCTTTCCGTATATTGCCACACTGCTGCACCAAGCAGGCGAGACCAGTTCATCGGTCGCCGGTTTGGTCATCGCCGGTTTCGGCATCGGTGGTGCGCTTTACGGTGTGACGGTCTCGCGGCTGCTCGCCTTCCTGGGCGAGACTCGCATGATGCGTGTAGGCGGCGCGGTCATGGGCTTTTGCCTGTTGATCATCGCGTCACGCGCGCCCTGGCCCGCGCAGTTTGCGAACTTCGCGCTGCTCGGCTTCGGCTTTTACATGCTGCACGCCGTCATCCAGATTTACGCGAGCGAACTGGTTCCGGCCGCGCGGGGTTCGGCCATGGCGCTGCATTCATTCTTCTTCTTTCTCGGCCAGGCGGTCGGACCGGTCGTCTACGGGGCGGGGCTCTCCGGCAATCTCGGTATCCGGCCGCTGCTGGCGGTCGGCGCAGCGGTGCTCTTCGGCGTCGGATTGACTTGTGCGCAGTGGCTCCGCCGCCCCCGCAACCCTCGATTGAGCACGGCGCAATAGAGGTGGGGAGGGAACGGGTAGTTCCTTCTTTCGTTCTATCGCAGGCGGAACGGGGCCGGCGGACAGCCGTCGCCATGCGGGGGCAGAAACGCCGCGCCCTCTCTCCGCACTGTATGGGAGCACACCATGTCCGACTTGACGGCTGCCGAGCGCGCGGGCGGGGAGAGAAGTCCGCTTACGCCGGCCGAAGACGTGCGCACGATTCTAATCAACCGAGTTTCATGGGGAGCGCTCTTTGCCGGCATCATTGTCGCGCTTGTGGTGCAGCTGCTGCTGAGCATGTTGGGGGTTGGAGTCGGCGTGGCGAGCCTCAATCCGGCGAACGGAAACAATCCGGACGCCAACACCTTCTCGATCGCGGCTGGTATCTGGTTTCTCGTCTCGGGCATCATCGCGTCGTTCATCGGCGGCTATTTTGCCGGACGGCTATGCGGCCGGCCGGTGAGGTCGACCGCCGCGATGCACGGATTGACGACCTGGGCCGCGACGACGATCGTTCTTGTCTATCTTCTGACCACGGCCGTCGGCGGCATCGTCAACGGCTTCTTCAGTGGCCTTACGGGCGCGGTAGGCGGGCTCGGGCATGCCGTGGAAACGGTAGCCAAGACCACGATCCCCCAGGTGACCAATGTCGCCGATCCGTTTGCCGGAGTCGAGCAACAGCTTCGGCAGGCGATCGGCGGTAACGATCCCGCAGCTTTGCGCGATGCCGCCGTATCCGCGCTGAAGGCAGCGTTGACGGGCAATAGGGCGCAAGCACAGGAAGCCCGACAGCGGGCGGCGCAGGCCATTGCAAGAGCCGAGAACATTTCGGTCGACGAGGCGAGCAAGCGCGTTGCGCAGTACGAGCAGCAATATGACAAGGCGCTCGCGCAGGCCGAGCAGCAGGCGAAGCAGGCGGCAAATACGGCGGCCAAGGTCGTCTCGACCGGCGCAATCTACGGGTTCGTCGCACTCGTGGTCGGCGCTATCGCCGCTTGGCTGGGCGGACTGCTGGGGACTGTGAAGCCGGTCGTTACGGGCAAACTACGACCTTGACGTTTGCTAGCCCCGTCCCCGATAGGGCGGCATGTTTTGGTCCGGCACCCAGATGTTCTTCGGCAATCTGCCGGTCTGCCAAAATACATCGATGGGCATGCCGCCGCGCGGGTACCAATAGCCGCCGATGCGCAGCCATTTCGGCTTGAGCAGTATATTGAGCCGCTTGCCGATCGAGACCGTGCAGTCCTCGTGGAACGCGCCTTGATTGCGGAAGCTCGCGAGATAGAGCTTGAGCGATTTCGACTCGATCAAGTAACGGTCCGGCACGTAGTCGATCATCAGATGGGCGAAGTCGGGCTGGCCCGTGATCGGGCAAACGCAGGTAAACTCGGGCACTGTGAAGCGTGCGAGATAGTCCGTGTCGCGGTGGGGATTGGGCACGCGGTCGAGCTCCGCCTCGGCGGGAGATGCCGGAATGCGGGTGGGCCGGCCCAATTGCAATAGTCTCTTGCTCATCGGCCTCCAATGCCCCGCCTGCACCCGACATGACAAGTGGGTCGTCTATCTTGTAGAAGCCGGACGGATACTCCTGATCCGAACGCCGGAACGCCAATGACCGCCATCGTTGATATCATCGGCCGCGAAATCCTCGATTCCCGCGGCAACCCCACCGTCGAAGTCGATGTCGTGCTGGAAGACGGCGCGCTCGGCCGTGCCGCCGTTCCTTCCGGCGCCTCCACCGGCGCGCATGAGGCAGTCGAACTGCGCGACGGCGATAAATCCCGCTATCTGGGCAAGGGGGTGCGCAAGGCGGTCGATGCGGTCAATGGAGAAATATTCGACGCCATCGGCGGCCTGGATGCCGAATTGCAAGCCAAGATCGACGAGACGCTGATTGCGCTCGACGGTACGCCCAACAAGGCGCGACTCGGCGCCAATGCTATCCTCGGCGTTTCGCTCGCGGCCGCCAAGGCGGCTGCAATTGCCGCCGACGCGCCGCTCTATCGCTATGTGGGCGGCACCAACGCGCGGCTTTTGCCGGTACCCATGATGAATATCATCAATGGCGGCGTGCACGCGGATAATCCTGTCGATTTCCAGGAGTTCATGATCATGCCGGCGGGCCTGCCGAGCTTCTCGGAGGGGCTGCGCGCCGGCGTCGAGGTCTTCCAGGCCCTGAAGGGGTTGCTCAAGGCGCAAGGGCTCAACACGAACGTCGGCGACGAGGGCGGCTTTGCACCGGATATCAAATCGGCGGAGGCGGCTCTCGACCTGGTCGTGCAAGCGATTGAGAAAGCCGGCTACAAGCCGGGCGACGACGTGATGATCGCGCTCGACCCCGCGGCGAGCGAATTCTACAAGGACGGTGTCTACGTTTATTCCGGAGAGGGCAAAACCCGCTCAAAGCAGCAGCAGGCGCAATATCTCGCCGATCTGGTTTCCCGTTATCCGATCGTTTCGATCGAAGACGGCATGGCGGAAGACGACATGGAAGGCTGGAAGACCGTCACGGATCTCATTGGCGGCAAATGCCAGCTTGTCGGGGATGACCTCTTCGTCACCAATGTCGCGCGGCTGGGGCAGGGGATTAGAGATGGGCTGGCCAATTCGGTCCTGGTCAAGGTGAACCAGATCGGCACGCTCACCGAAGCCTTGGCCGCGGTCGAGATGGCGCATAAAGCCGGCTACACCGCCGTGATGTCACATCGCTCAGGGGAGACGGAGGACTCGACCATTGCTGACCTCGCGGTCGCTACCAATTGCGGGCAGATCAAGACCGGCTCGCTCGCGCGTTCCGACCGCACCGCCAAGTACAATCAGCTCCTGCGCATCGAGGAGGAACTCGGAGCCCAGGCTCGCTATGGCGGTCGCGACGTATTGGAGCGGGCCCGCCGTTGAGTGCCGTACCTCCGACAGAATTGGCCAGTGTTATGATCTTCGCGTGCGGCGCTTGCCTCGCGGGCCAACCAGCCGCAGAATCGGCTTCTCCTTGATCGCTTGAGGATCAAAGCAATGGATCAGACCACGACGCTCGCCCGCTATGACCGCCGCCGCATGACCGAGCGGCTCATTGATTTCGTCGCCCACTCGGTCGACGACGCCCGCGCGGCGGAGAAGCCTTTCTTCCACCTCGGGTTCGACCGCGTCTTTCCCGACGACGTCTACGCGCAAATCCTCGCGTTGATGCCCGAGGCTCGGGATTATCGGCCGATGCACGGGCGCAGCAAGGGCCACGATCTCACCGACGGGACGCATACGCGGGTGAAGATCGACCTTTTCCCTGAGTACATCCGCAACCTGCCGCCGGAGAAGCGGGCGCTGTGGGGCGTGGTCGGCCGCGCGCTCTGCTCGGACAAGGTGAAGCGCGCCTTCGTCCGGCGGCTGGCGCCGGGCCTGTCCAAGCGTTTTGGGGCGGATTTCGGTAAAGTGGGTATGTACCCGATCCCGATCCTCACCCGCGATATCCCCGGCTACCTGATCACGCCCCATACCGATACGCGCTGGAAGGGGATCACGGTCCAGTTTTACTTGCCGAAGGACGACCGGAACACCGATATCGGCACCATTTTTCACGAAAAGCTTCCCGATGGCTCCATGCCGAAAAAGGCGCAGATGCGGTTTGCGCCCAATAGCGGCTATGCCTTTGCGGTCGGCGATGACACCTGGCATTCGGCCGATGCGGTGCATGACGGCGTGAAGACGCGCGACTCGATCCTGCTCACGTATTTCGTGGACCAAGGCGTGCTGAAGGTGCTGCGCAACCGCGGCAAGCGGCTGGGGAATTTCGTTCTCAATGAAATCAGGCAACGGACCTGACGCTCGCCGCCAGCATTAAACGCGCCTTAACGGCGATGACGCATTTTGACGCGTCATGGTCACCCACCGCCGTCGCCGCGCCATTCTCACTACGCTTGCGCTTTATGCCTTCGCCGCGCTCTACATCGGCTATTTTGCAGCAAACGCGTTTACCGGCCCGCATGGGCTGCGCGCGCAGAAGGACCTCGACAAACGGCTGACGAAGATGCGGGCCGAACTCGCAGAGCTCAAAGCCGAGCGCGCCCGCTGGCAACGCCGGGTGGCGCTGTTGCGCGGAGATCAGATCGATCCCGATCTGCTCGATGAGCGGGCCCACGCACTTGTCGGACTGGTTGACCCGCGTGACGTCATCCTCCTGTTGCACCCTCAGGAATAGCCGCACCTGGCAAACGCCGGGTGAGCCGGGTGAGGTGAGGCGATCAAGGCGGCAACCCTCGATTGGGTGCGGCGTTATCCACATTGTCGCGGGCATTATCCTTTGCGATCAAGCCGTTGTCCCTGATTGACGCAAGGCTGCCCGGCAGCCCTATGCTTTCGCGGCCGGAGGATTTGGGCTATTGGGTTTCATCAGACAAGCCACCGATGCCTGCCCCTCTCGCCTTATCAGGAGTGCCAATGGCGGTTGCCAAGTCAAAGCCGAGCGCGGACGAGCCGGAGGCATCGGCCCAGCCGGTTCCGGAATTCAACAAAGAGCAGGAGCTCGACGCCTATCGCCGTATGCTGACTATTCGCCGGTTCGAAGAGAAGGCCGGGCAGATGTACGGCATGGGTCTGATCGGCGGCTTTTGCCATCTTTATATCGGCCAGGAAGCCGTCGTCATCGGCATGCAACTGACGTTGAAAGAGGGCGACCAAGTCATCACCGGCTATCGCGATCACGGCCACATGATGGCATGCGGCATGGATCCGAAGGGTGTCATGGCCGAACTCACCGGCCGCACCCATGGCTACTCGAAAGGCAAGGGCGGCTCGATGCACATGTTCAGCGTCGAGAAAGGCTTCTACGGTGGTCACGGCATCGTCGGGGCGCCAGTGCCTTTGGGCACAGGACTCGCCTTTGCCAACCGCTACCGCGGCAACGATGCCGTGTGCGTAACTTATTTCGGAGACGGCGCGGCCAATCAGGGGCAAGTCTACGAAAGCTTCAACATGGCCGCGCTGTGGAAGCTGCCGGTACTCTACGTCATCGAGAACAACCGCTACGCGATGGGTACCTCGATTACCCGCTCATCGGCGGAGATCAACCTGTCTCGCCGCGGGCTGTCGTTCAACATTCCCGGCGAGCAGGTCGACGGCATGGATGTTCGCGCGGTGAAGGCGGCCGGCGAAAAGGCGGTTGCGTGGTGTCGCTCGGGGAAGGGGCCTTACATCCTCGAGATGCTCACGTATCGCTATCGCGGGCACTCCATGTCCGATCCTGCCAAATATCGCACGCGGGAGGAGGTCGATAAAGTGCGCACCACCCATGATCCGATCGAGATGGTGCGCAACCGCATTCTCGACAAGAAGCTCGTCACCGAAGCCGCCCTAAAGAAGATCGACGGCGAGGTGCGCGATCTGATTAACGAGGCGTCGGAATTCGCCACCCATGATCCGGAGCCCGACGCCTCCGAACTTTATACTGATGTTTATCGCTAATCCGCGCCGTTGCGCCAACAACAAGCCGGGTAGGAAATAGTAGCGCCCATGCCGACCAACGTGCTTATGCCTGCTCTCTCGCCCACCATGGAGAAGGGCAATCTCGCGAAATGGCTGAAGAAAGAAGGAGATCAGGTGCGCTCCGGCGATGTGATCGCGGAGATCGAAACCGACAAGGCAACCATGGAAGTCGAAGCCGCGGATGAGGGAACGCTTGGGCAGATTCTGGTGCCCGAAGGCACCGCCGATGTCGCGGTGAACACGCCCATCGCTGTCATTCTGGGCGAGGGCGAAGACAAGGGGGCGATCAAAGACGTAAAGCCGGCTCAGCAGCAAAAAGCCGCCGAATCGGCGCCACCCGTACAAGCTGAAAGTCCCAAAGCGCCGCCGGCGCCCGCTCCCAAGGCTGAGCAGCACGCGCCGCAAGCCCCGGTGGCCCAGCCTGCGAGCGACCCCGATATCCCCGAAGGCACTGAAATGGTCACCATGACCATGCGGGAAGCCTTGCGCGACGCCATGGCCGAGGAGATGCGGCGCGACAAGGACGTGTTCGTGATCGGCGAGGAGGTCGCCGAATATCAAGGCGCCTATAAGGTCACGCAGGGTCTCTTGCAGGAGTTCGGCGAGCGCCGCGTCATCGATACGCCGATTACGGAGCATGGCTTTGCCGGGCTCGGCATCGGCGCGGGGTTCGCGGGACTCAAGCCCATCGTCGAATTCATGACCTGGAATTTCGCCATGCAGGCGATGGACCATCTCGTCAATTCGGCCGCCAAGACGCTCTATATGTCAGGCGGCCAGATGGGCTGCTCGATCGTCTTCCGCGGGCCGAACGGCGCCGCCGCCCGCGTTGCCGCCCAGCACAGCCAGGATTATTCTTCCTGGTATTCGCATATTCCCGGCTTGAAGGTGATCGCGCCCTTTACCGCCGCCGATGCCAAAGGCCTTTTGAAGGCCGCGATTCGCGATCCTAACCCCGTCATCTTCCTCGAAAACGAGATACTCTACGGCCACTCGTCGCCCGTGCCCAAGCTGGATGATTTCGTGCTGCCCATCGGCAAGGCCAAAATCGCGCGGGAAGGCAAAGATGCCACCATCGTCGCTTGGTCGATGGGTATGACTTACGCGTTGAAAGCAGCCGAAGAGCTCGCGGGCGAGGGCATCGAAGCCGAAGTCATCGATCTGCGCACGCTCAAGCCCATGGACATGGACACTGTCATCGAGTCGGTGAAGAAGACCGGCCGCGCCGTCACCGTGGAGGAGGGCTGGAAACAATCCGGCGTCGGCGCCGAAATCGCCGCGCGGCTAATGGAGGAGGCATTCGATTATCTCGACGCGCCGGTTATCCGCGTCACCGGAAAAGATGTGCCAATGCCCTACGCGGCCTATCTCGAGAAGCTGGCGCTGCCGTCGGTCGCCGAGGTGGTCGAGGCGGCAAAAGCGGTTTGCTACCGGTAAGCGCCCCTAATGCCGACCAACATCCTCATGCCCGCGCTATCGCCCACCATGGAGAAGGGCAACCTCGCCAAGTGGCTGAAGAAGGAGGGCGACAAAGTGTCGGCCGGCGATGTGCTCGCCGAGATCGAAACCGATAAGGCCACGATGGAATACGAGGCCGTGGACGAAGGCACGCTCGCCAAGATCGTGGTGCCTGAAGGTACACAGGATGTGGCGGTGAATTCCGTGATCGGCGTGCTTGCGGGAGTGGGCGAGGACGTAAAAGCCGCAGCGGCTAGCGCCAAGGCTGAAGCGCCGAAGAAGGAAGAAACGAAGCCGCCGGAGAAAGAAACGAGGAAAGCGGAGCCAAAGCCCGCCTCATCCTTCGAGATGCGGCCTGCGGCCGCTCCTCAGGACGAGGCTCAACGGGTTTCTCATACTGAGGCGAGGAGAAGCCCTCACCCTGAGGAGCCCGCCGAAGCGCCAGCGAAGGCGCGCGTCTCGAAGGGCGAGGGCGTGCGCGCCGACGGCCGCGTCTTCTCGTCGCCGCTCGCACGCCGCCTGGCCAAGGAGGCCGGCATCGACATCGCCCGCGTGCAAGGCTCCGGGCCGCACGGGCGCATTATCGCCCGCGATATCGAGGCGGCGAAATCGGGCAAAGGCCTTGCTCCACAGCCGGCCACCGCGCCGGCGGCCAAGATCGCGCCCGCGATGACGGACCAACAGGTGCTCTCGTTGTTCGAGGAGGGCAGCTACGAACTGGTGCCGCACGACGGCATGCGCCGCACCATCGCGGAGCGGCTGACGGCTGCCGCACAAACCATCCCGCATTTCTATCTCACGGTCGATTGCGATATCGGCAAGCTCGTGACCGCGCGCGAGGAGATCAACGCGGCAGCGCCCAAAGACAAAGACGGTAAGCCGGCTTACAAGCTCTCGGTCAATGATTTCGTGGTGAAGGCACTGGCGCTCGCCTTCCAGCGGGTGCCCCAGGCAAACGTAAGCTGGACCGACGCCGCCATGGTCAAGCACAAGCACTCCGACATTGGCGTCGCCGTCGCTTTGCCGGGCGGGCTGATCACGCCCATCGTGCGGCAGGCCGAGACGAAATCGCTTTCGGCGATCTCCAACGAGTTGCGCGACCTGGTGCAGCGCGCCCGCGCGCGCAGGCTCAAGCCGCATGAATACCAGGGAGGTACCTCGGCGGTGTCCAACCTCGGCATGTACGGCATCAAAGATTTCACCGCGGTGATTAATCCGCCGCATTCGACGATTCTGGCGGTCGGGACAGGGGAGGAGCGCCCGGTGGTGCGCGACGGCAAGATCGTCGTTGCGAACCTGATGAGCGTGACGCTCTCCTGCGATCACCGATCGGTTGACGGCGCACTCGGAGCCGAACTGATCGGCGCGTTCAAGCTGCTGATCGAAAACCCGGTGACGATGGTGGTGTGAGGTCTCCGTCATTCCGGGACGGCGCGAAGCGCCGGGCCCGGAATCCATAACCCCGGTCTGTGATTATGGACTCCGGGCTCGCGGCCTCGGCCGCGCCCCGGAATGACAGGAAAGGAAAACGCAATGCCCGATACTTCCTTCGATGTCCTCATCATCGGCTCCGGCCCCGGCGGCTATGTCACTGCCATTCGCGCGGCGCAACTCGGCTTCAAGACGGCGATTGTCGAGCGCGATTATCTCGGCGGCATTTGCCTCAACTGGGGCTGCATCCCGACCAAGGCGCTTCTGCGCTCGGCGGAAGTCTATCATTACATTGAGCATGCCAAGAATTACGGCCTGACGGCCGATAACGTCGGCTATGATGCCGAAGGCGTGGTGAAGCGCTCGCGCGTCGTTTCCAAGCGGCTGAACGACGGCGTCGGCTTCTTGATGAAAAAGAACAAGGTGTCGGTCATCTGGGGTGAGGCGGTCATCGACCCGCCCGGTAAGGTGACGGTGAAAGCCGCCAACAACGAAGGTCCCAAAGGCGCGCTCGGGGCCGGTTCATATCAGGCCAAGCACATCATCATCGCGACCGGCGCACGGCCGCGCGTATTGCCCGGTCTTGAGCCAGACAAAAAGCTCATCTGGACTTACTTTGAGGCGATGGTGCCGCCGGCAATCCCGAAATCGCTCTTGGTGATCGGTTCCGGTGCGATCGGTATCGAGTTCGCCTCGTTCTATCGCACCTTCGGCGCCGAGGTCACCGTCATCGAGATATTGCCGCAGATCCTGCCGGCCGAGGATCAGGAGATTCAAGCATTTGCCCGCAAGAGCTTCGAAAAGCGGGGCATCAAGATTCTCACCGGCGCCAAGGTGAGCAAGCTCGAAAAGAAGGCAAACAGCGTCACCGCCACGATCGAGGAGGGCGGAAAGACGCAGACGATCTCTGTCGAGCGCGTGATTTCGGCGGTCGGCGTCGTCGGCAATATCGAGAATCTCGGTCTCGAAAAGCTCGGTGTTAAGACCGAGCGCGGCATCGTCAAAGTGGATGAATTCAACAGAACGAACGTGCCGGGTATTTACGCCATCGGTGACGTCGCCGGGCCACCGATGCTGGCCCACAAGGCCGAGCACGAGGGCGTCGTCTGTATCGAGGCGATCAAGGGCTTGCATCCGCATCCCATGAACAAGCTGATGGTTCCGGGCTGCACCTATTGCACGCCTCAAATCGCTTCAGTCGGCCTCACCGAGCAGGCCGCCAAGGAGAAGAAGCTCGATATCCGCGTTGGCCGGTTTCCCTTTGTCGGCAACGGCAAAGCGATTGCGCTCGGCGAGGACCAAGGCTTGGTGAAGGTGATCTTCGATAAGAAGACCGGCCAACTCCTCGGCGCTCACATGATTGGAGCCGAAGTCACCGAACTCATCCAAGGCTACGTCATTGCCATGAACCTGGAGACGACCGAGGAAGAGCTGATGCACACCATCTTCCCGCATCCGACGCTGTCGGAGATGATGAAGGAAGCGGTGCTCGACGCTTATGGGCGCGTGTTGAACATGTAGCATGTCGCAGGTAATCGCCTTGCGAGCGCTGTCGCTCAGCCGTACATAGAGCGCATGGCCGTCGTTCTCGATCTCGTCAATAATCCGCGCCCTCGTCATCCGGAAAAGGCGCACCGGCCCGATTCCGCGCAGCCGCCGAAACCGGACTGGATTCGCGTCAAGGCGCCGGTTTCTGCCGGCTACATCGCTACGCGCGACCTCATGCGCGCGAACGGCTTGCACACTGTTTGCGAGGAAGCCGGTTGCCCCAATATCGGCGAATGCTGGGAGAAAAAGCACGCCACGTTCATGATCATGGGCGATACCTGCACGCGGGCGTGCGCCTTCTGCAACGTGAAGACCGGACTGCCGGGTGCACTTGACCCACGCGAGCCGGAACATGTCGGCGAAGCGACCGCACGGCTCGGTCTCGCTCACATCGTGGTCACCTCAGTCGACCGCGACGATCTCGCCGATGGCGGCGCACGACATTTCGCCGACACGATCCGCGCCATCCGCAAGACCTGTCCTGGCACTACCATCGAAGTGCTTACACCTGATTTCTTGCGGAAGCCCGGTGCGCTGGACCTCGTGGTCGAGGCCAAGCCGGATGTTTTTAACCACAACCTGGAGACGGTACCTTCGCTCTACCTTACTGTACGTCCCGGCGCGCGTTATTTCCATTCGCTGCGTCTGTTGCAGCGGGTAAAAGAGCTTGACCCCGCCATGTTCACCAAGTCGGGGATCATGGTCGGGCTGGGCGAAGAGCGGAATGAAGTGCTCCAGGTGATGGATGACTTGCGCTCGGCCGACGTCGATTTCCTCACGATCGGGCAGTATCTTCAGCCCACGCGCAAGCACCACGAAGTCGTGCGTTTCGTACCTCCCGACGAGTTCAAGGGCTTGGAGACCGTGGCCTATGCCAAGGGCTTCCTTATGGTCTCGGCCTCGCCGCTCACCCGCTCCTCGCATCACGCGGGCGAGGACTTCGCCCGCCTGAAAGCCGCGCGCGAGGGTATCGGCCGATGAGGCGCGCCGGACCTCTTTATCCCTCCCCCGAAGGGGGAGGGTGGACGCGAGCGCAGCGAGCGGCCGGGTGGGGGGCTTCTCTTCGCCGTGAACCCCACCCCGGCTCATTCGCTTCGCTCATTCGCCGACCCTCCCCTAAAGGGGAGGGATAAAAATGCCCCGCTTCTCCACGACGCGCCGCGTGCGGCATGCCGCGAGCGAGATGTTCGACCTCGTGGCCGACGTGGAGAAATATCCGCAATTCTTGCCGCTGTGCAAAGCCATGCGCGTGCGCAGCCGCCGCGAGCAGGAAGACGGCACCGTTGTGATGGTCGCCGAAATGACCGTTGCCTACAAACTCGTGCATCAGAGCTTTACGAGCCGGGCCACACTCGATCAGCAGAATCTGAGCATCATCGTCGAATATCTCGATGGTCCTTTCAAGCGTATGCAGAACCGCTGGGCCTTCGAGGCGGTCGGCGATGATGCCTGTGACGTCGAATTTTTCATCGATTATGAGTTCAAGAGCCGTGCCCTGTCGATGCTCATGGGCGCGATGTTCGACACCGCTTTTCGCCGATTTTCCGCCGCTTTCGAGCAGCGGGCCGACCAAGTCTACGGCCGCAGGCGCAACTGAACGCACGAAACGCACGGTTTCCGTCGTCCGCGCTTTGATACGCGGTAGCTTGGTGGAAAGGCACAATTCAACTTAACGCCGACACGACGGCATTGGTTCCGTGTCCGCGCGACAAGAGTTTTTGCGCACAATGCACAACATCGCCGCTTTGGCGCGTTACAGCCAAGGGGAGGGACAAATAGCTCGGCTTTGAATGAAGAGGAGACCCTTCGATGTGCGATTATAGCTTACACGCCGTCGCCAATAGACCGGCAAAAGTGGGCGACAAACTGATATCGACGAGCTTCGTCGGTTCTTTCACGCGCGGCTTTGTTGCCGAAGGCGAACCGAACGTGGCCGTCTGCCTGAGACCAGGTACCGAACTTGCGTTCGAGCGAAACGTCGAAGTCGATCACGGCTTCGGCCGGCTCTTGCCGCGGCTCGGCTTCGGTCGGGTGGGCGAGATGGTCGCGCGCTTCCGCCAGGTCAACACCTCGCGTCCCGACGTGCATCACGACGCTCTGGAATTTCCCAGCGGTAAGGTGGTGCTGGTCACGCGGCTGTGTGAAGGCCAGCGGGCGACCGTGCTGCAACTGCCGGCCGAACCGCGCGGCGAGCCTGCGACTGGGATCGAAACCCCGGCACAGCAAAATCAGCGCACGCTAATCGGCTGACAACGTGGCGGCGGCGCACGGGTGCCGCGCGTCGATGTATCGATGACCGGGGGCCGGCGCGCCGGCTTCCGGCGAGTCGATCTGGTTATCAGGCAGGGCCCGTACCCGTCCTCGGGCCCGCGTTTCTTGCGAAAAGAGTGACTTTTGCAGGGCGTCAACCGAGGGCAGAGCGCAGATCGGTCGTGACGCCTTCGGGCGACAGCTCGCCCAACTCGAGCGAGGCATCCCGGCGTGTGGCGGGGAAAGGCCGTACAACGGTTCCCAAGTTGTGGCCGAGCAAGTGCCGCCCACGCAAGAGCGTAGCGCGAGCGGCGCGCGCATCGAGGGCTGTGCGCACGAGTGCCGACATCTGACTTGGGCGGCGAACCAGCGAGCGAAGCACCGCCATCACATCGGTGGTCCCGTTCGGGCGGATCGCTACCATTGCGGCGTCCGGCAGGCCACGGTGGGCAGGATCCGCGATCACGCGAATTGCCGCCATCGGCAGCCCGAACGCGGCGGCGGTTTGCGCGACCACGTGCGACTCAGTATCCACAGCAAGCGCCCCGGTTCCGCGACTGAGGGCGCGCTTTTCGGCCGGTGTACGCACTGGCCGGGGGGCGCCGGCAAGGATGCCATGCACCGCGCCTGGCATCGTATCCAACAGCCTTTGCGACCAAGCGTAATCGGTCAGCAGCCGTAGATTATCAGCCACAACAGCCGAAGCGACGATGCAGGTGCCGGGCGCAAGATCGGGCGCAAGGCCTCCGGCAACCCCGAAGCTGATCAACCCGGTCGCGCCACGCGCGATACCCTGTTTCAAACTGGCAGTAAGGTTGCGCCCGTCACCACTGCAAATAATGGGTAAACCGCAGCGTGCCGCAATGCGCGCTTCGAATGCCAAACCGACAACAACAATCATTTCCTTGGCCTGCCTAATCCGGTTCCGGCCTAATTCCTGACACGCAATCGTCCTGAACCAATCGATTTTCAAGACAAAAACGTGCGTCACCGACGAAAGTTCAAGGAATTCGAGCGGGCAACGATGCTGGAATCCGAATCTAGCGCCAAAACACGCCGGCGGAAATCGGTTCCGGCCGCGCGCTGAAAGGAGTGCACACGAAATCGCCTGCAGCGCGTCAAGGATGGCGCTGTTTCTGCGGGGCCTGGCCCCGAAAAGCAGGTATGCGAAATCAGCATTGCACTGGCAGGCCGCCGTTAACCAGCCTGCATTCGTCGCACAAATTCACCGATCTGCGTTATGGCCGCCCGGGCCTCCGGCAATATCGGTGCGAACATCTGGAAATCATGAGGCATGCGAGGCCAGACCTGCAACTCGACGTGACGCCCTGCCTCCCGCAGCCGCTCTGCCAACCGAACGGCATCGTCGTGGAGTATCTCGTCGCTGCCGACCTGAATCAGCGCCGGCGGCAGGCCTCGCATGTCCCCATAAATGGGGGACGCGTACGGGTTGCGCGGGTCGGCCCCCCCGAGATAGTCGGCAGCGAAGCGGGGCACCTCGCTTGCGTTGAGCATCGGGTCGGCGGCGGCATTGGTCTTCAAAGAAGCCCCGGTTAGCGCCAAGTCGGTCCACGGCGAGAGCCCAACGGCAGCTGCGGGCAGCGGTATCCCGTCATCGCGCGCCTTCAGGAGAAGACCGAAAGCAAGACCGCCTCCGGCGGAGTCGCCAAGCACGCTCAGTCGCCGCGGGTCGGCGCCTTGGCCCAAGAGCCAGCCGTAAGCAGACACCGCATCGTCCAGGGCAGCCGGAAAAGGATGCTCAGGGGCGAGTCGATAAGCGATCGCCAGCACGCAGGCACGCGCGACATCCGCAATACGCCAGGTGAAATGACGAAAAAGCGGTAGGTCACCGGTACGATAGCCGCCGCCGTGGAGATAAAGCACGTGATAATCGGCGCGTGCCGCCGGAGTTAAGATCCGTTCGGCCGGTACCCCGCCGGCGCTGAGCGCGACGATCCGCGTGCTGCGCGGCGGCGGGGGCACCCAATGCTCCATGGCCCGAAACCCCGAGCGTGACTGCTTCAGGTCGTGGGAACTGGGCCGCTGTTTGATGAAGCGGCGCACGCCGAGACGAACGAGTTCTGCCATCAGGCTCGCTCGGGTCGGGACAGTCACGACCCGCGTCCCCTGATCGCAGCAGCGCGGGGCCTGTCTCGCTTACTCCGTCTGCGCTCTTCGCGCACCAGCCGGCCGTCCTCGATGAAAATGATCCGATCGGCGTAAGACGTCAGGCGGGAATCGTGGGTGACGACCAAGACACCGCGACTAGGATCCTTCGCGATTGATGCGAGAATGCTCATGATCGCTTGACCGTTATTGCTGTCGAGCGCAGCGGTCGGTTCGTCGGCCAGAATGGCGGAAGGGTCGGAAACGATTGCGCGCGCGATCGCCACGCGCTGCTGTTCACCGCCGGAGAGCTGGGTCGGATAAGAGCTGACTTTATGCGCAAGGCCGACTCGCGCCAGCGCCTCTTCCGCGCGCTTGCGCGCCTGAGCGCCTCGCTCGCCGCGCACATCAAGCGCGAGTTGCACGTTCTCGGCCGCGGTCATTGTCGGGAACAGGTGATAGCTCTGGAAGATGAAGCCGATGTGCTGCCGCCTCAGCGCGGCCAGCGCCTCCTTGCTGGCGCCTTCGATCGACTTGCCGCAGATAAGCACCGTGCCGGATGTCGGTGTCAGCATGCAGCCGAGCACCGAGAGCAGTGTTGTCTTGCCGCTCCCCGAAGGGCCCATCAGCATCGTGAGTTCGCCACCACATAGCGTCAGGTCGATGTCCTTGATCGCGTGCACTTCGCCGGCGCCGCTGCCGAGTTTTTTGTTTACTTTCCTGGCTTCGAGAACCGTCTCGCTCATCGGCTGAAGACCACTGCTGGATCGATCCGCACAACGCGCAAAATCGCGGTCAGGGCCGATCCGATGCACATCACGATGGTGAGCCCGAAGATTGCCGCCATCAGCAGCGGCGTGATCACCACCGGCAATGCACCTTGGCTGGTCACCCAAACTACGATGAAGCCGATCGCGCTTGCCAGGGCAAATCCGATCACGGCGTTGAGCAGTGCTTGATAGATGATCACCGCGTAAATGTAGCGGTTGGACGATCCCATGGCGCGTAGCGTTGCGAATTCCTCTATGTGGTCCTTGGTGCTTGAGTACAGCGTCTGCGCGACGATCACCGTGCCGACGATGACGCCGAGCAATGCGCCCCCGAACAGTGCGGCGCCCGCACCGGTGCCGAATAACCAAAAGTCGCGGCTGCGGTCGCGGAATTGCGCCGTCGTCAGCACCGCTACCTTGCTCATGCTCGCCTGCAGTTCGTGTTGCACCCGTGCGCGGTCGGCACCCGGCTTGAGCTTGACGAGGAAGTAGCTGGTCACGCTCTTGGGCAACCCTATGAATTGGCGCGCGTGCTCCAGATCGACGAATACATAGGGCGTAGTGGTGAACGATCGGATGCCTTCGGTCACGGCGGCGACATGCACCTTCTGACCGCGGATATTAGCCTGCGAGCCGAGACCGGTGATGCCCAGGCGCTGACGATAGGTGGAATCGACCGCTACCGCACCGGGTTGCGACAGCGCCTGTGCGCTTCCCGCGACGACGTCCCAAGGCTGTAGTCCGCCGTTGGAGCCGATCAGAAACACAGGCGTCATCTCTCCGCTCGACAGCCGCCAGTCGGAGAAGCCGATCACCAGCGGCGTTGCCGAGGCCACGCCGTTGACCGCGAGGATGTCCTCTTGCTTGTTGGCATCGAGCAGCGAAGGATCCTCGAATGCTTTCGTACCCTGGCGCATAACCCAGAGGTCGGCATCGGCATGGTCGATCATCGTCGTCACCATGCGGCCGAAGCCGAGATAGAGGCCCATCTGAACCATCACCAGCACGACCGAGAAAACGATTCCCACCGCGGTGGCGATGAAACGCAACCGGTCATGGAATAGGTTGCGCGCGGCAAGGGTGAAATTCAGCGACATGGAGCCCGGTCTCCGCCGGAAAAGCGGTATCAATTGGGCGCGGTCCAGATCGGCCGCCGTTTGGCCGCCGCCGCCTGCGCCAGCGCCCAGAGTCGCCAGAACCCGACCGCGCTGCCCCAGCTCAGGACGAGCCCGCCGCTGAAGACGATCGCCCACTTGACAATTGCGGGCAGACCGAAGTCCAAAAGCGCATATTGCAGCCAAACAACAAAAATGTAGTGCACCAAGTAAATGCTGTAAGCGTTTGCCGACAGGCTGTCGAGCGCCGTGCTGCGCAGACGGTGAAACCGCAAGCAGATCGCCAGAAGAAACAAGCCGCCCGTTGCGCAGGCGAAAGGAAACGCGAACGCCGAGGCGAACTGCGCGATCAGCGGCGCCTGCCACCAATGTGGCCGCGTCAATGCCGTTAGCCCGGCCCAGGCGCAAAAGCCCAAAAGAGCAGCGCCGAACCATGCCTTCCAGTTCCGCGCCAGCATGCCGTCCTCAGCCAGGAGTCCGCGGTCGAGGCCGAGACTGCCGATGCCGACGCCGGCGAAGAAATAGACGAGATAGTGCGCGGGCCGGCAGAGCTGAACCGAGAATGCGCCAACTGCGCCCCACGTCCAAGGCGAATAGATCATCGCCAGGGGCACGTAAGCGAGAATGGAAACACTCGAGAGGACGGCGAAGAAGCGCAGCGGACTTGCCGCCGCCCAGGCGGTCACGCGGCTCAGCCGGTCGATATAGCCCGGCGCCATCACGTAAAGCGCGGCAGCGATCGTATTCAATGCCAGCAATTGCCAGAGAAACCATTCCGGTCCGTTCGGCCAAGACGGCAGCGACAACCATTGCTTCCAAAAGCCTCCCAATGTGCCGTCCGCGGCGCGTACCAGGTAAGCGGGGTAGAAAGCGAGGGGACTGAGGAAGAGCACCGCTAACAGGAAAGGCACGCCTATACGCCACAGCCGCGCGGCGAAATAGCTCAAGCCGCCACGGCGGCGCAGGCTACCCGCGGCAAGAAGCCCCGACAGCAGGAACATCAGCGACATCAGGCTCACGTCCTGCCACGCGCAGAAAATGTCGAAGCCGAGCCAGCGATGGCCGTCTACAATCGGAAAAGCTTGCCAGAGATAAGGCGCCTGATCGAACCGCGCGGTCGGCGTTGCTACCGATGCGAGATAGGCCAGGGCGGCATGAAAGGCGACCACGATGACGATTACAACGGCCCGGAGATTGCTGAGGGCGACGTTGGACTTCGACATGTGGTATTGGCTCCGCGGCGGGGGATGTTCACCGCTGGTAACGGGTAAGTCGGTCGTACAGTTCCAAACACGCGGTGTTCCGTCAAACCGAAAATCCGTCCGCTTTCGACGCGAAAATGCCTCGAACTCACCGCGCGGCTATTCGTGAAACGGCCATATTCACGGGAGATTTATGCGCCCCATCACCAGCTTGCAGCGGAGACGACGACAGTGAGAGCACGAACGGCGATGATCGTGCTGATCGCGTGCGCAGCGCTCGGAGCATCTGGCGCTGTCGCGCAATCGGCGCAACCGATGCAGCAAGGATGGGAGCCGGCGCCAAGCTGGCAATCCCCCCAGCGGGAAGCGCAACCGCCAGACCGGCCGGCCGAGCCGACCGTCGCCGGACTCTGGGAGAAGATTGCTGATAACGGCAAGACCGTCGGGTGGTTCCTCTTTGTTCGCGATGAGGATGGGACCTTTGAGGGCGCGATCGCAAAGCTTTTCAAGCGTCCGGGCGATCCGGACAATCCGATATGCACGAACTGTGCCGACGACCGGCGTAACGCGCCGCTGCTCGGGCTTTCGTTTATCCGCGGCATGAAACGTGAGGGCTTGCATTACGAGGATGGCAATATCCTCGACCCGCGCGACGGCAACATCTATCGCGCGCAGATGACGCTGAGTCCGGACGGTCAGACGCTGACGGTGCGGGGCTATCTCGGCATTCCGCTGCTCGGCATGGACGAGGTGTGGCACCGGCTCCCTGATGAGGACATGAAGACCTTGGACCCGACGGTGCTGGCGAAGTACATGCCCGACTTGCTTTCGGCCGACGCGCAGGCGTCGATGTCGGTGCCAAAGCATACAGGGACGTCGCATCCGCGTCGGCGTCCGCCGGAGTCGCCCGCGCCGCAGACTCCGATCTACGCGCCACGTTAATCCGACAATTTACGCACGAGCCGATCAAAACGTTTTGAGACTCGGCTCATCGGCCGCGCAGGGGGCGCGGCCTTTTTTCAGCATTGCCTTTCGACTCGTACGAGCTTTTTTGTTGCACGTAGGCGATGATGGCGAGCGGCTTTGCCATTCCGCCGCCGGCGGGCTCCCCTCCACCAAACCGCATATGCCTTTGCTTGGAACGACTCTGTCAAGCCGTCGTTAGCCTGCCGGCTTAGGACGAGCCGCAAAGTACGGCATTCGACAAAAGCCGGGGGAGTGCCCCGTCGGCCGCTGATGGCGGCCCAGCGAAACAGAGACGACTGAGATGCGCACCCTTCTTACATCCACAGCCCTCGCGGGCCTTCTGGCCGTTGTTTGCGCTTCGCCCAGTTTGGCGCGATGGAAACCCCAATATGCGAACCAACCGCTCGAGGTTCAGCAGTGGTATCAGCGGCAGCACAACGCCCAAGGTCAATGGTGCTGTGACAAGAGCGACGGCCATCCCTATTTCGGTGCCTACACGCTGAACAAAGACGGTTCGATTACGCTCGATCTCGGCAACGGCAAAAAACGGGTCATCCCCGAATACATGGTACTTTCGGGGCCCAATCCGACGGGCCATGCCGTGTGGTGGTACCTCGAGACCGGGCAGCACCATACGGACTTCTGCTTTGCGCCAGGTACGCTGACCTGAGGGGTCGGCAATGCCGGCAGAGTGAGGACGAGCGGATGCGCCGGCACGCCGCCGGCGTGAAAGCAAGGTTTTCAAGGGGCGACGATGTGGAACTTCAGAGGGACACGGCGGCGCGTCCGTGTCCGAAATGCCTGGATTTTCGGGATCATCATCGCGACGCTCTCGTTGCTTGACGTAGCGGCGTGGGCGAGCCTTTGGAACGCACCCAACGCGATTTCGAATGTACTCATCGGACCGGCATCGCCGTTGGGTTCGGAAGCGGCATCGGCTTTCTCTGAGCGGGAATCGCGCTAGTGTCCGGAATTCGAAGTTCGCCATAGCTTGCAGCGCATCTGGCTGCCGAGCTTCGAACTCAAATGGCGTAGCAAGTTCTCATGTCGCTTTGATTCGGAAGTTCGTTCCAGAGCTCGCCGAATACTGGACGCGTTTTCCGACTCGCAACACTAGAAATCCGTTGAGCAGCTAGGCGGTCTTTTCCTCGGCCAGGCCGAGCTCCTCGATCATTGCTCGGCGCATGACGAACTTCTGCACCTTTCCGGTCACGGTCATGGGGAAGCTGTCGACGAACTTGATGTAGCGAGGAATTTTATAGTGCGCGATCTGTCCTTTGCAGAAGGCCTGAATGTCCTCGCCCCTCACGTTCGCATCCGGCTTCAACTTCACCCAAGCGCATAATTCCTCGCCGTATTTGGTATCCGGCACCCCGACCACCTGCACGGCCTCGACGTCCGGATGCCGGAATAGAAACTCCTCGATCTCGCGGGGATAGACGTTCTCGCCGCCGCGGATCACCATGTCCTTGATGCGGCCCACGATGTTGCAATAACCGTCTTCATCGAGCGTCGCGAGGTCGCCGGTATGCATCCAGCGTGCTGCATCGACGGCCTCGGCGGTTTGCTCCTCGTCATCCCAGTAGCCGAGCATGACCGAATAGCCGCGCGTGCACAGTTCGCCCGGCGTACCCGGCGGCACGATGCGCCCTTCGCCATCGACGATTTTTACCTCGACATGCGGATGTACGCGGCCGACCGTGCTCACGCGTCGATCGAGCGTATCGTCGAACGATGTTTGCGTGCTCACGGGGCTGGTCTCTGTCATGCCATAAGCGATGGTCACTTCGCGCATGTTCATTTCGCTGACACAGCGCTTCATCACCTCGATGGGGCAGGGTGAGCCGGCCATGATGCCGGTGCGCAGCGAGCTGAGATCGAAGCGCTTGAACTCGGGATGGCCCAGTTCGGCGATGAACATCGTGGGCACCCCGTAAAGCGCCGTGCAGCGTTCGGCCTCGACTGTCTTCAGCGTCGTCAGCGGGTCGAATCCTTCCGACGGATAAACCATCGCCGATCCATGCGTGATGCAGGCGAGATTGCCGAGTACCATGCCGAAGCAATGATAGAGGGGTACCGGGATGCAGACGATATCCATCTCGGTGAACCGCTGCGCTTCGCCGATAAAGAAGCCGTTGTTGAGAATGTTGTGGTGGGTCAACGTGGCGCCCTTGGGCGCGCCGGTAGTGCCGCTGGTGAATTGGATGTTGACCGGGTCGTCGAATTGAAGTGTTTTGCTCAGCTCCTGGAGCCGCGCTCGCTCGGTCTCGCCGCCCATCGTGAGTACATCGTCGAAGCTGAGAAAGCCGTCAGCGCGGCCGCTGATCCGGATCAGCGTGCGCAAAGAGGGCAGGCGCGCAGCCTGTAAGCTGCCGACCTTGCTGCCGGCAATCTCGGGCGCAAGCTCGCGCAGCATGCCGACGTAGTGACTGCCCTTGAAACTGTCGGCCGTGATCAACGCCTTGCAGCCGACTTTGTTGAGCGCATAGTCGAGCTCCGCCAGGCGATAGGACGGGTTGATGTTGACCATGATCAGTCCCGCTTTGGCGGTGGCAAACTGGGTGATCACCCATTCGCTGTTATTGGGAGACCAAATACCGACGCGGTCACCGGGCACAAGGCCGAGCGCGAGCAGGCCGGCGGCGAACGCATCGACCTTTTCCTTGAGCTGCCGGTAAGTCCAACGCACGTCTTGCTGATGCACGATCAGCGCCGGCCGCTCGCTATAGCGCGCGGCCACCGCATCGAAGTGCACGCCGATGGTGTCGCCGATCAGCGAGACGGCAGAGGCGCCGTGGCTGTAGCTCTGGGTGAGCTTGGTCATGTTTCCTCCCGACGTTTTCGGCCGAGTTGTTTGCCCGCGACTATCTCAGCCGCCCGCGCACGTGCCAATTATTAATTGCACTCGGCTGACGCCGGCAGGCGTGCCAATCCGGCCAGTCGAGCAGATATTTCATGGACTTAACCTTACTTGGTCAGCTTACCGGGCGATGGTGCTCGTGGCGGCGGGCGAGCGACCGTATAATCCTATTCATAGGACGTTTGTCGCGCCCGCCGGTTATCCGGCCGCGCGACGAGGGCGAAAGAACTGTTTTGTGCGGAGGGGGGGGGTCGATGCCCAGATATGCCATCAACATGGCCATCGTCGTTCTTGCGGTCGCCGCCGCCGGCGCGGCACAGGCGAAGCCCAGACATGGCGATCATCGTTACGTCCATCGTTCCGGCGCAGTGATCGTTTGCGACTTGCGCGGTTGCTCAGACCGTGTCGCGCCGGCAAAGGCAAAGAAGGAACCCCGTCGCATTATCGACGCCAACGGCAATGGGGTGATTGTCGGCCGTAGACCGAAAGGATGTCCGCACGCATATTGCGGCTGCGAGGCTTCGCTTTATGTGTTCGGGGCCATACGGCCCCGGCTTAATCGGGCATACAACTGGATGGTGGATTTTCCGCGCGCTGCTCCGGCACCGGGAATGGCCGCGGTGCGTCCGCACCACGTGATGGTGCTGATGCGGCACATTGGTGGCAGCCAGTGGCTTGTGCATGATGGCAATTCCGGCGGCGGCTTGACGCGCGAGCACGTGATGTCGATCAAGGGCTACGTCGTTGTCGATCCACAAGGGTCGCGGACCGCGCGGGCAGAGAATTAGCGGTCTGTTCAGCTCATGCCCGCCGGCGGCGCCGGCTCTTCCTTCTCAGCCAGTTCCATGAGCATCGCCAGCGCTTGCAGCACCGAGCAACGTCGGACTTCGCTCCGGCCGATGTCGCCGTACTTGCGGTCGTGCACCACGAGACGGCCGCTGCGCGAGGCGGCGCCGAAGAACACGAGGCCGATCGGCTTGCCTGGCACGGCTCCGGTCGGGCCGGCGATGCCCGTGATTGAGACGGCAAGATCGACAGAGGCGTGGGCGAGGGCGCCTTTCACCATTTCCTCGGCGCATTCGTGACTTACCGCGCCATAGACATCGATGGTGGCCGGCGTCACGCCGAGCATCTGCTGCTTGGCGCGGTTGGAGTAGGTAACGTAGCCGCGGTCGAGCACGCGCGAGGACCCGTTGATCGCGCTGATCGCGCCGGCTAAGAGACCGCCGGTGCAGGACTCCGCGGTCGCTACCGTCAATTGCTTGCGGCAGCAGACATCGATCAGGTGCGAGGCGGCATCGAGAATTTTTTTATCGAACATCTGGTCGTCATTCCCACGGCAGCCGCACGGTAGCGCTCGCCAGTGCCAGAATGCCTTCACGACGGCCAGTGAAGCCGAGTTGCTCGCTGGTGGTCGCCTTCACCGCGACACGCGAGAGAGGCAAGCCGGCCAAGGCCGCGATATTTTCCCTCATGGCATCGCGGTAAGGCCCGATGCGCGGCGCCTCGCAGACGACCGTGACATCGAGATGCGCGATGCGTCCGCCGCGTGCTTTTACCCGCTCGACCGCGAAGGCGAGGAATTCGCCGGATGCTGCGCCTTCCCATTGCGGATCGCTCGGCGGAAAATGGCTGCCGATATCGCCATCAGCAAGTGCGCCGAGAATGGCGTCGACCGCCGCATGGAGCACCACGTCGGCGTCGGAATGACCGGTCAGCGCCTGTGTATGGGGAATTTTCAAGCCGCCGAGCCAGACATGGTCGCCGGGGCCAAACGCGTGTACATCGATGCCGGCGCCCGTTCGTACGTCGTCGAGTGCGCCGATCCGCTCCCTTTCGGCGCGAGCGAAATCCTCCGGATTTGTGATCTTCACGTTCCCGCTTTCTCCTTCGAACACGCTGACACGTAAGCCTGCCCATTCGGCGAGCGACGCGTCATCGGTGAAATCTTCGCGGCCGGCCGCGGTCGCTTTGCGGTGGGCGTCAAGCAGCGGCGCGAAGGCAAAGGCCTGCGGCGTCTGAATCAACCGCAAGCTGCCACGGTCGAGCGTGCGTTCAATCATTCCGTTCGCCTTTACCGTCTTGACGGTATCGCTGACCGCAAGCGCCGGCACCGCGGCTCCCATACGAGTTGCCGCCGCGATCGCCCGGTCGACGAGCCGAGCGCTGGCAAAGGGTCGGGCGGCGTCGTGGATCAGGACGATTTCGGGCGCGCGTGCGGCGAGCGCCTCCAGCCCGGCGCGCACCGACGCCTGCCGCGTCGCTCCGCCGAACACCGGCGGCAGGACGCGTTTGCGCGCGGTGATAGCGTCATAGCGAGTCGTATCTTCGGGATGAATGACCGGCTGCACGGCACCGATCGTAGGATGCTCAGCGAGCATGGAAAGCGCGCGGGTGAGCATGATTTCGCCGCCAACCGGCCGGAATTGCTTCGGCACCCCTTCGCCGGCGCGTGTACCCCGTCCGGCCGCCACCAGAACCGCCGCCACACCCACCATCTTCCGCTCCCAACGACGCTGACGCTGCAAAAAAAGACACGGGATCATGGAGATCACACGCCCGCAATGCCTTTAGCGCGTTCCCGCGATGAGAGGAAACCAGGGGATTGCCGCGATAGGGTGTGCGCAAGAGAGTCCGCCGCCCCACGCTTGCCCTCCCGCTGATTACGCGAAAGGGCTCTCGTGAGGCGTTGCTCCTAAACGAGGCTCGGTACCTTACTTGCCCGTCGAGTTGCCAGCCCCGCTGTTGCCATTGTGCATATTACTATTCTGGTTGTTTTGCATATTATTTCCGCTGCCCGTCGTCGAACTGCTGCTGCCTGGAATTGTAGTGACCATGAACATCGAGTGCGGACCGATCACCATATTGACCGGATCACCGCTTTTGTCCTTGGCACTGACCAGGAAAGAGCCGGGCACGATTTGGATGTCCGTGAAGCCATCGTTTTGCAGCTTCGTTCGGATTTCCTCAGGAAGGGTTTGCGTGCTCTGAGTTGCTTGACTGGCGTTTGACTGAGCCTCGTTGTTGTTAGACGGGTTGGAATTCGACTGCGCGTAAGCGCCGGACGCGAGAGCGAACGTTAGAGCCGTCGCGGCGAGAAGTCGGATGAGCATCGTGGATTCTCCTGCTGAGCAGTCGCCCTTCTCCGCTGAACAGTGGCGCCCTCATTCCGTTCCTGCGACACGTATGCTTCCTCCTCCCGTGCGTCGCCTCTTCTCTTAGGCTTGTCGTCAGGCCGCCGATGGCGGAGCTTGCCGCGCAGGCTGCTTGCCGGGCTTTGCGGAATTGTTTAAAACGCGAGCATTAATTTACACTGCCTAAATGATAGGCAATTTGTTCGGCGAGGGACTGGTGGGCCATTCGTTGCACACTCCGTTGCGGGTCGGGGCCATCAACGTGCCGAACCGTGTCTTCTTGGCGCCGATGTCCGGTGTCACCGACACTCCCGTCCGCCGGTTGGCGGAAGGCCTCGGCGCCGGACTGGTTATCTCGGAAATGACGGCTTGTGCCGGGCTCGTCCGCGGTGAACGCGAGGCGCAGGTGCGCAGCGATGGTGGCGGAATCGGCATCCATGTTGTCCAACTCGCCGGCTGCGAGGCGTATTGGATGGCGGAGGGGGCCCGCATCGCAGAATCGCAAGGCGCGCAGATTGTCGATATCAACATGGGATGCCCATCGCGGCAGGTCACCAATGGCGCCTCAGGGTCGGCCTTGATGCGCGACTTGGACCACGCACTCAGGCTGATCGAGGCCACCGTCAGCGCGGTGAAAGTGCCGGTCACCCTCAAAATGCGATTGGGCTGGGACCGCGGCACGGTGAACGCGCCGCAACTCGCGCGCCACGCCGAAGCCGCCGGCATTAAGATGTTCACGGTGCACGGCCGCACCCGTTGTCAGTTTTATACCGGCCGGGCCGACTGGCATGCCATCCGTGCCGTTAAGAGCGCCGTCTCCGTTCCCGTTGTCGTCAACGGCGATGTGCGGACCTTCGATGATGCTGTGCGTGCGCTTGCTGCGTCCGGCGCCGACGCCGTCATGGTCGGACGCGGCGCGCAGGGGAGACCATGGCTTCCGGGCCAGCTCGCGCGATTCCTCGTCACTGGCCGGCGCGCGCCAGCGCCTGTGCTGGAGCAGCAATTGACGCTGATCCTGACCCTTTACGACGAGTTGATCGCCCACCACGGGACCCGTATCGGCCCGCGGCATGCCCGTAAGCACCTCGCCTGGGCCCTCGATGAAGCCGCGGCAACGGCGCAAGTGTTGCCAGCGCTGCTCAAGCAGCATCGCACCGGCGTACTCACTGCGGAGGAGCCGGCGCAAGCACGCCGCCGTCTCGCTGACGCTTACGAGGCGTTTGCTTGGAGCGCGGCGGCATGACGAACCGAGGCCGCTCAGCCGAGGCCGTTTTCGCGACGATCGATTCACCGGCCGAGGCCATTCTTCATGCGTTGCCACACCCGGTGATCACCGTCAGCCCAGACGGCAGAATCGCGGACGCCAATGTTGCTGCCGAGCAGTTCTTTGAAGCCTCGACGTCCATGCTGCGCCGGCACCTGTTGCGTGATCTTGTGCCCTTCGGATCGCCGCTGCTCGCGCTGGTCGAGCAGGTGCGCAAACGCGGTGCCGCGGTAAACGAGTACAAAGTCGATCTCGGCACGCCGCGCAATCCGGGCGAGCGGCTTGTCGACCTGCATGTGGCGGCGCTCGCCGAATACCCGGGGCATGTCGTGGTGATGCTGCAGGAGCGCACCATTGCCGACAAGATGGACCGGCAACTCACCCATCGCGGCGCCGCGCGTTCGGTGATCGCGCTCGCCGCGATGCTGGCGCACGAGATCAAGAACCCGCTTTCCGGCATTCGCGGCGCGGCGCAACTGCTCGAGCAATCGGCAGCCGACGACGATCGCGCATTGACCAAACTGATCTGTGACGAGACCGACCGCATCGTGAAGTTGGTCGACCGCATGGAGGTCTTTGCCGACAGCCGGCCGATCGAACGCGAGCCAGTCAATATTCACGTCGTGCTCGATCACGTGAAGCGGCTCGCCCAATCGGGCTTCGCCCGCCACATCACGTTCATCGAGGACTACGATCCGTCATTGCCGCCGATATTCGCCAATCGCGATCAGCTCGTACAGGTGCTGCTCAATTTGATCAAGAATGCGACGGAGGCGATCGGCGGGGCCGCCGAGGGCGAAATCCAGCTCTCGACCGCTTTTCGCCCAGGCGTGCGCCTTTCCGCGCCGGGCAGCAGCACCCGCGTCTCGTTGCCGCTCGAATTCTGCGTGCGCGACAACGGCCCGGGGGTGCCGGACGATTTGCTGCCGCATCTATTCGATCCGTTCGTTACTTCCAAGCCGGCCGGCAGCGGTCTCGGACTCGCGTTGGTGGCCAAAATCATTGGCGACCATGGCGGCATTGTCGAATGCGAATCGCAGCCGCGGCGCACCACATTCCGCGTGTTGATGCCGGTTTACAGCGGGAACGGGGCCGTCGATGAGGCGCCCGCCGTGAGCAACGTATGAGGATGCCGATGGGAAGCATCTTGGTCGCCGATGACGACGCAGCCATCCGCACCGTCCTCAGCCAGGCGCTTTCGCGCGCCGGTCACGAGGTGCGCTCGACCAGCAACGCCGCCACGCTGTGGCGCTGGGTCAGCCAAGGCGACGGCGATCTCGTCATCACCGACGTGATTATGCCGGACGAGAACGCGTTCGACCTGATCCCGCGCATCCGCAAAGCGCGTCCCGATCTGCCGATCGTCGTGATGAGCGCGCAGAACACGTTCATGACGGCGATCCGTGCCTCCGAGCGCGGCGCCTACGAATACTTGCCCAAGCCATTCGATTTGAAGGAACTGATCGCCATCGTCGGACGCGCGCTCTCGGAGCCGAAGGAGAGCCGTGCCGTCGTCAAATCGGATGACCTCGAGAGCATCCCGCTGGTTGGCCGCTCGCTGGCGATGCAGGAAATCTACCGCGTTCTGGCGCGGCTCATGCAGACCGACCTCACGGTGATGATCTCGGGCGAGTCCGGCACCGGCAAGGAACTGGTCGCGCGCGCGCTGCATGATTACGGAAAGCGGCGCAGCGGCAATTTCGTTGCCGTCAACATGGCGGCCATCCCGCGCGACCTTATCGAGTCGGAATTGTTCGGGCACGAGAAGGGCGCCTTCACCGGCGCCAATGCGCGCAGCATCGGCCGTTTCGAGCAAGCCGAAGGCGGCACGCTGTTCCTCGACGAAATCGGCGACATGCCGATGGAGGCGCAGACCCGATTGCTGCGGGTCTTGCAACAGGGTGAATACACGACCGTCGGCGGTCGCACGCCGATCAAGAGCGACGTACGTATCATCGCCGCCAGCAATAAAGATTTGCGGTTGCTGATCCAGCAAGGTCTTTTCCGGGAGGACCTGTTCTTCCGTCTCAACGTGGTGCCATTGCGCCTGCCGCCGTTGCGCGAGCGCAGCGAAGACATCCCTGACCTCCTCCGCCACTTCTTCGCCCAAGCACAGCGCGAAGGCCTACCGCCAAAGCAGATCGAGAACGCCGCGCTCGATCGGCTCAAGCGATACCACTGGCCAGGCAACGTGCGCGAACTTGAGAATCTCGCCCGGCGGCTGGCGGCGCTCTATCCGCAGGAGATCATCAGCGCGGCGGTGATCGAATCCGAACTGGTGCAGCCGGCGCCGCTCTCGAGTAGGCGGCATGCGGACGGTGACGAGGCGCTGGGAACCGCCGTCGAGCGGCATCTCGCGGCTTACTTTGCCAGGTTTCGAGACGACCTGCCGCCGGCCGGGCTCTATCATCGCGTCTTGCGCGAGATCGAGCATCCGCTGCTGACGGCGGCGCTTGCCGCTACTCACGGCAACCAGATCCGCGCCGCCGAATTGCTTGGGCTCAATCGTAATACGCTGCGCAAGAAAGTCCGCGATCTCAATATCCAGGTCTACCGCGGCGGAAGTTGAGTGCGCCTCAGCTTTGTCGCAATTCGGCAACATTGTTGTAGAAAAGCCGCACACGCGAAGGGGGGTACTGTAGTCCCTTCCCAGTGCAAGTCATTTGCCGCCCGCCCGCAGCGGCGGGTCCGAAGCGACTGACCGGGGAATCATGAGCGTCGAACAGGCTGCGAGCGCCGAAAGCGCCCTGGTCGGCCACGCGGCCAGGCGGAGTGAAACGCGCGTGCTCGGCCCTATCGCGGTCGTGCTCTCGCTGCTTTCCGCTTTTGCGACGTTCATTGTCCTCGCCGACCTCACGCCGCTGGCGCCCACCCATTACGTGGTCGTTTCCCTGCTGCTCGCCAACGCGGTGACGATCGTGCTGCTGATCGGCGTCATCTGGCGGGAGGTCTGGCAGGTGGTGCAAGCACGCCGCAGCGGCCGTGCGGGCGCTAGGCTGCACGTGCGTATCGTCGGCTTGTTTTCGATCATTGCTGCCGCGCCGGCCATCCTGGTGGCGATCGTGGCGAGCGTGACGCTGGATCGCGGCCTCGACCGGCTGTTCTCGACCCGGACGCGGGCGGCGATCGAGAACTCATTGGTGGTGGCGGAGGCTTATCTGCACGACCATGCGCAGATCGTGCGCTCCGATATCATGGTGATGGCGTTCGACCTTGCCCGCGCCGAGCCGGTCTTCAAAGAAGATAGGGAGAAGCTGCGCCAGTTTCTCACGTTCCAGGCGTCGGTGCGCGGGCTCGCCGCGGCGATCGTGCTCGACAAGGACCTGCGCGTCGTTGCTCGCGCCGGCGTGCCGTCCAATGAAACCTTTGCCATCCCTCCGCGCGATGCATTGCCGCATATTTCGACCAAGCAGCCGCAGGTTGTGCTGCTGCCCGATACCAATTACGTGGCCGCGGTCGTCAAACTGGAGAAATACGACGATTATTATCTCTACGTGACGCGGTTGCTCGACCCGCGCGTGGTGCCACAATTGCAGGCGACTCGCGAGAGCGTCAGCGAATACGCAGCCCTGCAATCGCGCCGTATCGGTGTGCAGGTGGCCTTTGCGCTGATGTACACGGTCATCGCGCTGATCGTGCTTCTGTCAGCGGTATGGATCGGGCTCAATTTCGCCAACCGGCTGGTGGCGCCTATCCGCCGGCTGATCGGCGCCGCCGATCTCGTCTCCACCGGAAACCTTTACGTGCGCGTGCCTGTGCGCCAGTCGGAAGGCGACCTCGCCAGCCTCGGTGAAACCTTCAACCGCATGACGCATAAATTGCGCACGCAACGTGACGACATCATGCAGGCGCGCGACGTGATCGACCGCCGCCGCCGTTTCACCGAGGCGGTGTTGGCCGGCGCCAGCGCGGGCGTTATCGGCGTCGACGGCGAGGGGCGCGTGAGCATCCTCAATCGCTCGGCGGAAAAGCTGGTCGGCTTGAACGAAAGCGAGGCGCTCGGCCGTCCGCTGGCCGAGCTTTTCCCCGAGCTCGACGACATCACGGCGGCGGCGCGGGCGGGGACGCTCGGGCAGGACCAGGTCACCATCAGCCGTAATGGCCGCGAGCGCAATTTGTCGGTCAGGGTGACCAGCGAGCAGTCCGGCGAGCCCAATCGCGGTTACGTCATCACCCTCGACGACATCACTGAACTCGTCGCTGCCCAGCGCACCTCGGCCTGGGCGGATGTGGCCCGCCGCATTGCCCATGAGATCAAGAACCCGCTCACGCCGATCCAACTCTCCGCCGAGCGGCTCCGCCGCAAATACGGGAAGATGATCGTCGAGGACCGCGCCGTCTTCGATCAATGCACCGATACGATCGTTCGCCAGGTCGACGACATCAAGCGCATGGTTGACGAGTTTTCCCGCTTCGCCCGCATGCCCAAGCCGGTATTCGCCGAAGAGGACGTGGCCGACACCGTGCGGCAGGCGGTCTTCCTCATGCGCGTGGGTCACGCCGACATCGATATCGACGCGGAGATTGCCGAGGATCCAATGCCGGCGCGTTTCGACCGGCGGCTGATCTCACAGGCGCTCACCAACATCATCAAGAATGCGACCGAGGCGATTGCGTCTGTGCCGCCCGATGAATTGGGCAAGGGCGCCATCCGCGTGTTCGCTGCGCGCGATGGCGAGGACGTGCTCATAGACGTGGTCGACAATGGCATCGGCCTGCCCAGGGAAAAACGCAGCCGGCTGCTCGAGCCCTATGTCACCACCCGGGAAAAGGGGACCGGCCTCGGTCTCGCCATTGTCGGCCGCATTATCGAGGAGCACGGCGGTCGAATCGAGTTACGCGACGCCGCCGAGAAAATCCCCGGCCAGCGTGGCGCCTTGGTCCGCATCCGTTTTACGGCGGCGGGCGAAGCGGACACGCCGGACGCGGAACCGCCGAAGAAAACGATGAACGAGTGAACGCATGTCCGCCGACATCCTGATCGTCGACGATGAAGCCGATATTCGCGAGCTCGTCGCCGGCATTTTGGAAGACGAAGGCTACGGGACCGTGACCGCGCGCAACAGCGACGAGGCGCTGGCCGCGCTCGTCTCGCGGCGGCCGCACCTCGTCTTTCTCGACATTTGGCTCCAGGGCAGCAAGCTGGACGGACTGCAACTGCTCGATGCCTTCAAACAGGAGCACCAGGATCTTCCGGTCGTGATGATCTCCGGCCATGGCAACATCGAAACCGCGGTCGCCGCTATCAAGCATGGCGCCTACGATTTCATCGAAAAGCCGTTCAAGGCCGACCGGCTGGTCCTGGTGGCCGAGCGTGCGCTCGAGACCTCACGGCTCAAACGCGAGGTCAAGCAGCTCAAGCAGCAGTCGCCGTTGCCGCCGCGCTTGGTCGGCGGTTCGGCGGTGATCGTACAACTGCGGCAGACGATCGAACGGGTGGCGCCGACCAACAGCCGGATCCTCTTGGTGGGGCCTTCGGGCGCCGGGAAAGAACTCGCGGCTCGCACCATTCATGAGGCTTCCAGCCGCGCCAACGGTCCTTTCGTGGTGCTCAACGCCGCTGCGATCACGCCCGAGCGCATGGAGATCGAGTTGTTCGGGGTCGATCATTCCAACGGCAGTGAAAGCCGCAAGCCCGGCGCTCTCGAGGACGCGCATGGGGGGACGCTCTTCATCGACGATGTTGCCGACCTGCCGCGGGAAACGCAGAACAAAATTCTTCGAGTCTTGGTCGATCAGACGTTTCAGCGTGTCGGCGGCAGCGGGAAAGTCGCTGTCGACGTGCGGGTCATCTCATCAACCACGCGCAACCTGGAAGCCGCCATCGCCGAAGGCAAATTCCGCGAAGATCTCTATCATCGTCTCTCGGTAGTACCGATCCGGGTTCCGCAGTTGGCGGAACGCCGCGAGGACATTCCGGATCTGGTCGACTATTTCATGGACCAGATTTCCGCGGCCACGGGTCTGCCCAAGCGGCGCATCGGCGACGACGCCATGGCGGTGCTGCAATCGCATAATTGGCCGGGCAACGTGCGCCAGCTCCGCAACAATGTCGAGCGGCTGATGATCCTCGCCGGCGGCGATCCCGATGCGGTGCTGGACGCCACCATGCTGCCGCCCGACGTCGGCTCGATGGTGCCCAATATGCCCAACGGCAACGGTGGCGAGCACCTGATGGGTCTGCCGTTGCGCGAAGCGCGCGAGGTGTTCGAGCGCGAATATCTGGTCGCCCAGATCAGCCGCTTCAGCGGTAACATCTCGCGGACGGCCGAGTTCGTCGGCATGGAGCGCTCGGCCTTGCATCGCAAGCTCAAGGCGCTGGGGATCGGATAGAAGTGAATGGTCAACCTCGCTCGGCCTCATGCTGAGGACGTTGCGAAGCAACGCGTCTCGAAGCATTTGGCCGCCCATCCTTCGAGAGGCCGCGCGGGACGCGCGGCTCCTCAAGGTGAGGCGGAATGGCGGAGGAAACTGAAGCATGTCCCGCATCGCCTACGTCAATGGCCGCTACCTGCCCGCCGGCGAAGCGGGGGTATCGATTGAAGATCGCGGGTACCAATTCGCCGACGGCGTCTATGAGGTCTGCGAGGTCAAGGGCGGCCGCATCATCGACGAGCCCCGCCACATGGCCCGGCTCGATCGTTCCTTGAACGAATTGGGTATCCGTCGGCCCATGTCGCCTGCCGCACTCGGCACAGTGTTGCGCGAGACCATTCGGCGCAATCGCGTGCGAGACGGCATCGTCTATCTGCAAGTCACTCGCGGCGCCGCCCGGCGCGATTTCCCATTTCCGCCCGCCAACACGGTGCCCTCGCTGGTCGTGACCGCGCGCCGCAGCGATCCTGCCCGCATGGAGCAGATGGCCGCCGCAGGGGTGGAGGTTATTACGGTTCCCGACATCCGGTGGGGGCGGGTGGACATCAAGTCCGTGGCGCTGCTGCCCAACGTGCTGGCCAAACAGACGGCACGCAAGCAGGGCGCCCACGAAGCCTGGCTGGTGGACGAGAACGGCTGCATCACCGAAGGCGCTTCTTCTAACGCCTGGATCATCAATCGCGACGGCGTCCTGATTACTCGCCCGCTCGGCCATGACATCCTGCCCGGCATTACGCGCTCGGTGGTGATCGATCTCGTGCGCGCGGAAGGGCTGAATTTCGAGGAGCGGGCCTTTACCGTGGAGGAAGCATATACCGCGCGCGAGGCCTTTATCACCTCGGCGAGCCAAATTGTCCTGCCGGTTGTGGGAATCGACGGCCGGCCGGTCGGCAACGGCGCGCCAGGGCTTATCGCCACCGCACTACGCCGGGATTTCCACCGCTACGCCGAAATTTCGTGAATTTCCCCGCCTACTGACCGGACGAGGGTATAAACGAGCACGGACGGGTTCTGAAATCGGGCTAAATATGCAATGAAGTTTTCCAGCTAAGCGAGGCACGCCCAACTTGTGCTTGCACCGGCGGGGTGTGTGCCATCTAATAGTCAGGTCCCTGTGCTCAAACTGCTTTTGCGTGGGGCGAGGCGGGTCTTGCGGCGCGAGCCGCGGGATGACACAGGGGCAACAAGGTCTCGCGCACTAGACGCGAGCAAAAAATGGAACAACGGCCATGGCAGCCGAACGGGCGCAGAACCTACAAGACACTTTTCTCAATCATGTTCGCAAAGCAAAAATCCCTCTCACCATATTCCTGGTGAACGGTGTGAAGCTGCAGGGCGTGGTGACCTGGTTCGATAATTTTTGTGTGTTGCTGCGGCGGGATGGGCATTCCCAACTCGTCTACAAGCATGCGATCTCCACCATCATGCCGGGCCACCCGATCCAGCTTTTCGAGGGCGGCGACGAGGCGGCCGGAGAGAAGAGCTGATTGGAACAACGGCCACGTGACCCACGCGCCGACGGCCTGAGCCTGACCGAGTTGGGGGGCGAGACCGGGCGTGCCATCGTGATCGAACCCTGGTTGAGGCAGCCGCTGGCGCGGACGGTGTCCGCGCGGCGGGGTACCGACGCGCGCACGCCGGAGGCGCGGCTGGCGGAAGCCGTGGGGCTTGCTCACGCCATCGATCTCAATGTGGTCGATCAAGGTCTGGTACCGCTGAGCGATATTCGTCCGGCCACCTACATCGGTAAGGGCAAAGTCGACGAGATCGCCGGCCTGGTGAAGTCGCTAGAGGCCTCGCTCGTGCTGATGGATTGCCCCGTCTCGCCGGTGCAGCAGCGCAATCTGGAGAAGGCGTGGAACGCGAAGGTGCTCGACCGCACCGGCCTCATCTTGGAAATCTTCGGCCGTCGCGCCCGTACGCGCGAAGGCTCGTTGCAGGTCGAGCTCGCGCACCTCTCGTACCAGAAGGGGCGTCTCGTCCGCTCCTGGACCCATCTCGAGCGTCAGCGCGGCGGCCACGGCTTTCTCGGCGGGCCGGGTGAGACCCAGATCGAAGCCGATCGTCGCGCGCTCGACGAGCGCATTGCACGCATCGAAGATGAACTCGAGAAGGTCAAGCGCACGCGCACGCTGCATCGCGAGAGCCGCAAGCGAGTCCCGTATCCGGTGGTCGCGTTGGTCGGCTATACCAATGCCGGCAAGTCGACGCTGTTCAATCGCATGACGGCGGCGACGGTGCTATCGGCCGACATGCTGTTCGCAACGCTTGATCCGACCTTGCGTGCAGTGGAATTGCCGCACGGCATGAAAGTGATCCTTTCGGACACAGTGGGCTTCATCTCCGATCTGCCCACGATGCTGGTTGCCGCCTTCCGCGCCACATTGGAGGAAGTGATCGAGTCCGACATCATCCTGCACGTGCGTGACATCTCGCACGAAGACGCCGAAGCGCAATCGCAGGACGTCGAGACGGTGCTTGGCGAGCTCGGTATCGCGGCGACGGACCGCCGTCTCATCGAGGTCTGGAACAAGATTGATTGCCTTGACCCGGAGGCGCGCGCCCGTTTCGCTAATTTGATCGAGCGTCAGGCCATCGGACGCCGCGCGGTGATGGTTTCGGCGGTGAGCGGGGAGGGGCTCGACCGTCTCGCCGACGCGATCGAAACCCGCCTCGGCGAGAGGCGGCAGACCCTCGCGGTCTCCCTCGATCCGGCCGACGGCGCTGGCTTAAGCTGGCTCTACCGCCATACCGAAGTTTTGTCGAAAGACATGGAAGATGACGGCCGGCTCGCCGTCACTATCCGTGCCGACCCGGATAAAGCCGCGCGCGTGCGCGCCAAGTTCGGCGCGTGAGTTCAGCCTCTCGAGAAGGCGCGTGAACGCGCACAGCGGCAACGCGCGGTGAGGGGAAGGGACCGACTCAATCGCCTGCTCTCTCGGCCGCCTTGGCCTCGTCCCACAAGGAGTCCATTTCGCTCAGGGTAGACTCCTTCGGGGTCCGGCCGCGCGCGGCCAGCGCCCGCTCGATGCTCGCGAAACGGCGCTCGAATTTCGCGTTGGTTCCGCGCAGCAGGCTCTCGGGGTCGGCCCGCAGATGGCGCGCGAGATTGACCACCGCGAATAGCAGGTCGCCGACTTCCGTGCCCGCGTGGACTTCGTCGCCGGCATCCAATGCGGCCTCGATCTCGTCGGTTTCCTCGCGAATCTTGGCCAGGACTGCACGCGGGTCGTTCCAGTCGAAACCGACTTGGCCGGCCTTGTTCTGCAGCTTGAGCGCGCGGGTGAGCGCGGGCAGGGCGACCGGCACCCCCGCCAGCACGCTCTCGGCCGCCGGCTCGCCGCGCTGTGCTCTCTCTTCGGCTTTGATCCGTTCCCACAGCCCTTTCACCGCCTCCGCCGTGCGGCCCTGCGCGTCGGCGAAAACGTGCGGATGGCGGCGGATCATTTTGGCGGTGATGCTCTCCACCACATCATCGAAATCGAACGCGCCTTGCTCCTGCGCCATCCGGGCATAGAAAACGACCTGAAGCAGGAGATCGCCGAGTTCATCCTTCAGATGCCCAAGATCGCCTTGGGCAATGGCGTCGGCCACCTCGTAAGCTTCCTCGATCGTGTACGGCGCGATGGTCGCGAAATTCTGCTCGAGGTCCCACGGACAGCCGGAGCCCGGCGTGCGCAAGGCCGCCATGATTTCGATCAGCCGGGCAATATCGCGGGATGGTTTCACCGGAAAAGGCTCAGGAGGTTCGGGGCGCTATAGCAGGATATCAAAGCAAGTTGCCAGTGTAGATCGTGACGTCATCGGGCAGGGGATTTGTGTTCGCACGCCGCGTCGGGTGGTATAGAGGCCAGACGCCCCTGCTGGAGCAGCGCATGACAGACGATTCTCCC
>DASTWX010000298.1:0-7648 GCA_035765795.1 Pseudolabrys sp. | reverse complement strand
CTCGATGCTGCACGGGATCTTGCAAAATCACTGTCCGTTTCGCCGAAGGAGGCGGAGGGCCACGGCATCATGATGAACAAAGACGGCCAGCGCCGCACCGCCTTCGAGGTGCTATCATACCCAAACGTATCTTTCGGGGATTTGGCGAAGATCTGGCCGAGGTTCGGTGATATCCCAGGCAAGATCGCCGAGCAGGTCGAGATCGATGCCAAGTACGAAGTCTATTTATCCCGCCAAGCCGCTGATATTGCGGCCTATCGGCGCGATCAAAGTTTCGAGCTCCCGGCCGATCTCGATTACGCGGCACTGCCCGGGTTATCCGCTGAATTGAAGCAGAAGCTCACCCGGAATCGCCCGCGGACCATCGGTCATGCCGGCACGATCGATGGCATTACCCCGGCGGCGCTGACCTTGATCGTCGCTCACGTCAAAAAGGGGCGCCGCAGGGCGGCTGCAACCGCGTGAAGGGCGCCCGCTCCGGCACCCTCGATTTGTCCGAGGATCGGGCGGCGGCTCTAAGGCTTACATCCGTTTCACATGAAACGGTCGAGCGTTTGGACGGCTTTGTCGGCCTGTTGCTGGAGTGGCAGGACAAGATCAACTTGGTCGCGCCCTCGACGCTGCCGCATTTGTGGACCCGCCATATCGCTGATTCCCTTCAGCTTTTGCCTCTGGCGCCAAATGCCCGCCGTTGGGTGGATTTCGGCTCGGGGGGCGGCTTTCCCGCCATTCCGATAGCCTGCGCACTTTCGGAGCATAACAATACCGCAATGCATCTCATTGAAAGCAACGGAAAAAAGGCAGCATTTCTGCGCGAGGCGGTACGCCGCCTGGACCTTCCGGCGCGTGTTCACGCAACACGCGTGGAGGATTATGAAGATTATGAAGAATATGAAGAAAGAGGCGTGAATTCCGTCCAAGTCGTGACGGCGCGGGCGCTGGCGCCGCTTAAGGTACTGTGCGATCACGCCTTTCCGTTCATCCAAAGAGGGGCCATTGGGCTATTCCTTAAGGGACAAGATGTAGGTGTTGAATTGACCGAGGCCGCTAAATATTGGAACATCGAGGCGCAGATCGTGCAAAGTCAAACGAGTCGAGGTGGCGGCATCATCATCGTGCGGAGCCTCGAGCGGCGAATTCGGAGCTGAAACGTGCGGCTCGAACTGTAGCCCGCCGGCCGACCAATTCGGGATAAGCCAATGACCGACCCTACTGAACCGCCTCAGTCGACCGACACCGACGCGCAACCGCAGGCTTCGGTTGGCGCCTCGGCGGAGCCCGTTGTTTCCAGCGACTCCGGCGAGACCCTCGGGGAACGGGAGCAGCCGGTCGGCGCCGCAGTGGTCCCCTTCGGCAAGGCCGCACCGCAAGCCGGGCCCGCGCCGCGGCCGCGCATCATCTCCATCGCCAACCAGAAGGGCGGGGTGGGCAAGACCACCACGGCGATCAATCTCGGCACCGCGCTTGCCGCCATCGGCGAGCACGTCCTCGTGGTCGATCTCGATCCCCAGGGCAACGCCTCGACCGGCCTTGGCATCGACCGCAAGGCGCGCCGCACCTCCACCTACGACGTGCTCACCGGCGATGTGTCGATGCGCGACGCGGTGCTGCAAACGGCGGTGCCGCAGCTTTATATCGCGCCGTCGACGCTCGACCTCTCCGGCGTCGAGCTCGAGATCGGCCACGAACGCGACCGCGCCTTCCGCCTGCGCGATGCGCTCAATGCGCTCAACAGCGGCGAGCGCGCCTACGACTTCACCTACGTGCTGGTCGATTGCCCGCCTTCTCTCAACTTGCTGACGATCAATGCGATGGCGGCGGCCGATTCGATCCTGGTGCCGTTGCAGTGCGAGTTCTTCGCGCTCGAAGGCTTGTCGCAACTGCTCAAGACAGTGGAGCAGGTGAAGAGCAATCTCAATCCGAAGCTCTCGATCCATGGCGTCGTGCTGACCATGTACGATTCGCGCAACAATCTCTCGAACCAGGTCGTCGCCGACGTGCGCGAGTTCATGGGACCGAAGGTCTACGACACGGTGATTCCGCGGAATGTGCGCATCTCGGAAGCGCCGTCGTACGGCAAGCCGGTGCTGGTCTACGATCTCAAATGCGTGGGCAGCGAAGCGTATTTGCGATTGGCAACCGAGATCATCCAGCGCGAGCGCGAGTTGAAGGCGGGGTAAGTTCTCGCAACCGGCCCCTCTCGGCCTCATGCTGAGGAGCGCTCCCAACGGGTCCGCGCGAAGCGCGGCCCGATGATAAACTCCGGAGCGCGTCTGAAGCACGAGGCCGCCCCATCCTTCGAGACGCATCGCTGGCGCGATGCTCCTCAGGATGAGGCGGAAAGGGTTGGCGCGAGTTGAAAGTGAAGTGACAGACAGGAAGACACGGCGTGGCGCAAAATCCAGGAGCTCCGGCGATGGCGGAACATAAGCGGTTGGGGCGCGGGCTCGCCGCGCTGATCGGCGATGTCGGCGAGGAGGCGCCGACATCCGATACCGGGCGCAAGCCGCGCCGCGCGCCGATCGAGAACCTGAAACCTAACCCGCGCAATCCGCGGCGCATTTTCACCGACGCCGAATTGAACGAACTCACCAGTTCGATCAAAGAGCATGGCATCATCCAGCCGATCGTGGTGCGCGTCGGCGACGATAACGGCTTCGAGATCATCGCCGGCGAGCGGCGCTGGCGCGCGGCGCAGCGCGCCGGCTTGCACGACGTACCGATCGCCATCGTGGAAGCGACCGACGCGCAATCGCTCGAGCTCGCCATTGTCGAGAACGTGCAGCGCGCCGATCTCAATGCGCTCGAGGAAGCCGCCGGTTACGTCGCGCTGATGGAGCAATGCGGCCGCACGCAGGAGCAGGTGGCGCAGATCGTCGGCAAGAGCCGGCCGCACGTCGCCAATACCATGCGGCTCTTAAAGCTCGACCCGCCAGTGCAGCATTTCGTGCGCTCCGGTAAATTGTCGGCCGGTCACGCGCGGGTCCTGGTCGGCGTGCCCGACGCCGAACAGATCGCCTGGCACGCGATGGAGCGCGAGATGAGCGTGCGCGAGCTCGAAGAGTTCGTGCGCGAGGACCGCGCGCGCCACGCCATCGGAGCGCCGGACGTGACCAGGAGCAGGGCGAAGCCGGTGAAGGACGCCGACACGCGCGCACTGGAGAAGCGTTTGTCGGATGCTTTGGGCTTGGCGGTGGCGATCGACCACCGCGGCGAACGCGGCACGCTGCACATCAAGTACCGCGATCTCGATCAGTTGGATGGGGTGGTGCGGAAGCTGGAGGGGTAAACCATTGAACTCGGTACGTTATACCAGCTTGCACGAGTACTGACTCGTTCCCGTCATCCTGAGGTGTGAGCGAGCGAAGCGAGCGAACCATCGAAGGATGGCGGCCCCCAATTCATCGGCGTACATCCTTCGAGGCTCGCGCGCGAAGAAGCGCGCTCGCGCCTCAGGATGACGGTCAAAGTTTCTGCAGGTTGGTTTTAGGCGGCCACGAAGGCATGCGATCGAGAACCTTCTCACCCGCTCATTCCGGAGATTGCGCAGGATTTGCCGGCGAGGTACATATGTACTCGCAGTGCTTGACGGGAAAGGAGCGCCGGCATGAAGGATCAGGTCCATATCCGCAACGCCGAAGCCGCCCATCTGGTGCGTACCTTAGCGCGGCAGACCGGCAAGTCGATGAGCGAAGTCGTTCTTGAAGCCCTGCGGCAATACCGCCCGGGCGGCCGCCGACCTGCCGTCTCCCACAGGCGTACCGAACGCTGGCGCCGACTCCTACGCGAGGATCGAGAGCGCGGCATGGCAAGACCTGAAACTCCGATCGAGGCGCTTTATGACGAAACCACCGGCCTGCCCAAATGATCGTCGTCGACAGCTCGGTTCTCGTGGGCATCATCAAGCTTGAAGAGGATTCAAAGGGTCTGCTCGATGTGTTGGCCGCAGACGAGTGCGCCGTCGGTACGCCGACGCTCGTCGAAACGCGGATTTGGTGTACAGCCAATCTGGCTACTCGCCGCTCGCGCTGGCTGGAAGAATTCGTTGTGGGGCCGGATATGTCGGTTATTCCTTTCAACCGCGATATGGCAGACATAGCATCGCGAGCATTCGATACCTTCGGCCGAGTCAGCGGACACCCCGCCAAGCTGAATTTCGGCGACTGCATGGCTTACGCGGTTGCTGCGGTGCTGCGAGCGCCCCTGTTGTTCAAGGGGCGGGACTTCGGCCACACCGACATTATGGCGCACCCGGCCTCGATCTTGGCGTGAGGATTGCTCCAAGCCGGCCGGCAAGCCGTTTGTCGGGAAGCTCGCGAGCCAAACTGCGGCTTGTTTTTGGGCTAGTGCACAAACAACCACGCTGTACGATTAGCCGCGACGATCGACCACCGCCGCGAAGGCGCTACGCTGCATATCATGTATCGCGATCTCGATCAGTTAGATGGTGTGGTGCGGAAGCTGGAGGCGTGATCACCTGAGACCCGTCACCCTGAGGCGCGAGCGACCGCAGGTCGCGAGCCTCGAAGGGCGACGGCATCGCAAGTCGGGCTTACCCGACTTGCGCAGCATTTAAAATGCCGATCTCGGGTAAGCCCGAGATCGGTGGCCGTTCATCCTTCGAGGCTCGCGCGAAGGAGCGCGCTCGCACCTCAAGATGACGGAGAAAGCTCCCATCCGTAGCGGATCGGCTATGCCGGCAGCAGCCGACTCGGAAATGCCGTGGCGATGATGGCAACGGCCAGGGGAGATGTTATATTCCTGCCATGAAAGCCAAAGTTCTGAATGACGCATTGAAGCGGGTCGAAACGTGGCCTGAGGATGCTCAGGCCATGCTGGCCGAGCTTGCTTTTGAGATCGATGGCGAGCTCCAAGAGAGCAAAGTCCACGCAAGCGCAGCCGAGCTCGAAGGAATTGATCGAGGACTAGAGGCTGCTCGCGACGGGCGTCTTGTCAGCCAACAAAAGATAGAATCGCTCATGGCTAAGCATCGGCCGCGATGAAGCGGGTCGAGTTCACCGATGTGGTGGAACGTGAACTCGAACAAATTCTGCAACACATTTCACAAAAGTATCCGAGCGCATATTCTTCTTTTGAGACGCGCCTTCGCACCATCCTAACGCGAATTGCGACATGGCCGGAGAGCGCGCAAGAGGTGATCGAGCGGCCGGGCATTCGCCGCGTGCCGTTCATTCGGTATCCATACAAAATGTTTTACCGCGTTCTGGTCGATCGAATCGAAGTGCTGCACGTCCATCACAGCGCGAGAGACGAGAACGATCTTTAGAGAAACAGGCTTGCCGCGACCCCAGCGCTCAATGCCGCAGAGCGGCAATCGAATTGCTGTTCTGCCCGCCGCGTTCCTACCCGAGCCATAGTTAAGGTCGCTTTCGGCTTCACCGAGCACGAGGCGTACCGCAGGAACGGAATCGATGAGCACGCCAGTTATCCGAAGCGTTGCAAACGGCGTTGTCGCGGGCATCCACGCCTTAAAGCTTAGCAACAACAAAGACGTGGATGGCCGGGACAAGCCCGGCCACGACGCTAACGGTGGATTGATATTTCCGAAGTCCGGTCTTGTCCGCCGGAACCGGCACCGTCGGAGACGAGTTGAGCTTTCTTGCAGACGCGCAAAAGTGCCCGAGGAGATCGCCTCGATGGCCGTTGAACTGGACCACACCATCATCGCCGCGCGCGACAAAAAAGCATCGGCTGCTTTTCTCGCCGATATTCTGGGCTTGACGGTCGGCGCGCCGTACGGCCCCTTCCTGCCGGTCACGACCGAGAACGCGGTCGATCTCGACTTCATGGACGCCGGTGACGAGGAAGTTGCGCCACAGCACTATGCCTTCCTGGTATCCGAGAAGGAGTTCGACGCCATCTTCGACCGGATAAAGCAGCGGGACATTCAGTTCTATGCCGATCCCGAGCACCGGCAGAGCGGGACGATCAATCGCCGCGACGGCGGACGCGGGTTCTATTTCAATGACCCCGACGGCCACAACCTGGAGATCATCACGCGCCGATACGGCAGCGGTGCACACGAAGCCGGCCACCAACAATGATGCACGCTGCACGCTGACATCAAGCTGATCCGGGATTCCGGTTGCTTTTTTGAAATAAGCCGGAGCCCCGGGCCTCGCCGCGCACTTTGCTTTAGGTTGGCGTAGGCGGGACAAGCCCCGGTCATGACGACATGCAGTCATCATTTTGTGCACCTTCTATTAGTGCAGCACCTTCGCGCCGAGTCGTCGCTCGCTTGATTTCGCGGTCCGGCAACCTATGTACAAGAAGCCATGTTTATCCCGCTGACACACATTCGTTTCACAGCGCGCGCGGGCTGCCTCCAGGCAAGCTAAGATGCGCCGGTGCTGGCCGGACTACACCTAGTCGGGCGCGCCGGGCACAACGGGCAATCTTCTAAAAATCAGATGCTGTTCGGTCGCTCTGGCGAGCCGCGTGAGCTGTCGCGCCGGCCGGGCGGCTTGCGGGCCGCGGCTCGACGCCAACTCGCAACATTCGAACGCAGGCAAGCGTCGATTTCGTCTCGAACGGTCATGGAAGGGTCATGCGATGGATACCAAGCATCATAGCAAGCACGACGCCCGGAATGCCAGGAGTCGGGTTGTTTCGCGCGAAGAGCACCGAGAAGCGATTGCCCGCTGGGTCTTCTGGACGATGTTTACCGCGGGCACAGCCTGCGCGCTGATCTGGAAGCTGTTCTTCAGCAATGCGGCAGTGTGAGGACTCGATCTAAACGGCCGATGGCTCGATAACGCAAGGAGGAAAAAATGACGTTGCGCAATCTCGAGTCGGTAATCCTCGTAAAAAGCTCAAACATTGAACTCGGCCGTGCCCTGCCGGCATGGGTTCGCAGAAGGATTGCCCGGATCGCATCCAAATATTTCGCGCGCCTGAACGCAGCTTCGGTTTACCTCAGCCGGGAAGGCCGATCCTATCGCTGCACGATCCTCATCGATATTGGCGCGCTCAAGATCGTGACAGGCGAAGGTTATGGCTTCAACTGTTACCTGGCTTTTCATGGCGCGCTCAGGAAAGTGGCCAAGCAGCTCCGACGAATGAAGCGCGCACTCCGTGACGACAAACGGCGCCGGGCTAGTGTCCCGAATTTCGAAGTTCGCCGATCTATAGCAGAACCCGGTCACGTTGAACCGTCATTGCGAGCCAACGGGTCCGGCCCAAGTGGGCCGGGCCGATGACAGGCTACGCGAAGCAATCCAGGCCTTTTGTTTAAGACTGGATTACTTCGGGCTTCGCCCTCGCAATGACGGCGGCGATTCAACATAACCGAACACCTCAGGTAACGGGCGAGGGTTTATACAAGCCGGCATAAGCCGCCGAATTCACCATTCTCATTTTGAGTCAGACTCTCAGAAGAAAATAGAGCGTTAAATAACGATTTCACTCCATTGAGAGCTTCATCGATAGCTGTGCTCAGACCGGCGCACAGCACGCCTGATTGCCAAAGAGACCAAGATCGATGATTGGCGTTAACCTGGCGGGAGCCGAGTTCGGCTCCGGCGACGTGTACGGTACCGACTACACGTATCCGACGGCCGCGGAACTGGACTACTACAGCAGCAAGGGAATCGACCTGGTCAGGCTGCCGTTCGCTTGGGAGCGCATG
>DASTWX010000297.1:0-14493 GCA_035765795.1 Pseudolabrys sp. | reverse complement strand
TTCCGGCACAAGTCGTCGGGCGCCACGCGACGGCCGATGCTGACGACGGCGGATTGGGCGAGTTCGGTCTCGAAGATCGACCTGATAAGCTCATGGTGCTCATCGGAAAGAGCATCCAAAACATGCTCGGCGAAAATCCATCGCGGTTTATGGAGCAGGAGCCGCGCAATGGCCACCCGGATCTGCTCATCGTCGGCCAGTTCGAGGCCCCATTCCGCTTCGCGATCGAGCGAGTCGGAGAGATGCCCCAACGCGACCCGCTGGAGCGCCGCCTTGATCTCGTGATCGGAGACTTCCGAGGGCTCAGCGGGAAAAGCGAGCGCGGCGCGCAACGTCCCCGGGGGAAAATATGGCTGGCGCTTGAGAAACATCATCTTCATGCCCGACGGACTCTGAACTCGTCCCGATCCCCATGGCCAAAGTCCTGCCAGCGCGGCCAATAGCGGATTACGCCCGGAGCGGGTCTTGTCGATAATGTGGATGCGGTCACCCGGCGCGACCTCGATTTCGTGCTGATCGAGCACCGCTTTCTCACTGCCATTCCTAACCCCGACGTCCTTCAGTTTCAGTCTGCCCATCGAATCTGCCGATTGAGCGATCCGGTCTTCACCGTCGAGATCAGTTTCGAAAGTCAGCAGCACTTCGCGGAAAGACATCACTCTCAATAGAGTGGCTCCCCATTCGGCAATCCGGGAGAAATTGTCGACGAACCAGCGTAGTGACGAGTTGACCTGAAAGAAACCGCCGACGACCATCATCAACTCGCCGAACGACAGCGCTCCGCTGAAATAGGACGGGGCGGCAATGACGAGGGGCGCGATGATGGAGATCCAGCCATAGCCGGCGGTCACCCAAGTCACCCTGGCGATAGCGCCGACGATCTGGCGCATGACGACGAGGATACTGTCGAGCTCGACACCCAGGCGCAGCCTTTCGCTCTGTTCACGATGGTGCTGGGCAATGTCGTCGGCCTGCTGATTGACCTGGACGAGCGCGAAACGGAGCCCGGACTCGCGCTGAAACCGGCGGGCATTCAATCCGACGAGCGGACCGCCGACCCGCCAAGCGATCCAGGAGCCCGCCGCCGCAAAGAGGATGGCGCACCACACCATATAGCCCGGTATCGTGATGCTGACGCCGAGGATCGAAAGCGTGAGGGCTCCCGACAACTCCCACAGGACGCCGAGGAATGCGACGAGGAGCAGGAAAGATTGAAGCAATCCGATGCCGAGCTCGGCACCAAGGTCCGTCAGTTGGCTCGTGTCCTGCTGGATGCGCTGGTCGGGATTGACGCCGATCTCGCCGGCATAGGCAAGCCGCATGGCCCGCCCCGGCTCCAGCCACTGCGCGAACAAGTCCCGCGTCAGCCATTCCCGCGATTTGAGCTTGATCATCTCGCGCAACCAGGCCTGCGCGACATTGAGGACCAGGAGGCTTCCCGCAATCGCGACAAAGATGAGGCATTGATAGGCGAAGGCCGCAAGATCCCGGTCCTTGATGGCGTTGTAGAAAGGCTTGTTCCAGGCATTGAGCCACACCTGTGCGGCAACCGTGGCGCAAATGACGAGGATGATCATGATGGTGAGCAAACTGAGAATGCGTCGACCATCGCTCGACCAGAGCGTGGACAGGAATGCGCGCAAGGCTCGGACAAGGGGTAAAAACTCCTGTCTGAAAGCCAGCGGTTTCGAAGCGTCGGGCGCGTGGTCGGTCATCGCGAGAACCTGTCGAACGACGGGATGAGCGTACGGTGTACCGACTCATATGGGGGCTGCAAAACGGGCATCCCGTATTTCTTTGTACGGATTTGGCGTGCATGCGACGAAGGCTCAGGTGCTTGCGCATGGTTGGGCAGCGGTATTAGCTGCCCCGGTCGCTGGCGCCATTGCGCTCCCATGCTCCGTCGAAGCAGAATCCGGAGAGCCGAATGTCCGAAGCCGTTTCTTCCCCCAACGCACAGCAGATCGACTACTGGAACGCGGAAGTCGCCGAGAAGTGGAAGCGGTTTCAAAAGAGTCTGGATGCGCAGGTCGGGCCGCTCGGGGAAAAGGCAATGGACCGGCTGGCGCTCACGGGCGGCGAAAGCGTGCTCGACATCGGCTGTGGCTGCGGGCAAACGAGCCGCCAATTGGCCGGCCGCGTGGGCCGCGATGGCGCGGTGACGGCCATCGATATCTCCGAGCCGATGCTCGCGGTGGCCGCCCACGATGCCGCGCAGGCCGGGCTCGAAAATGTCACCTTCAGGCAAGCGGATGCGCAGATTTATCCGTTTCCCGCGGCGTCGTTCGATGCCGCCTTCTCGCGCTTCGGGGTGATGTTTTTTGCCGATCCGGTAGCCGCCTTCGCCAATGTGCTGGCCGCGCTGAAGCCGCGATCGGGTCGGCTCGCGTTCGTGTGCTGGCGCGAATTCTTACAAAATCCATGGATGGCGCGGCCGGTGGAGGCCGCCATGCGATACTTGCCGCCGGCGCCCCCGCTGGAGCCGAACGCGCCCGGGCCTTTTGCATTTGCCGACGGCGAGCACGTGCGCCATCTCCTGATGGATGCCGGCTTCGTCGACATCACGCTTGAGCCGTATGACGAGGCTGTGGACCTCGGCCCGCTTGGCGAAGCGGTGACAAGGAGCCTCTCCGTCGGGCCGCTCGGGCGTCTGCTCGAGGAGCATCCGCGGGCGCGCGCGGACGTCACGGAAGCGCTGCGCGAAACTTTGGGCGCGTTCGAAACAGAGGGCCACGTCCGCATGCAAGCCGCGGTGTGGATCGTCAGCGCACGACGGCCGTGACGATGACGCCTGTAGGTTTTTACCGCGGTGATCGCAAACCTTCCGCCACCTGGGGCGCAAAATACGTGAGCACGCCGTCGCAGCCTGCACGCTTGAAAGACATCAGGGCTTCGACGATCACCCGCTCGCCGTCGAGCCAGCCGTTCTGCACGGCCGCCATGAGCATCGCGTATTCGCCGGAGACCTGATAGGCGAAGGTCGGCATGCCGAAGGTGTCCTTCACGCGCCGAACGATGTCGAGATAAGGCATGCCCGGCTTGACCATCAGCATGTCGGCGCCTTCGGCGACATCGAGCGCGACCTCGCGCAATGCCTCGTCGGAATTGGCGGGGTCCATCTGATAGGTACGCTTGTCGCCGGTCAGCGTCGTGGCCGAGCCGACGGCATCGCGGAACGGCCCGTAGAAGGCGGAGGCGTATTTCGCCGCGTAGGCCATGATCGAAACATCGGTGAAGCCTTCGTCGTCGAGTCCCTTGCGGATCGCGCCGACGCGGCCGTCCATCATGTCGGACGGCGCGATGATGTCGCAGCCGGCGTCGGCTTGCACCAGCGCCTGTTTGACCAGCACTGCAACCGTTTCATCGTTGAGGATGATTCCGTCGCGCATGAGCCCGTCGTGCCCGTGGCTGGTGAAGGGGTCGAGCGCCACGTCGCAGAGGATGCCGATCTCCGGCACCTCCTTCTTGATGGCGCGGATAGCGCGGCAGACCAGATTGTCCGGATTGGTCGCCTCGCTGCCGGTCTCGTCGCGCAACGACGGATCGGTGTAGGGAAAGAGCGCGATGCAAGGAATAGTCAGTTTTGCTGCGCGCTCCGCTTCGCGTACGACCTGGTCGACCGAGAGCCGCTCGACACCCGGCATCGAGGGCACTGCGGCGCGGGCGTTCTCGCCGTCCATGACGAACAGCGGCCAGATCAGATCGTCGGGGGTGAGCGTGTTCTCGCGCACCATGCGGCGCGCCCAACCGGTGCGCCGGTTGCGGCGCATGCGTACGGTCAGGTCGAGCGGCGCAGGCTGCACCTCGCGCTCGCCGGATTCTACCGGCACGAAACCGATCTTCCGCTCCAACGGGCGGCCGTATTTGATCGCCATAGCAACCTCCGAAAGTCATCTTTTAGCCCTTCCGCAGCGGTGGTGCCAACCGCTTCGCCGGTTCCTTCGCAACAGGCTTGACCGCGAAACCCAAGCCGGGAACGGTGCGTCGAGAGAGTGAGCACGCATGGACTTCGATCTCAGCGAGGAGCAGCGCGCCTTCCAGGCGACCGCCCGGGCGTTCGCGCGCGAGGCGATGATGCCGCACGCGCGGGACTGGGACGAAGGCGAGGTGTTTCCGGTCGAGGCGCTGCGCGCGGCGGCGGCCCTTGGTTTCGGCGGCATCTATGTACGAGAGGATGTCGGCGGCTCGGCGCTTACAAGGCTCGACGCGGCCATCATCTTCGAGGAGTTGGCGCAAGGCTGCACCTCGACCGCCGCTTACATCTCGATCCACAATATGGCGGCCTGGATGATCGACGCCTTCGGCAGGGAAGAAGCGCGCCGGCGCTTTCTGCCCAAGCTGTGCGCGATGGAGCACTTCGCGAGCTACTGTCTGACCGAGCCCGGCTCGGGTTCGGATGCCGCGAGCCTGACCACGCGCGCGCGCCGCGACGGCGATGCTTACGTGCTCGACGGCGCGAAAGCTTTCATCTCCGGCGGCGGACGCTCCGATATCTACGTGGTAATGGCGCGCACGGGCGAGGCGGGTCCGCGCGGCATCTCCTGCCTCCTGGTGGAGAACGGCACGCCGGGTCTTTCATTCGGGGCGCAAGAGAAGAAGCTCGGTTGGAAGACGCAACCGACCGCGATGGTTATGTTCGAGAACTGCCGCGTGCCGGTCGCAAACCGCATTGGCAAGGAAGGCGAGGGCTTCCGCATCGCCATGGCCGGCCTTGACGGCGGGCGGCTCAACATCGGCGCTTGCTCGATCGGCGGCGCCCAGTTCTGTCTTGAGCGCACGATCGACTACATGAAAGAGCGCCGTCAGTTCGGTACCCGGCTTGCCGACTTCCAGGCGCTGCAATTCCGTGTTGCGGATTTCGCCACCGAGCTCGAAGCGGCACGGCTATTGCTCTATCGCGCCGCCGTCGCCGTGGGCGACAAGGAGCCGGGCGCGACGCGGTTGGCCGCGCAGGCGAAGCGCCTTGCGACCGATACCGGCTTCGAGGTGGTCAACGGCTGCCTGCAACTGCACGGCGGCTACGGTTACTTGCGCGACCATCCGATCGAGCGCGTGCTGCGCGACGTGCGCGTGCACCAGATACTCGAGGGGACCAACGAGATCATGCGGCTGATCGTCAGCCGCGCCATGCTCGGCAATTAATTCCTGGAGGACCCATGCTGTGGACTGGTGAATTGGCGCTGACGATCGCCGCGGTATTTGCCGGCGCCGCAGTCTATGTGAGTTTTGCCGAGCAGCCGGCGCGGCTCAATCTGGATGCCCCCGCCCTGCTTACCGAATGGCAGCCGAGCTACCATCGCGGCGCGATCATGCAGGCGAGCTTGGCGCTTATAGCATGCCTGCTCGGGATCGCCGCGTTCGCTTTGACCTTCAATTGGCGCTGGCTGGTCGGAGCGGCGCTGATCCTGGCGCCCTGGCCCTACACGATGCTTCTCATCATGCCGACCGTGCGCGTGCTCAAAGCCACGCCTCCCGCGCAGGCGTCCGAGGACACGCGCGGTCTGGTATTGCAATGGGGAAGACTGCACCTCGGCCGCAGCGCCCTCGGGCTGCTCGCGGTCGCTGCATATCTCTGGGCGCTTGGTTGAGGTGCATGTGAGCGAAACCGACATTGTCTTCGAGCGGCGGGGCGCAGCGGGAATTGTCACCCTCAACCGTCCGCAGGCGCTCAACGCGGTCAGCCATGCCATGGTGCGAACTCTGCGGGCGCAACTCGATGCGTGGGCGCACGATCCGGCGATTACGCGCGTGGTCATTACGGCAGCGCCCGGCCGCGCATTTTCCGCCGGCGGCGATCTTCGCGCGCTTTACGAGTTCGGCAAAGCCGGCCGTTATGAGGAAGCGTTGCAATTCTGGCGCGACGAATATCCGCTGAACGCGGCGATCAAGAATTATCGCAAGCCCTATATCGCGCTGATCGACGGTATCGTCATGGGCGGCGGCGTCGGCATTTCCGTACACGGTTCGCACCGGGTCGCGGGTGACCACTATTCCTTCGCCATGCCCGAGGTCGGCATCGGCTTTTTTCCGGACGTGGGGGCCACTTGGTTCCTGGCGCGCATGCCGGGCGAACTCGGCGCCTATTGCGCGCTGACCGGCGAGCGCTTCGGTATCGCGGATGCCGTGGCGGCCGGGCTTGCCACGCATCGGATTCGCTCGGCGCGTTTTCCGGCGGTGCTCGAGGCGCTCACCGGTACGGTATCGGTCGATGCCGTGCTCGCCGCGTTCCACGAGCCGGCGGGCGAGGGGCCGGTCACGGCGCGCCGCGATGTCATCGACCGCCTGTTCGGCGCCGCCAGCATTGAAGCGATCCTTGCCGCGCTCGAGCGTGAGGCGGCCGCGGCCGGAGCCGATGCCGAATGGGCCGGCAAGACCGCCGCCTTGATCCGCACAAAATCGCCGCTCAGTTTGAAGATCGCGCTCGAACAGGTGCGGCGTGGCAAGGCATTCGATTTCGAGACGTGCATGCGTATGGAATTCCGCATAGTGTCGCGGATCGTCAAAGGACACGATTTCTATGAAGGCGTGCGCGCCGTGATCGTCGATAAGGACAACAAGCCTCACTGGAACCCCTCCGCGCTGAGCGAGGTCAGCGAGGCCGAGGTCGCGCGCCATTTCGCGCCGCTTACCGATGGCGAATTGGTGTTGCCATGATGCAGCCGGTGCTCGCCGACCAAACGGAATTGCTCGAGCCGGTGCACGAGCGCGAGAACGGCCCTGATGCGGCTTTTTGGACCAGGCGACTGGTGTTGTTCCTGCGGGTGATGGCGGGATTTTCGATGCTCAAGGGCCTCTACCATTGGTCCTGGGTTTGCGGTGTAGGGGTCGGCGACAACGAACTGTTCGCGGTGCATTCGATCGCCTGGCAATCGGCCACCGTGTTCTTCGCCGTCATCGATCTCGTGGCCGCGGTCGGGCTTTGGCTCGCCGCTGCTTGGGGCGCGGTCATCTGGCTGACGGCTGTCGCCTCGATGCTGGCGCTCGACATGTTTTTCCCGCAAGTGTTCGGCGGCGGCTGGCTCATCGCCGTTGTCGATGGCAGCCTGCTCGCGCTTTATTTATGGCTGGCCTTGAAAGCGGCGCAGGAGCAGCCGGCGTAAATAACAATTGGCCACGGGGAGAGGGACATGGCGCGCATCGGCTTTATCGGGCTCGGCAATATGGGTTTGCCCATGGCGGAGAACCTGCTCAAAGCGGGTCATGAGGTCGAGGGCGTCGACGTCAATCCCGCCGTGGTTGAGAAACTGAAGGCGGCAGGCGGTATCGGCGTCGGGACCGCCAAAATCGCCGCCGCGCGTGCCGACGTGGTGATCACCATGTTGCCTGCGGGACAACATGTCCGCGACGTTTATCTTGGCTCATCCGGCATCATCGAGAGCGCCAACGCCGGCACGCTGTTGATCGACTGCTCGACCATTGACGTCGAAACCGCGCGCGCCGTCGCCGCCGAGGCAGACAAGCGCGGTCTCTTAATGCTCGACGCACCGGTGTCGGGCGGGGTCGGCGGCGCCACGGCGGGTACGCTGACGTTCATGGTCGGCGGCAGCGCACAAGCTTTCGCCCGCGCGGAATCGATCTTGCAGAAGATGGGCAAAACGATCGTGCACGCGGGCGGCGCGGGCAACGGGCAGGCGGCCAAGATCTGCAACAATATGATCCTCGGCGTTTCCATGATCGCCGTGAGCGAGGCTTTCGTGCTCGCCGAGCAGCTTGGCCTCGAGCATCAGAAGCTGTTCGATATCTCGTCTAAGTCGTCCGGCCAATGCTGGTCTTTGACCAGCTATTGCCCGGTGCCGGGACCGGTGCCGACATCGCCCGCCAACCGCGATTACCAAGCCGGCTTCACCGCGGCGATGATGCTGAAGGATTTGAAACTCGCACAAGAGGCCGCCAAAGCGAGCGGCGCCAAGACCGAACTCGGCGCCAATGCAGAGAGGATTTACACGCGCTATGTGGAAAATGGGGAGGCAGCCCGCGATTTCTCGGGGATCATTCGATTCATTCGGGGCTAGTCCGTTCGGGACTGTGACTATATCCGTCACCCTGAGGTGGCCGCGCAACACGCGGCCCTCGAAGGGCGACGGCCCCGGGCCGTTCATCCTTCGAGGCTCGCGCGCTAAGATGCGCGCTCGCGCCTCAGGATGACGGATAAAGCTAAATCGGTCGCCTCAAGGTAAATCGAAGGTAACCCCGATCGCTCGCATTGTGCGTTCAACGAACGATTCACCGTTGCAAATAAACCTAATATTGATGCTGTTATTTAAGCCGTTTTTAGACTGCCCCTTATAGGTTGCATTACACGGGAACGGGGAAGACAGGGCTTCGTTACCCGCTAGGCACGACAACGACAATAAAGGGAATGGGGCGTTGAACATGAAAGCCGTTGCAAAATCGGTCGAGCCGGCGGAACGCGATGCGCGGCACGACCACATCCGGCCTCTCTATCTCGAGGCTTTGACCTTGGTCGAACGCCTGCATCGCAGGTTGCTCGACGTCATCAAGGACGAGTTCGACCGGAGGGGCCGTGCCGACATCAATTCGGTGCAGGCGCTGCTGCTCTATAATATCGGCGACAAGGAACTGACCGCCGGCGAGCTACGCACGCGCGGTTATTATCTCGGCTCCAATGTCTCCTATAATTTGAAGAAGCTGGTTGAGATGGGCTTTCTCGATCATCAGCGTAGCCGGGTCGATCGCCGTTCGGTGCGCATCAAGCTGACAGAGAAAGGCCGCGACGTGCGCGACGTCGTGGAAGCGCTTTACCAGAAGCACGTGCGCACGGTGGAGCAGGTCGGCGGCATCAATGCCGACGAATTCACCACGCTTAACAAGTCGCTGCACCGGCTGGAGCGGTTCTGGACCGATCAGATTTTGTACCGGCTCTGACATTCCTCCCGCGAAGAAGACTTGCCCCGGTCGCGCCACGCGGCCGGGGTTTTGCCTGTGCGGCGAAGGACGGAATGCGGCCGCCGGCCACAAATTCGCCCGCTGGCGCCGATAGCGAAATTGTGAGCTTCGATCGCGTCGCAGGGCTTGCCGGGGCGGCGCGCTGCGGGGCATGACGGGGCGTCCGGCGCACTCCGCGCGCATTCGGTCGAGAACGCGATGGCAAAAGCTCCACATCGGGCCGCAAGCGGCCGCGATCGTCGTAGATTTCTCCGCATTTTCGGGACAAGTCTGGCCGTGTCCCCGTTTCTGGCGCGCGAAGCGGCGGCCCAGATGCTGGCGCGCGGCTCGCCCGCGCAGACCGACAGCACGCTGGAAGCGCTCATCGAACAGAATCAGCGGCGCGCGCTTGGGCAGCAATTCGACAGCGCGTCCCGTACCATCCGCATGCCCGAGGCATCGCTGCCGACGCTGGCGCCCTCGACCGTCGAGACCACGCAGCAGGCCGTGGGCAAGTACGAAGGTATTCTTGCGCACGGGGGCTGGCCGGTCGTGCCGCCGACCGACCGGCTGCGGCTCGGTAACCGTCATCCGGCCGTGGTGCCCTTGCGCCGGCGGCTCACCATCGTCGGCGACCTGGGGACCAATGCAGGCGAGAGCGACATTTTCGATTCGTATGTCGAGGCGGCGGTGCGCCGTTTTCAGGCCCGCCACGGCATCACCGTCGATGGCATCGTGCGCAAGGAGACGTTCGACCGGCTCAACGTTCCCTGTGACGTGCGTGTCGCGCAGCTCAAGACGAATGTCGAGCGGCTGAAGACGGCGACCCGCCATCTCGGCGAGCGCTACGTGATGGTCAATATTCCGGCTGCCCAGCTCGAGGCGGTCGAGAATGGAGTTGTGGTCAGCCGCCACACCGCCGTCGTCGGCAGGCCGTCGCGAGCCTCGCCCGAGCTCACCAGCAAGATCGTCGAGATCAATTTTAATCCGTATTGGACGGTGCCGGTGTCGATTGTCCGGCGCGATCTCATTCCGATCATGCAGAAAAATCCGGATTACCTGACGCAGGAGCATATCCGCATCTTCGATATGAAGGGCAATGAGCTCACGCCCTCGCAGATCGACTGGTATTCGACCGAGGCGGTCAACTACCGCTTCAAGCAGGATCCCGGCAGCTTCAATTCACTGGGCTCGGTGCGCATCCAATTCCCCAGTCCGTACGGCGTCTACATGCACGATACGCCCGAGAAGGGGCTGTTCGGCGACGATATGCGCTTTCATTCGTCGGGCTGCGTACGTGTCCAGAACGTGTTCGAACTGGTCGATTGGTTATTGAAGGATACCCCCGGCTGGGACCGCCGGCACATCAACGAGGTCGTCGCCTCGGGAGACCGCGTCGATGCCAAGCTCGCCAAGCCGGTGCCGCTGCGCTGGGTTTACATCACCGCCTGGGCGACGCCCGACGGCGTGGTCCAGTTCCGCGACGACATCTACAACAAGGACGGGCTCGGCCAGTATGCGAGCACGCTGAAGGGGTAGGGCGAACGGCAGCGTCTCGATGGTCACTCCGGGGCCGAGCGAAGCGAGGCGGCCCGGAATCCAGAGCAATGAAGCGCGGCCTTTGTTGTTGCCCCGGATTCCGGGTTCACGCGGTACGCGCGTGCCCCGGAATGACAGCCACGTGAAAATCCCACATCTTGCGCTCACTGAGGCTCGGTCATACTCAATTTGGCGCTGTGCCACCGATGTGGTATGGCGCACGAAATCCATGACCGTTCCTGAGTATGGCGTCGACGCCTCCGACGCCGGGAGATTGTGATGCCCGTCTCGTCCAGTGCCGCACCCGTGCGCGATGACGCGTTCTTTTCCGCTTCGCTCGCCGAGGCCGATCCGCAGATCGCCGACGCGATCAACCGTGAGCTTGGCCGGCAGCGCGACGAGATCGAGTTGATCGCGTCCGAGAACATCGTCTCCCGCGCGGTGCTGGAAGCGCAAGGGTCGGTGCTCACCAACAAGTATGCCGAGGGCCTGCCGGGGAAACGCTATTATGGCGGCTGCCAGTTCGTCGATATCGCCGAGACGCTGGCGATTGAGCGAGTGACGAAATTATTCGGCTGCGGCTTCGCCAACGTGCAGCCGCACTCCGGCGCCTCCGCCAATGCCGAAGTCTTCTTCGCGCTGATGCAGCCGGGCGACACCTTCATGGGCCTCAATCTGGCGGCCGGCGGTCACTTGAGCCACGGCATGGCGATCAACATCTCCGGCAAGTGGTTCAAGCCGGTGCCCTACAATGTGCGCCGCGACGATCACCACATCGACATGGAGGAGGTCGAGCGGCTCGCACACGCGCATAAGCCGAAGCTGATCATCGCCGGCGGCTCCGCTTATCCGCGCATCATCGACTTCAAGCGTTTCCGCGAGATATGCGACTCGGTCGGCGCGTATTTGATGGTGGACATGGCGCATTTCGCCGGTCTCGTTGCCGGCGGCGCGCATCCTTCGCCATTTCCGCACGCCCATGTCGTCACCACGACAACGCACAAGACACTGCGCGGGCCCCGCGGCGGCGTCATTCTTTGCGACGACGAATCGCTCGCCAAGAAAATCAATTCGGCGGTGTTCCCCGGCATGCAGGGCGGCCCGCTGATGCACGTCATCGCGGCGAAGGCCGTGGCTTTCGGCGAGGCGCTGCGGCCGAGTTTCAAAGTCTACGCGAGAAACGTGGTGGAAAACGCCAAGGCTTTGGCCGAGACATTGAAATCGCACGGCCTCGACATCGTCTCCGGCGGCACCGATACGCACTTGATGCTGGTTGATCTTCGGCCCAAGCGGCTCACCGGCAAAGTGGCCGAGGCGGCGCTGGGCCGTGCCCATATCACGTGCAACAAGAACGGCATTCCCTTCGATCCGGAGAAGCCGACCGTCACCTCCGGCATCCGCCTCGGCACGCCGGCGGGAACGACACGCGGATTCGGTATCGCCGAATTCCGCCAGGTCGGCGAAATGATTGTCGAGGTGCTCGACGTGCTCTCGCAGAAAGGCACGGACGAGGATTCGCTCGTCGAAGGCGCCGTGCGTGCAAAGGTGAAGACGCTGCTCGAGCGTTTTCCGATTTATCAATGAGCGCAATGCGAATACTCATCTCGTCATTCCGGGGCGCTCGCGAAGCGAGCGAGCCCGGAATCCAGGGCCACGGGCGGGCGCTCCTACTTGTCGCTCTGGATTCCGGGCTCGCGGCTTTCAGCCGCGCCCCGGAATGACGGCGAGATAAGGGGGCGTAATGCGTTGCCCGAGTTGCGGTAGCCTCGACACCCAGGTGAAGGATTCGCGGCCGACGGAAGATTCAGCCGCCATCCGTCGCCGCCGCGTTTGTCTTGCCTGCAATTTCCGTTTCACCACTTTTGAGCGGGTGCAACTGCGGGAGTTGACCGTCATCAAGCGCAACGGCCGCCGGGTGCCGTTCGACCGCGACAAGCTGATGCGCTCGGTGCAGATCGCATTGCGCAAGCGCTCGGTCGATCCCGAGCGGATCGAGAAAATGGTATCCAAGATCGTGCGCGAGTTGGAGAGCCAGGGAGAGAACGAGGTATCGTCGGAAACCATCGGCGAATTGGTGATGGAGCACTTGCGCGAACTGGACGACGTCGCCTATGTGCGCTTCGCATCCGTCTACCGCAATTTTCGTGAGGCTAAGGACTTCCGCGCCGCGCTCGATGAACTCTCCGCCGAGGAGGGCGACAAGGTCGCCGCGCCGAGCAAATGATTTCATCGTCATTCCGGGCGCTCGCGTGAGCGAGCGAACCCGGAATCCAGAGCAACATGACAGATACGAATTCAGAGGTGGATTCGGGGCTCGCACTTGACGGCGCGCCCCGGGATGACAACGGCAGCGATAGCGACGAGCGCTACATGCAGCTCGCGCTGGCGCTCGGCCAGCGCGGGCTCGGCAATGCTTGGCCGAATCCCGCCGTTGGCGCTGTCATCGTCAAGGATGGCGTTATCGTCGGTCGCGGCTGGACGCAACCGGGTGGGCGTCCGCATGCCGAAGTTGAGGCGCTGCGGCGTGCGAAGAAGGAGGCGCGCGGCGCCACGCTCCATGTGACGCTCGAGCCATGCTCGCATGAAGGCAAGTCGCCGCCTTGCGCCGATGCGGTGATCAAAGCGGGCATAGCGCGTGTGGTGTCGGCGCTGGAAGATCCGAATCCGGAAGTGGCGGGACAGGGGCACGCGCGGTTGCGCGGCAAAGGCATCGCCGTCGAGGTGGGCTTAGGCGCGGACGAGGCGCGCCGGGCGCACGCCGGCCACATCGCGCGTGTCACGCTCGGGCGGCCGCACGTGACGTTGAAGCTCGCCATTTCGGCCGATGGCAAGGTCGGGGGCGCTGGTCGTAGGCGTGTGGCTATAACGGGCGAGGAGGCACAGACGAGGGTGTTTCAGATGCGCGCGCGGAGCGATGCCATTATGGTCGGCATCGGCACCGTGCTTGCCGATAATCCGCAATTGACCTGCCGGCTGCCGGGGCTGGAGGCGCGCTCGCCGGTGCGCGTGATCCTCGATGCGCGCCTGCGCACGCCCATGGCGACGCCGGTGATTTCGACCGCGCGCGAGACGCCGACCTGGGTCTTCGCCTCGCACGGCGCCTCGCCCGTTGCGCAAGAAATTCTCGAGCAGAAGGACGTGCGAGTGTTCCGGGTTGCCGACACCCGAGACCGGTTGGATATCGATGAAGTGGTGAAGGTTCTCGCTGCTGAGGGAATCACCCGTTTGATGGTGGAGGGCGGCCCGACGGTGGCCGCCGCTTTCGTCACGGCTGATCTCGTCGACGAGGCCGCGCTGTTTTATTCCGAGAAGAACATCGGGGAGAGCGGCATTGCGCCGCTTGAAGGAATACCGCTCACGATGTTGACGGACCGCCTGATGGAGCGTTGCACAGAACAGCTTGGCGCCGACAGGCTTCAATTATACGAGCGCCGCTGACATGATGGCACGCATTAAGACGTCATTGCGAGGACCGCGAGGCGGAGCCGAAGCGGGACGAAGCAATCCAGGCTTGCTTGAGTCTGCATTGCTTTGCTTCGCTCGCAATGACGAGAGTCAGCCCTAATGTTCACCGGCATTGTCACCGATGTCGGCGAGGTGCGCACGGTCAAGCCGCGCGCGAATAACTTGACACGACTGACCATCTATTGCCGCTATCCGCGCGCCGAGCTTATCGAAGGCGCCTCGATCGCCTGTTCGGGCGTCTGCATGACGGTCGTCGATACCGGCGAGCAGGAGGGCCGCACGTGGTTTGCGGTCGATGCTGCCGATGAGACGCTGAGGCTGACCAGCGTCGGCCGCTGGCGTCACGGCGCACGCGTCAATCTCGAGCGGCCGTTGAAGCTCGGCGACGAGTTGGGCGGCCATCTGGTTGCCGGCCATGTCGACGGTCTCGCCCGCGTGGTCGCCCGCGAGGATATGACCGACATGGCGCGGATCGCCTTGCGCGCACCGGCGGAGCTTGCCCGCTTCATCGCGCCGAAAGGCTCGGTTGCGCTTGACGGCGTCTCGCTGACGGTGAACACGGTCGACAGGGACCTTTTCTCGGTGCTGATCATCCCACATACA
>DASTWX010000296.1:0-4890 GCA_035765795.1 Pseudolabrys sp. | reverse complement strand
TTCGCTGCCGTACGGCGGCATGGTGCGGATGAAGCCGGCGCTATCTTCATCAAGATAAGCAGGCTCGACGGCACGGCCGTGCTCTACGCGCCGGCGCCGCAAGCCGCTTTCGATGAGGCGCAGCCACCGGATCGCATCTTTACGGCGATGCTCGGCAGCGCGGCCCCGGCGCCCGACGCCGACGTGGAAGCGCGCCTGGCGCGCGAGATCAAGTTCGATCCCGACGTGTGGATCGTCGAAGTCGAAGACCGCAACGGCCGCCATTTCCTCGATCGTGTAGTCGGGTAGAGGCGGGCCTTGCGCCCGTGCGCCAATTGCGGGCGACCAGAAGGCTCGCCCCTACACCAATGTTGGGCGCATTGGCATGACAGTGGTGCGGGGTCATTCACGAACGGTGCGGCGGTTCAATCCGATCCGACTTTTCTCTATGTGTCAAAAAGCGTGACAGTCAGGCGAAAATGGTCCGTTACCAATCGGCTTGCCCGCTCGACGTCGCGATCGAGGACGGCCTCCGCGATCGCGCGGTGTTCGTTGGCGAGGTCGCGTTCGCGGCGTTTCAAGTCGATCGAAGCGCGACGATAGCGGTCGCATTGGTCGTGCAACAGTTGGCGAACGTGAAGCAGCCATTTCGAACCGCAAGCCGCGACAGTAGCAAAATGGAAGTCGCGATTGGCTGTCTCCCATTGCGACAGCACGTCCTGATCCTTGCTCCGTAATAAAGCGTCTAGCTTCGCCAGTCGATAAGCTGTCGCAACCACTTGCGACTCCCACATGGAATCGCCTCTTGCAATCGCTAGTCGCAGCGCTTGCACCTCTACGGCTGTGCGGGCTGTATTAAGGTCCTGGAATTCCTCAGGCTGCAGCGGAGCCACCGAGAAGCCGCGATTCCCGGTGGCGATGACCAGACCGTCCGCCGCTAGACGCTGGAGCGCCTCTCGCAGAGGCGTGGGTCCCACTCCGTAAAGCCGACTCAGGCGTTCGATCCGCAGCCTCTCGTTCGGCGGACGCACGCCGCTGATGATGTCTCGATGCAGCCTGTCGTAGGCAGCATCCGTCAGTGTGATGCCGGGAGCGGCGATCACCGGGTCTGATGAAAGCTCCACGTCCATGATCTGGCGGCTCCTGCCTCCGTCAGCCACCGTCGCCGCACCCTCAACATAGACCGCGTCTGGCGAGTGGCAAAAGGGTTGACACTCGTATTTATCCATGATCGCATATTCTATCGATAAAACAAGAAAGCATCGTGTAAATGAAATTTGTGACTTTCGAGCAGGACGGCCTCCCAGGCGCGGGGCTGGTGATCGAAGACGAGGTTGTGGTCTGCGCGCGCGGAGATTCGGCCCGCATGGCGGTCCGGCGGATCGCCGAGGGTGACGAGGCGGAATTGCAACGCTGGGCGGCAAGCGCGCAGAACGGCGCAGAGCGGGTCCCGCAGGACGCTGTCCGGTTGCAGGCGCCGATCCCGGAACCGCGTCGCGACATCTTCTGTGTCGGCAAGAACTACCGCGAGCACGCTGCCGAATTCCACAACAGCGGCTTTGATTCCACCGGCAGGCAGGCGGTGCCACCGAGCCCCGTCATTTTCACAAAATCGCTCTCGGCGATCGTCGGACCGGGCGCCGTAATCAATGCCGCGCTCGATCGCACCGACACGACGGATTACGAGGGCGAACTCGGGGTCGTCATCGGCAAGCGCGCTTTCGGCGTCGGCAAGGCCGAAGCCATGGACTATGTCTTCGGCTACGTCATCGTCAACGATGTGACCTCGCGCGAGCTGCAGCGCCACCATAACCAGTGGGTGATCGGCAAGGGGATCGACACCTTTGCCCCGATGGGGCCGATGCTGGTGACGGCGGACGAGATCCCGGACGTTTCAGCGCTGACGCTGAGCACGAAAGTGAACGGCGAAATCCGCCAACATGCGAGCTTGGCCGATCTCATCTTCGATATCCCGACGCTCATCGAGACCATCACCGCCACGATGACGCTCCTCCCGGGAGACATCATCGCAACGGGGACGCCCGCTGGCGTCGGGATCGGGTTCGATCCGCCGCGCTACCTCAAGGACGGCGACCGAGTCGAAATCTCCATCGCCGGCTTGGGCACGCTCGCCAACACAGTGCGCAGATAGACCAGTTTCAAAAGGGGAGAAGCACGATGAGAAGCAAAAGCATGGCCTTTGCCTTGGCGGTCGGAATGGCCGCTTGCCTGTCGGCTGCGGCGCAGGCGCAAACGAAGACAAGCGTTGCCTGGGGCGGATCGAATCCGGGCGGTGTCATGTATTACATGGTTGGAGTCGCCGGGGCCGAGCTCAGCAAGGATTTGCCCGACGTCAACATCACCCAGGTGACGACAGGCGGCTCGACGGAGAACGCCAAGCGCCTGATCAAGGGCGAACTCGACATGGGGATCGTCTATGGTTCGCACGTCTATATGGCGCAGAAGCCGACGGGTCCGTTCGCCAACGGGCCGAAAGGCGACATGTTGCGCGGCGTGGCGATGGCTTACGAAGGGCCGACCTATTTCGTGGCGCTGGCCAGCAGCGGCATCAAGAAACTCGACGATCTTGCCGGCAAGCGGGTGGCGCTCGGACCGCCCGGCTCGGGCACCGTTTTCAATTGCTCGAACATTCTGAAGGCGCTGGGACTAGCGGATAAGATCAAGCCGCAGATGATGACCTTCGGCGATGCCGGCCGCGCGTTGGGGAACGGGCAAATCGACGCGTTTTGTCAGTCGTCCTCGCCGGCCGCGGCTGTAACCGAACTCGCCGAGACGCGCGCGATCACGATTCTTCCCTACGGCGAGGAGCAGTTGGCCAAGATCAACAAGACCTATCCGTTCTACCACACGGGCACCATGGCGGCGACCACTTACAAGGGCGTGCCGGCGACGAAGATGCCCTTCACCACCGTCTATTGGGTCGCGCACAAACGCGTACCGGCCGACGTGGTGAAGCGAATGGTCGCGTCCGCTTACAAGCGGCAAGCCGCCTTAGCCAAGGGACATAAGGCCTGGGCTCAGATGAAGCCGGACATCACGAACTTCGAGGCGCTCGGCGTCCCGATGCATCCCGGCGCGGCCGCCTACTACGCCGAACACGACAAGAAATAAGGCCCGGGGGTATCACGCGCCCTGAAAGACCCTGCTTCGGAACACGGAGCAGGGTCTTATGACAAGTTTCGTAAGCACTGACTTTCCGTGTCATCGCCGGCTTGACCCGGCGATCTGTGATGAGCTTCCAGGCGCCTCAACGGTAGGGCTTTTGTTGTCGAACTTCGTCATGGACCCACGGGTCGAGCCCGCGGGTGACCCGTCATGAGCTTATGCGTGACGGTCAATTTTCCGCAGGTTGGTATTTCACCATAGGACCTACAAATGATCGACGCGTCCTGGCTGTTGCAAGTAAAAGGCACCAAGCGGACATTGAGCGGCTTTTATGCGCTCGCGTTCAATCTGGTCGCGATCGGCTTTTCCGGGTTCTATCTTTACACCTCGGGCTTCGGCCTCGTTTCCACCGAGTCCAACCGCGGCATCTATCTGATGCTGACGTCGGTGCTCGCATTTCTTCTCTTTCCCGCGCGCAAGGGTTCGCCTGCGCACAGGCCGAGCATTGTCGATCTGCTCTTCGTCGCCGCCGCCGTCGTTTCCGTGTGGTACTGGCTCGACCAGTATGTCAGCTACGCGATGTTTCGGGTCTCTTCCCCCGACACGGCCGATCTGGCCATGGGCGCGGTCGCCATCGTAGTGATGCTGGAGACCAGCCGCCGCGCCTTGGGGCCTGTCATCTCGATCATCGCAATCGTTTTCCTGCTTCAGCTTTATTTCGGCGAGTATTTGCCCGGCCGACTCGCCAATCCGGGCATGTCCGTCGAACGCATCCTCGAATTCACGTACATGACGCAAGGCGCGCTGTTCGGTGTCGTCACCGCCACCTTCGCGACCTTCGTCTTCCCTTTCATGGTTTTCGGCGCTTTCCTCGAACGATCGGGGGCCGGCGCTTTTTTCATGGATCTCGGTACTGCGCTTGCCGGCCGCTGGCGCGGCGGTCCCGCGAAAATAGCAGTGCTGACCTCCGCGCTTTTTGGATCGATTTCCGGCTCGTCCGTCGCCAATGTGGTGACGACCGGCGCGTTCACGATTCCCTTGATGAAGCGGATCGGTTTCCGTCCGCACCATGCAGGCGCCATTGAGGCGATCGCCTCGACCGGCGGACAGTTCATGCCGCCGGTCATGGGCGCCGGCGTCTTCATCCTGGCGACGCTGACCGAGACCAGCTATCTCACAATCGCGCTGATGAACGTCATCCCGGCGCTCATTTATTACGTGTACCTTCTGGCGATGGTCGATCTCGAAGCCGTGCGGCTCGACCTCAAGGGGCTGCCGCGCGAGGAGATTCCAAGCGTCCGCAAAGTGCTGGCGCGCGGCTGGCAATTCTTCGTTCCGCTGGTCACCGTCGTCGGGTTGCTATTCGCCGGCTATTCGGCGGATTTCTGCGCCTTCTGGGGCACGATTTCGGCCGCGGTCCTTTCATGGATGCGCCGCGAGACGCGGATGGGACCCGCGGCTATCGCCCAAGCCATGGTGGGCGGCGCGCAGAGTAACGCCGCGGCGGGAGCCGCCATCGGGACGCTTGGCGTCATTATCGGCGGCATTGTGCTCGCCGGCCTCGGGCTCAAATTCTCGGCCGTCCTGATTGACCTGTCCGGCGGCCATCTGTTCTTCGCCCTCTGCCTGGTCACGCTGGTGTCGATCATCATCGGAATGGGAAGCAGCACCACCGGCTCGTACATCATTCTTTCCGTGGTGGCTGCGCCTGCGCTGGTCAATCTCGGCGTTCCTTTGGTTTCCGCACATCTCGCCGTGTTCTACGCGGCGTGCCTGTCCAACATC
>DASTWX010000295.1:0-7647 GCA_035765795.1 Pseudolabrys sp. | reverse complement strand
CGGCGGCGAGTTGCCGCAATGGCGCGTCCGATATCTGGTCGGGCGGGTAGAGCCATGGTCCCGGCGGCACGTACTCTGCAAGCCAAGCCTCGAGATCGCCGACGCCGTCTCGGGTGAGGGCCGAAATCATGAAGGTCGTTTGGAATGTCGTTTTGTCATTGGCGGCTTGCGCCAAGCCGAGGAGCGCTTCCTTTGCCACTAGATCGATCTTGTTAAGGACGAGCAATTTCGGCGCCATCACCGCCGCGAGGCTATCCAGGATCGCTTCGGCCTCTTCATCGATACCCTTACGCGCGTCAATCAAAACGGCGACGAGATCGGCCTCCTGCGCGCCACTCCACGCCGTGGTCACCATGGCGCGGTCGAGCCGCCTCCGGGGCGCGAAGATGCCGGGGGTATCGACGAAAATGAGCTGCGATTTGCCGGCGACGGCAATGCCGCGGATCAGCGCGCGCGTCGTCTGCACCTTGCGCGAAACGATGGACACTTTTGAGCCGACCAGCGCGTTTAGCAAGGTCGACTTGCCGGCGTTGGGCGCGCCGATCAAAGCGACGAAGCCGCAACGGGTGTCGCCCTCGCTGGCGGTCGTATCAGGCATCAGGCTTGTCCGCGGCGACCCCCACCCGCGCCAGCATCGCGGCGGCGGCGGACTGCTCGGCGGCGCGCTTCGATCCGCCCAATCCCTCGGCCGGCGGCCGGTCCGGCAACACAACGGCGACCTTGAATTCGGGATCGTGATGCGGGCCGGTGCGGGCGAGCTCGCGATAAGCCGGGGTTGGAAGCCCACGCGCCTGCGCCCACTCCTGCAACATGGTCTTCGCGTCGCGTAATGGGCGTAGCGGCTTGAGCATGCGCTCTTTCCAGAATCGCTGGACGAATGCGTCAGCCGCCTGATAACCGCCGTCCAGGAACACCGCCCCGATCAGCGCCTCGCACACATCGGCCAAAATCGTGACCCGCAGCCGCCCGCCCGCATGCGACTCCGAACTGCCGAGCAGCAAGGCAGGACCGAGATCGATCTCGCGGCCGACCTCCGCACACGTCTCCTTGCGCACGAGATCGGCGAGCCGGCGCGAGAGCTCCCCCTCGTTGGCGCGCGGAAAGGAACGGTAGAGCATGTCGGAGACGACCAAACCCAGCACATGATCGCCCAGAAATTCGAGCCGCTGATAGCTGTCGCCACGCTTGTGCACGCCGCCGGAGAGCGCGGAGATATGGGTGAGCGCACGTTCGAGCAGCGCTTTATCGGCGAATTGATAGCCGATCCTCTCTTCGAGAACGGTTCTATCCTTTGCCTTGCGGCTCATCTGACGATCGTGAACAGCCTATCCCAGCGTACCGAAAACGGCCAACGCCAGAACTCCCAAGCTCGTTCACCCTGGTAAACCGAGAAGAAGATAAGTTGCGCCTTGCCGACGATGTTCTCAAGCGGCACCATACCGACTTGGGCAAAGCGGCTGTCGGTCGAGTTGTCACGGTTGTCACCCATCATGAAATAGTGCCCGGGCGGGACGGTGTAGACCTGGGTGTTGTCGGCAAAGCCATTCTCCACCAAGTCGAGCGTATAATAGGTTTTGCCGTTCGGCAGCGTCTCCTTCCAGCGTTTCACCGGCTGCTCGCGCACGCCTTCTTCCACGTCGACCCAGGGCGCCACTGGCTGCCGCTTCACCGGCACCCCATTGATGTGCACGTCGCCGTCCACGACCTGGATCTTGTCGCCGGGTAAGCCGATCACGCGCTTGATGTAGTCGATCGAAGGATCGCGGGGCAGCCGGAATACAACCACATCGCCCCTCTGCGGCAGCAGACCGCCGGGAATCCTGCCGGAGAACAGCGGTAACGACAGCGGCAGCGAATACTTGCTGTAGCCGTAAGAATATTTGGAGACGAAAAGATAATCGCCGACCAGCAGCGTGTTCTTCATCGAGCCCGAGGGGATGTTGAAAGGCTGGAACAGGAACGTGCGGATCACCAGCGCGATGATCAAGGCATGGAAAACGACGCGGACGGTCTCACCAAAACCGCCCTCTTTTCGCTTTGCTCCAGATGTCACGCTCATAGGCCCTTCGTCCTGCCTTGCGGCTCGCGCTCCCGGGCGGTCTTGTAACGGCTGGCCCCCTTCGGCGCAATCAGGATCGTCCACCGCCGCCCGTAAGCCACTGTTGTGAATGCGCTTATTGTCCTTCTTCGGCAACTACCGGCGCAAGCGGTTTGGGAATCGCCGTGATGATGACGATGGCCTGGGCGGTGGGACCTTCATCGCTCAACGAGACGTTGATCTGGGCGTCGCAACCTTTCGGCGTGATCGCTTCCAGCCGGGCCAGCGCTCCGCCCGAGAGTTTCATTGTCGGCGCCCCCGACGGCAGGTTGATCACGCCCATGTCGCGCCAGAACACGCCGTGGCGCAACCCCGTGCCGAGCGCCTTGGCACAGGCTTCCTTGGCCGCGAAGCGCTTGGCATAGGTCTCGGCCCGGTTGGCGCGACGCTCGGCTTTCTGCCGCTCGACGGGTGTGAAAACGCGGTCGAGGAAGCGCTCGCCGTGTCGGTCAAGCACGGCCTTGATCCGGCGCACGTCGCAAATATCAGAGCCGAGACCGATAATCATGACCTGCTTTTCCGGGGCATACTCTTGGTCAAAGGCCGGTGTCCATTCTCGGCTCATACACGCGCCTTGGCGCGGCCGCGCTCCATGGCCGCGCGCATAGCTTTCACCGTTTCCGCGAGCCCTTCGAATACCGCCTCACCGATGAGGAAATGCCCGATGTTCAACTCGACGACCTCGGGCAAAGCCGCGATGCTTTCGGCGGTGCCGTAATCGAGCCCATGACCGGCATGCACCTCGAGCTCGTAACTGGCCGCCAACGCGGCGCCGGCACGGATGAGCTGCCATTCGGCCTCTGCATCGGCGTCTCGCCCCCCGGCAAGCGCATCGCACCAGGCGCCGGTATGGATCTCGATGACAGGCGCGCCAAGCGCGACGGCCGCTTCAATCTGCGAGCGTGCCGGGGCGATGAAGAGCGACACGCGAATGCCCGCATGCTTGAGGTCGTGCACCGCGGGCCCGAGCTGCGCCTTCAGTCCGGCCGCATCGAGGCCGCCTTCGGTGGTGCGCTCGGTGCGCTTCTCCGGCACGAGGCAAACCGCATGCGGCCGGGTCTTCAGCGCAATCGAAATCATCTCATCGGTCGCCGCCATCTCGAAGTTGAGTGGCTTGCTGATTTCCGCCTTCAGCCGCGCCATGTCGTCGTCGCGGATGTGCCGGCGGTCCTCGCGCAAATGCGCCGTAATGCCGTCAGCCCCCGCGGCGATGGCGAGCTTGGCCGCGCGCACCGGATCGGGATGTCCGCCGCCGCGCGCGTTACGGATAGTGGCGACATGGTCGACGTTGACGCCGAGGCGCAGTGGGGCAATCGTCATCGGCAGCGCAATCCGACAATAATCATCAAACCGCTAATCATTCACACGCTCGGCTTTGGCGACGATCGGCTTCGCACGCAATTGCGCGAGAATATCGGTGAGGTGCTTGAGGTCGTAGACCTCGAGATCAATCAGCACGTCGGTGAAGTCGGGCGCGCGCCGATTCATACGGATGTTGTCTATATTGCCATCGTGTTCGGCGATGACCTGGGTGATCTGCGCAAGCGAACCCGGCTCGTTGCGTGATTGCACGACGATTCGCGCCGGGAACCGTTGCGGCACGGCTTCATCTGAATCCCAGCGGAGGTCAAGCCAGCGCTCCGGCTCGTCCTCGAACTCACTCAGCGCACGCGACTGGATCGGATAAATCGTGATCCCCTCGCCGGGTGTGAGGATGCCGACGATACGGTCACCCGGCACTGCGCCCCCTTCGGGCGCAAAACGGACCGGCAGATCGCCGTTGTTGCCGCGGATCGGAATTGCGCTCGCTTGCGGGCTTTGCTGCGGCATACGGAATTTGACCGAGGTCAGCTTCTTCAGTCCGAACCAGCCGCTCTCCGGCTTGCGCCGCATCGCCATGGCGGCAGCGCGCTCCTCTTTGTAATCGGGATACATGGCCCGGGCGACATCGGAAGCCTTCAGCTCGCTGCGCCCCACCGCCGCCATCACATCCTCGATGGAATTCCGCGCGAGCCGCGGCAGCGCGCCGGTGAGCTTTTCGTCCGAATAAGTGATCTTGGCGCGCTGGAATAAGCGCTCCACGATGCGGCGGCCGAGCCCGGTATATTGCTCACGCACCGCGGCGCGGGTCGCCCGACGGATGGCAAGCCGCGCCTTGCCGGTGACGACGATCGACTCCCAGGCCGCCGGCGGCGCCGACTGGGCCCTTGAAACTAATATTTCTACCTCGTCGCCGTTGAGGATTTCCGATACCAGCGGCGCGATCTTACCGTTGATTTTGCAACCGACCGCGGTGTTGCCCACGTCGGTGTGTACCGCGTAGGCGAAATCGATCGCCGTGGCCTTGCGCGGCAGGGCGATCAGCTTGCCCTTTGGCGTGAAGCAGAAAACCTGGTCGTGAAACAACTCGAGCTTGGTATGCTCGAGGAATTCTTCCGGATTTGATCCCTCTGCAAGCAACTCGATCGTGCGGCGAAGCCAAGCATAAGCGGTCGATTCGCGCGATAGCAGTTCGGTGGGGGAACCAACGTTATCCTTGTAGAGAGCATGCGCCGCGATGCCGTATTCGGCAATTTCGTGCATTTCGCTGGTTCGGATTTGCAGTTCCACCCGCTGCTTGCCCGGGCCGATCAGCGTGGTGTGGATCGATCGGTAGTCGTTGGCCTTGGGCGTCGAGATGTAATCCTTGAAGCGGCCCGGCACCATCGGCCAAGTGGTGTGCACGATCCCGAGCGCCTGATAGCAATCGGCCACGGTCCGCACGATCACGCGGAACCCGAAAATGTCGGACAACTGCTCGAAGCCGACCGCCTTGCGTTCCATCTTACGCCAGACTGAATAAGCGCGTTTGCGCCGTCCCTGCACCTTGGCCTCGATGCCGCGGTCGGCAAGCTTTCTGGTGAGTTGTAGCTCGATCTCCTCGATCAGCGCCTGGTTTCGTTCGGCGACGGCATTCAGCCGTGTGCTCACGACCTCGTAAGCTTCCGGATTGATTTCATTGAAAGCGAGGTCTTCCAGTTCCTCGCGCATCTCGTGCATGCCCATGCGGCCAGCGAGCGGCGCGTAGATTTCGAGCGTTTCCTCAGCGCTGCGGCGGCGCGCCTCGGCCGGCTTGAAGTGGAGCGTACGCATGTTGTGCAGCCGGTCGGCCAATTTGATCAGCAGCACGCGTACGTCATCGGCGATCGCGAGCAGGAGCTTGCGCAGATTTTCCGCCTGCTTCGCCTCTTTGGTGACGAGGTCGAGCTTCTTCAGCTTGGTCAGCCCCTCGACCAGGGCGCCGATATCCGGGCCGAACAGGTTATCGATTTCGGCCCGGGTGGCCTCGGTATCTTCGATGGTGTCATGCAAGAGGGCTGCGGCAATGGTGGCATCATCGAGCTTTAGGTCCGTAAGAATGGCCGCCACTTCCAGAGGATGGGAAAAGTACGGATCGCCGGAGGCACGGCGCTGCTCGCCATGCGCCCGCATGGCGTAAACGTAGGCGCGGTTGAGCAGAGCCTCGTTGGCGTCGGGATTATACCGCCTGACGCGCTCGACCAGTTCGTACTGGCGCATCATCTGCGGACGCGCCTGAACCGGCTTGTCGACAGGTTGTGGAACGGGCACAGGCGGAAGCGGCGCCGCCCGCTCGCGCGGCGCCCGGAACAGTGAGCGTTTCTGTACTTGCGGCAAGTCTGATCGCACCTGCATCCAAACGGTCCCGCAGCGGCCGAACAACTCGAGGGGGTGCTCGGCGACGTTCCAGCAACCCTCTAGATATCACCCTCGCGGCCTTACGTCGCAAGAGCTTACGTTCTTGCGGTTAAGACTCTGCTCGAAAAACCGGGACCATCCGAAAACAAACGGCCCGCGCTAGGCCGGGCCGTTCCAACAAGTCGCGGGCGTTCAGGAGTGGGCCTATTCCCCCTCCTCTTCCGGCGGTTCCTCCGGCGGGGTCAGCCCTTCGAGTCCCCTGAGCAGCTCTTCCTCGGTCATCCGCTCGCCAACGACTTCGGTGTCGTCCGCATCCACGCCGGCTGCGCCGATCAGCGGCACTTCCGGCTCAGGCTCGTCGACCTCGACGTATTTCTGAAGACTATGGATCAGATCTTCCTTGAGGTCTTCGGGAGAAACGGTGGTATCCGCGATCTCACGCAAGGCCACGACCGGGTTCTTGTCGTTGTCGCGATCGACTGTGATCTGCGAGCCGGACGAGATCATACGCGCGCGGTGGCTGGCCAGCAGCACGAGATCAAAGCGGTTCTCAACCTTGTCGATACAGTCTTCTACCGTGACACGGGCCATCGCCTCGGCACTCCCTGCGGGTGGAACTTTGTCCTGGAAACGAGCGGTAGCTATCCCCTCACGTTGGAAATTTCAAGCACTTTTGTCTTGGTTTAGCCGCAACCGTCTGTTACTCGATGTCCTATCTTAGGCGGGCTGGCCCGAATGATCGGCGACCGCGATTGATGACTCCGACTGGACATTTTGATCGGCAGCCGCGCGCGATTGGCGCCGGCGCCAAGTGAATTCACCGAAGGTGCCGTCAACCGTTCTTTAACGCCGCTTCAAGCAGGCGCCGCGCGGGCCCGATTTGAGACTTGAGGATGTCATTGCAAGAACCGCGAGAGAAACACCATGACCGTTCCCGGCGAAAAAATTGCCTTGTTCATTGACGGAGCCAATCTTTACGCCACTGCAAAGTCGCTCGGCTTCGACATCGACTACAAGCGCCTGCTGCGCGAATTTCAATCGCGCGGCTATCTCTTGCGCGCCTTTTATTACACCGCCGTCATCGAAGATCAGGAATACTCATCCATTCGCCCGCTGATCGACTGGCTCGACTACAACGGGTATTCCGTGGTTACAAAAGCAACCAAAGAGTTTGTCGACCAGACCGGACGGCGCAAGGTCAAGGGCAATATGGATATCGAGCTCGCCGTCGATGCGATGGAGATCGCGGGCTCGATCGACCACATGGTTCTTTTCTCCGGCGATGGTGATTTCCGCTCGCTGGTCGAGGCGGTGCAGCGGCGCGGCGTACGTGTCACCGTGGTGTCGACCGTGTCGACGCAGCCGCCGATGGTGGCCGACGAACTGCGCCGGCAAGCCGACGTTTTCACCGATATCGTCGAGCTGCAGTCGAAAATCGGCCGCGATCCCGCCGAGCGCCCCGCCCGGGGGCCTCGCGAGGAGCGCGAGGGCAGCCGGCCGCACACCCCTCAGTTCCTGCAGCGGCCGGCAACGCCGCAGCGCACCGGCACCGGCGCGCCGGTCGAGGACGAGGACGAAGGCTACGAGTAGTAGCCCGCGATGGCGCTCACGGAAGGCAACGGCACGCGCGCCAAGTCGGCCGGCGCCGCCGAACCCGCCGGCAAGCCTGGACGCGATTGCCCAATGTGTCCGCGGTTGGTGGCTTTCCGTCAGCATTGGCGCGACAAAGAGCCAAGCTGGTTCAACGCGCCGGTCCCCTCTTTCGGGCCGGTCCACGCGCGTCTCCTGATCGTGGGCCTTGCGCCCGGCTTGCAAGGCGCCAACCGGACCGGCCGGCCGTTTACCGGCGACTA
>DASTWX010000294.1:0-23273 GCA_035765795.1 Pseudolabrys sp. | reverse complement strand
GACGCGCACCGAATTGTTCGAGTTCTGCCCGGAGACGGTGAGGTAAGCCTCCGAGTCCCAATCGGTGTCGTAGATGGGGAAAGAGATGTCGGTGTAGCCCTGGCGCGCGAACTGGATCACCCGCTTGATGAAGTTGTCGGGAACGTAGGCGCGGCGCGCCAACTTGATCTCGCGCTTGAGCGCGGGGTTCTTCTCCGGCGAGAAGCAGTCGTCACCCGAGCCCTGGCAGTTCACGCAGGCCTTGAGGATGGCGCGCAGGTGCTTTTGGTTGGTCTTGGAGCCGGAGACGAGCGCGGCGACCTTCTGCTCCTCGGTCACCTTCCAGTCGATGTACTGCTCGATATCGGGATGATCGACGTCGACCACCACCATCTTGGCGGCGCGCCGCGTGGTGCCGCCCGACTTGATTGCGCCGGCGGCGCGGTCGCCGATCTTGAGGAAGCTCATCAGGCCCGACGACTTGCCGCCGCCGGAGAGACGCTCGCCTTCGCCGCGTAATGCCGAGAAATTGGAGCCGGTGCCGGAGCCGTATTTGAACAGCCGCGCCTCGCGCACCCACAGGTCCATGATCCCGCCCTCGTTGACGAGGTCGTCGGTGATGCCCTGGATGAAACAGGCGTGCGGCTGCGGGTGCTCGTAGGAGCTTTTCGATTTCGTCAGCTTGCCGGTCTGGAAATCGACGTAGTAATGGCCCTGGCTCGGCCCGTCGATGCCGTAGGCCCAGTGCAAGCCGGTGTTGAACCATTGCGGCGAGTTGGGCGCGCAAATCTGGCTGGCCAGCATGTAACGCAACTCGTCGAAGAAGGCGCGGGCGTCGTCTTCGCTGTCGAAATAGCCGCCCTTCCAGCCCCAATAGGTCCAGGTGCCGGCGAGACGGTCGAACACCTGCTTCGACGAGTGCTCGCCGATAGTGCGCTCGTTCTCCGGCAACGCCGCGAGCGCCTCCTCGTCGGCGACCGAGCGCCACAGGAAGGAGGGGACCGAATTCTCCTCCACCTTCTTCAGGCGGGCCGGTACGCCGGCCTTGCGGAAATACTTCTGCGCCAGCACGTCGGAGGCGACCTGCGACCAGAACTCCGGCACCTCGACATTGTCGAGCCTGAACACCACCGAGCCGTCCGGATTGCGGATCTCGCTGGTGGTCAGCCGGAAGCCGATCGAGTCGTAGGCCTCAACGCCGTCCTTAGTGTAGCGCCGTTCTATCCGCATCGGTCTCTAGCCCCTTCGTAACCGGCCAAGACGGCCGGCGATTATCCCTGACGGACTTTCGTTTGTCCGCCTTCTTGGTACGCGCGACGCCGGCTACCCCAATATCTAGGCCCAGCGCATCGCCCTTGCACCGGCCATCCGCAAGACATTCAGCCCGCGGGACAGCAGCCCCTTGTCCCCGAACGCCATTCCTGCCCGGGCGAAGAACCTTTGAAGCCGTTTTTGAGGGTCCGGGCATGGGATACGCCTTACCGCCCCCGAACGCATCGAAGCTAAGGAAAGTCACCGTACGCGTCAACAACACATAGTCACGAATTCGGAAACAAACACTAAATCTTGTGGTCAGCCGGCAAAATTTGAGGGTGGAGGCTGGACCGCGTGGCGGGGAGTATCGGTCCGCCCGGGCGCTTGGAAAAGGCATTTTCTTGGCCGGCCGGCCTAGGTTTTAATCCCGGGGGCGGCAGGAGGAAAACGGCGGCAAATCGGCTGTTATCGCTCTCAGCTCCTGAGCCCTGCGCAGGCCCCGGGGAGGGGATAAGCCGGGGACAACGGGCGCGATCGGCGCCCGGGAGTCGCTGATTCTCGATTTTCGGCCAGCGCCTTAGCGGCCGCGCGGTGGCTCTCTGGGAGCGGGACGGCGTCCTCAACGCCTGTGAATCGAGCTGGCAAACGCGGAAATGGCACGCAAATACCGCTCCCGCGCGCGCTTGCCAGAGGCATGCCGAGGTGGCAGAACCCGCCGCGATGGCGATCCAAATGCGCGGCGGCGATGAAAAACTTTCTGCTCAAACTATTCACCTGGTGGAATTCACCGACGTTCGGCACGCAGTGGTGGACGTGGCTCTATGGCGAGTTCGTCGGTGATGATGAATTCGGCAATCGCTATTACCGCACCCGCGGCGGCAAGATCGATCCCGCCCTCGGCATCGAGCGGCGCTGGGTGATCTACAACGGCTACGCCGAGGCGAGCATGGTGCCGCCGTCCTGGCATGGCTGGCTGCACCACACGGTGGACGTGCCGCCGACCGCGCAGAATTACAAACCGTTCGATTGGCAAAAGCCACACCGGCCCAATCTGACCGGTACGCCAGGTGCATACCGTCCGCCTGGCTCGACGCTCGCCCTCGGCCGCCGGCCCAAGGCGACCGGCGATTACAAAGCGTGGGCGCCGGGAGATCAGTAGTCAGGGATCATCAGAAGGCGCCTGTTACGTTGGTTCGTTTTCTGATGCCTGATTACTGATCCCTGATTTCTGACCGCCTCTCCGCTGCCCAATTTGACGTGTTAACCGGCGTTTTGGGTGAGCGGGGCGAAATCCGTTCGGGGGCATGCCGGTTTCGATGCTGCGATCCATATTCGTCCTGATCGGGTTGCTGTTCGCGGTAGCACTGCTTGCGCCGCCGGCGCAGGCGCAATTCGACACCATCTTCAGGGACGAGCCGCCGCGACCGCCGGCCGACATCCCACCGCCGCCGGCTCAACAACCCGGCTACTACCCGCAAAGCCAACAATACCCTCAATATCCGGAGCGCCAGGGTCAATATCCGGACCGGCGCGCATATCCGCCCTATCCCGATCGCCAGGCCTATCCGGACCAGCGGCCTTATCCTGACTACGGCCGTTATCCGCCCTCACAGCGCGGGCCGATAGAGAGCCGTGATGAGCCTCCGTCGCAGCCGATGCCGGCGCCGATGAACCTGCCGCCATCGGCCCGTCCGGGCCGCGGCACGATCGAGTCGCAGCCGCTCGCGCCGCTGCCCGGTACCGCCACCCCGAAACAAGCCGACCGGCCGATCACGCCGCAATCGCCGCAACCGGCGCCACAACCGCAGCCCGGCGCGCCGGCCCAAAACGCGAGCAAAACGCCGGCGGGCGGGCAACCATCGAATCAACCGCAGGCCAGCCCGCCGCCGCCGCCGACCGATGAGGTGGTGATCCAGCCGCCGCCGCAGCGCATCACGAACCCGACCGCGGTGTTTGAAGGCTTGGACAAGGTCACCGGGCGCATCACCTCGTTCGATGTCGCGATCAACGAGACGGTGCAGTTCGGCGCATTGCAGGTGACGCCGAAGGCCTGCTACTCGCGGCCACCGACCGAGACGCCGCAGACCGACGCCTTCGTTGCCGTTGATGAGGTCACCCTCAAGGGCAAGATCAAGCGCATCTTCACCGGTTGGATGTTCGCTGCGAGCCCCGGCCTGCACGCGGTCGAGCACCCGATCTACGACGTGTGGCTGATCGACTGTAAAGGCGGCAAGCTGCCGGCCGTGGCCGACGTGTCAGGCGAAGGTCATGCCGAAGATCCTGTGCCGAAACCGCGACAGTGAAAAAAGCTATTCACGTTCATGTACCTCACGGAAGGAAACAAAAAACACTGCTAATAGCTTAGCCACCTTCGTGTAATCACCGGGCGACGGCGGAAGGAGCGAAACAAAAAAACTTCTTTCATTGGAAATTGCGAAACAAAAAAAGGTATATCCGCGGTGACTCCATACCAATCCTTGGACCTATTGATGGGCAACGGCGGGTTCAGGTCCGGACGCGGTTCAATGCCAAACCCGGCACCGCGCAGTATTTGTCTCTGCATCTCCGAATGAGGTGCCCAACGGTATATAGGTTAGCACGATGGCGGTGATATCTGTGCCATGAATATCTGTCCGTAATTCGCCAGATTTCCCAAGTTTTTGATAAATCTGCTGAACTGCGGCGCGAAGGTCTTTGCCACGCTGCTCTAGCTGCTCCGAAGTCATTTGATGAATCTCCGCTCCGGCATGCTTGTCCGCGCGGAGCGTTGTTTCCGGCCGCGACAACTCCATGCTTGCAAAAAGAGAACGGCTGATAGCCTGCGCATTCGGCGCAGCGCAAATGGACTGCGCTATGCTAGCAAACAATAGCTTGATAACCGCCTGGGGCTTCGCATGTAAAGCCCACTAGCAACAGCCGCGTACTTCGCGCCTGCGAGCTTACCTCAGTCGTGCTGCCCGCTACCTTCGTAGCGCATATCATTCGATGCACGTAAATTTGTATTTATCTGTGTAGCACGTTTGGTCGCCGCTGACCTTGTGACAGCAACATGTGCCGGCATCGCATTGTTGTCATTTAGCGAAGGTCGCGATGCGCTACAATTTGCAACGGAAGCTGTGCTGCGCTGGCGGACGCACGTCTTTGACTGTTGAGTCCCGAGTTGAGCTGCAAGTGCGGGCACCATTTCACCGGCGCCTGCTTTAGATTCGAAGACACCAACGATCATCTTTGTTACGAAAGAGAAGACGTCATGTTGAATGCGCTCCCAGTTATTGATCTTCTCCAAGCGTATTGAATAGTCCACCTCAACGCCGCGGAACGTCGGCAAATCCGCATAGGCCTCACACAGATGCACCTTCGTGTTGTAATGGCAGTCCGCATAAAACGATACGTCGGTGGGATTTTCATCTTTATGAAATGGAGCATGTCGGAGACGTTGCGTGGATTCGCCCCGTACTCTTCCCTGATTACTTTTGAAAAGCCGGGCCTGACTATTTCCGAGTACCTCGCCAGCCCGGTAGTCGCGTTGCGCGCAAATTTTTGCAGAGCTTGGAGCCGGCTCTCAGCCCCAAAAAAGTGTAAGCCGATTTGATTATGATCAGCATTTCGCCTGGGCAGCCGCCCGGATAGACGCCGAGCTTGCCAACCTTCCGAGGATTGCGTGGTCCAGTCATATCTGGCAATGGACCAATAGATTGAGCCCCAGACGCGCGTTGGGTCGCTCGTATCGGGAGCTGCGAATTCCTCCGGCACACGCATGTACACAAGGCGCGGCGGCTGCAAGGTCGCAACGTTATTGAACAGCGCGAATCGTCGCGTGCCCGGCGCCGGAGGGAAGGGCGGTATCTTGCCCTTCAGCGACGGCCGGACGCGTTCTTGATCGAGTGGTGCAACTTGCAATAGCGGGTCGGCCAAGGCCTGCGAATGCATCCATGCGGCAACTCCCGCCTGGACGGCCGTTATCAGCAGCAAAATGCCAACTGACCTTGCTCTGGGGATCATGCGGCCCCTGCTGATATTGTGGCGGAGCTTTCAGAAGTTCGCGACGAGCCAATACTGCGTGCACCGTGCGACATCGCCTTCGACGTTTTGCCCACTACCTACGGTGGCGTATTCCCGCAGCAACGCACATAAATTTATTTTTATACGCGCTCGCTGCTGGTCTATGGCGGCAGCCCTTCACCACGAGTCGTGTCGGAGCGGGTAATGATGAATCGCGAATAGATCGTGACCGAACTTCTATTCGCCATTTCCTATTCGCCATTCGCCGCTCTCAAGTATTGCCAGTGCCTCGGCCCCGCTCACTGGCCGGTTCGTCGGTAGCGCAGCGAAGTCGCCTTCGCCATTGAGCGCTTCTTCCAACAGGCGATGATAGTTGCGCTTGGGCACCTCGACCGCGCCGAAGGTCTTCAGGTGATCCGTGACGAACTGGGTGTCGAGCAGCCGATAGCCGCCGGCCTTCAACCTCGCTACCAGATGGACCAGCGCGATCTTGGAAGCATCGCGGGCGCGGTGGAACATGCTCTCGCCGAAGAAAGCGCGGCCGAGCGAGACGCCGTAGAGCCCGCCGACAAGGGCCTCGCCGTCATAGACCTCGACCGTATGGCAGTGGCCCTCGGCGTAAAGCGCCCGGTAGATCTTGCGGATCCGCGTGTTGATCCAGGTGCGGGTACGGCCGACGTTGGGCTCGGCGCAGCCGTCGATCACGGCATCGAAGGCACGGTCGACACGCACGCTGAATCGGGTCGATCGCACCGTCCGGGCGAGGCGGCCCGGTACGTGGAAGCCCTCGAGCGGGATGACCCCGCGCATGTCGGGCTCGATCCAGTACAACGCCGGATCGTCGGCGCTCTCGGCCATCGGGAAGATGCCGCAGGCGTAGGCCTTGAGCAGCACGTCGGGAGTGATCTCGATGAAATTATTGCCGCGGCTAGCCATGATCCTGATCCGGAGGGCCTGATTTTAGTCGATACCGGCTGCATTTGAACAGATTGGAGGGAACGTGAACGGGTATTAAGGCTTTGCTCACCACGATATGAGCAAATTTCAGAAAGCTCGACTTTTTGGCAGCGGGTTCCGCGTTAAGCCAGCAGAACCGCCCGACGCTGGAGAGCGAGGAATCTTATGGGGCATGCCGCACACCAAACTACCGTCCTTCTCGTCGAGGACGAGGCGCTGATCAGCGCCTTGGTTGCCGACTCGTTGATGGAGCACGGTTTTGCCGTGCATGAGGCCTCCACGGCCGACGAGGCGCTGCGTTACATGGACGGCGGCGGCGAGGTAGACGTGCTGTTCACCGACGTGAACCTGCCCGGCGGCATGGACGGGGCGGAGCTCGCCAATCGCGCGCGTCAACGGCGCCCCGAGTTGCCGATCGTCTATGCCTCCGGCCGCTACGGATGCTCCGATTTGGGGCTGGTGCCCCGTTCCGTGTTTTTGATGAAGCCTTACGATACCGGCGAACTCTGTACGCTGATCGAGCGGCTGACTGTGCCGGGTCCCCGCGGCTGACGTCCTTGGCTTATCCGGGCAGGTCGATTTCCATCGCATCGCGGGCGACGACCACGTCGCCTTTGAAATGCTTGCGCACGCTCTCTGTCCACATCGCAGCGGTAATGGAGGGATCGTCGGCAGGCACAAGATGGGTGAGGACCAGCTTCTTGACGCCGGCGGCTTGCGCGATGCGGCCGACATCCTCTGTCGTCGTGTGCGCCGCCATCAGGTGCTTTTTCAGCCTCGCCGCGTTCTTGATGCGGGACGCCAAAGCGTCGACTCCGGGTTCGTAGAGTGCCTCGTGGATCAGCATGTCCGCACCTTTGGCGAACACGGCGAGCTTGGGATTATAGGCGGTGTCGCAGGCGTACACGATGACGCCGCCCGGCGTTTCGAATTTGTACGCGTAGTTCTTCATGATCGGCGGGTGCGGCGTTTGGAATGCCGTGACCTTCACCGTCTCGTTTTGCATCACCGGCCCGGACTCGGTGATTTCCTTGACCACGAGCAGCTTGCGCGGATCCGGCTTGCCTTCATCCGGAATACGAACTTCAACGTCGAAGCGATTGGCCTCCCAGTAATTGCGAGTATAGGCCGCAAGCCCCACCGGGCCGAACGCGTCGACCTCGTGCTTCAAGCCTGCCGACCAGGCGGCATCGACCAAGTTGCCGTACTCGAGAACGTGATCGGAATGCAGGTGCGTGATGAAGATGTAGCGGATATCGGGCAGCTTGACCTTGGCTTGCACCAATTCCTTGGCGACGCCATAGCCGCAATCGACGACGTAAGGCACGTTGTCGACCAGGAGAACGTTGGCAGGGTTTGAGCGGCCGGTGGTGACGCGCGGGCCGCCTTTGGTGCCGAGAAAAATCCAGCGCGTACGCGGCCGCGCGGCTCGCGCCGGGCTAACGGCAAAGGGCCACAGCGCAGCGGCTGCGCCCAACGACGAGAGTTTCAGCAAGTCGCGGCGGTCTAAGGTCATCCTTCCCTCCCAAGGTTCTTCTGATTTCGTTCGCAAACACTTGGCTATATTTGTAATTCTCTTCACGTTGCGGGGCTTGATACGGCCTCCGGCTTGTCCAATTGAAACGAGACGACGACCCGCGCGCCCGGTCGGCCGTGCTCGTGTTCGACCTGCGCGTTGAGCTTGTCGGCCATGGCCCGGATGATGCGCTGGCCCAGCCCGGTCGAGCGGGAGTCCGACTGTGGGCGAAAGCCGACGCCGTCGTCCTCGACGCTGAGCACGGCGCTGCCGTCGCCGGCGCGGTGAAACGCCACGCGGATCGGGCCTTTGCCGTCGGGATAGGCGTACTTCAGCGCGTTCATCACCAACTCGTTGACGATCACGCCGATAGCGACGGCCCGGTCGGGATCGATGCTGATCCGCTCGCAGGAGAGCGTGAGCTGAGCCAACTCGCCGGTCTCGGAGGACCGGCGCAGATCTTCGACCATGGCGTCGAGGTATTGGTCGACCGAAACCGATTGCACGTCCTCGGAGGTGTAGAGGCGCCGGTGAAGCTGCGCCACCGCCAGCACCCGCCCGGTAGCATCGGTCAGCGCCTCGCTGACTTCCGAATTGACGGCGCTGTTGCTTTGCAACGTCAGCATCGAGGCGATGAGCTGCAGGCTGTTGCCGACCCGGTGATTGACTTCGCGCATGAGCAAAGCGCGCTCGGCGGCAAGCGCCTCGAAACGGTCGCGCGCGGCCCGAACCTCAGCTTCTGCGGCCTCCTTCTCTCGCTGCAATTTCATTGCATCTGCAGCCGCTTGGAGAGACGATTTCAATAAGAATATAAATTCTCCTTGAATGTCCTTGATGACGTAGTCGAAGACACCGGCTTTCAGCGCAGCGACCGCCATGCGGCTGTCTTGCGCGCCGGTGACGACCACCACCGGCGGGTGGTTCGGCATCGCGTTGATGCGCTCGGCGATCTCGATCCCATTCAGGCCAGGCATGTAGACGTCGACCGCGACCACGTCGAATTCGTCTTCCGCCAGAGCCTTGAGCCCGCTCTCGCCGTCCGCCGCCCCGACCACGGCGACGCCCTCTCGGCCGAGTCCGCGCGCGACCAATTTGCGCAGCCCCTCATCGTCGTCGATATAGAGGACCTTATGAAGCATGGGATCATTCGGGCGCAGCGACCTGTATCACCGAGAAGAAAAGGCCGAGCTGACGGATCGCGTTAGCGAAATTGTCGTAGTTCACCGGCTTTGTGATGTAGACGTTACAGCCGAGGTCATAGCAGCGCTGAATTTCGACGGCATCGTCCGTGGTGGTCAACACAACGACGGGAACGCGCTTGAGGTGCTCGTTGGTTTTCACGCGCTTCAGGATATCGACCCCGGTCATATCGGGCAAATTAAGGTCAAGTAGCACCAGCAGTGGCCGGCCTTTATTGACGAGGCCGGAGCCGTCGGCGCCGAACAGATACTTCACCGCTTCGGTTCCGTTGGCAAAAGGCCGGATCGCGTTGTGCACCCCGGCGCGGCGGATGTTCTTTTCGATCAGCCGCGCATGACCCTCGTCGTCCTCGATCATGACGATCTCGACCGGCCGCTCCGACATGGCAGTAGTCATGCGAATCTCCTTCTGTCGGCCGACCATCGCTGCGGCAGTGTGACAGTGAAGGTGCTTCCTTTCCCAAGCTCGGAGGCCAATGACATGTTTCCCCCTAGCCGGCGGACGGTGGCTCGGACGAATGCCAAGCCGATGCCTTCACCCGGGCGGTCCTGCTGGCCAGACCTGCGGAACAATTCGAACACCCGCTGATGATCGCGCGGGTCAATGCCCCGACCGTTGTCCTTGACATCATAGACAACATTGAGCCCGCTCACCCGCCCCTCTATGTCGACGTGTAGGGGCTCATCGGCCCGACCGTATTTCAGGGCATTGTCGAGCAGGTTGGAGAACACCTGCTGGACGGCCAGACGATCGCTTTGCAACCCCGGCGCTTCGCCGACCCTAATGCTTGCACCTTGCTCCGCCGCTCGGTGCGCAACGCTCTCCACGATCGAGCGCAGTAAGGCGTCCATCTCGATTGCCTCGGGGGTGAATTCGCGCCGTCCCTCTCGCGACAGCTTGAGGACCGCATTGATCAGCCGGTCCATGTTGGCGATCGAACTCTTGATGAAGCCGATCGCCTCGTCGAAATCGGTCCCCAATTGGGCGATTGCGACCTCTTCAGCGGCTCCTTCCGAACCCTCCGCCGCGTCTGATTGAGCCTTCAGTTTGGCGAGCTCGGCCGAGAGCTTTTCCACTTCGTCGAAGATGTCCTTGCGCAGCGCCTCGAGCTCCGAGGTGAAGCCCATCACATTGACGAGCGGCGAGCGCAAATCATGGCTGACGATATAGGCGAAGCGCTGGATTTCTTCATTGGCCTCGGTCAGGTCCTCGGTCCGGTAGGCGACGATGCGCTCGAGGTTGGCATTGGTGCCGGCAAGCTCGGCGCGGGCGGCCTCGGCCTGCCGGGTGTTGCGTTGGACCAGAAGGATCGAAATGCCGCCGATCACGAAGATCAAACCTGCGCCGGTCAATGCGACAATCAAGAGCCATTGGTCTGTCCGATGCGTCTGCGCCGAGTGCTCGGCGGCGAGCCGCCCTTCGCTGCGGACGGCCTTGGTCACCAGATCCCGGATTGAGGCCATCAGTTCACGCCCTTTGCCCCCAAGCACTTCGGCCCGCGCGGCTTCGCGGTTGCCATTTTGGTTGAGCAGGATGGTATCGGCCATTTCCGAGAACTTGGCTTCAACCAACTCGTCGAGCGGTTTGAGCATGGTTGCGAGGCCCGGCCGGCCCTTGGCCATCGCCTGCACCTCCTCGACGAGTTTCTTAGCTTCCGGATGCGCTTCGCGGAAATCGTCAAGATAGGCCGTATTGCTGGTGAAGAGATAGCCGCGTTGGCTGCTTTCGGCCCGGCGGACGCTAAGCAAGAGATCGGATAACTTGTCTTGCATCGCCAGCGTATCGGCGAGGAGCTTGGAGTCGGTCGAGGCGCGGTCGACCAGCAGCGCCGTCGCCACGCTGATGCCGATGAGCAAGGCGAAACCGACGGCGAGCAGGATCGGTTGAAGCCGCAGCAGTGATCGTTTCGCGTCCACCATCCCCGCGCCGTCACTCCTCCATCCCGCCTTTGGCGAGAAACTGCTCGAGCCAATGGATGTGGTAGTTGCCGTCGATGATGTCTTTTTCGCGCACCAGCGCGCGAAACAAGGGCAGAGTGGTCTCGATGCCGTCCACTACCACCTCGTCGAGCGCGCGCTTGAGCCGCATCAGGCATTCGGTGCGGGTCTTGCCGTGCACGATCAGTTTGCCGACGAGCGAGTCGTAATACGGCGGAATGGCGTAGCCCTCGTAGACGGCGCTATCGATGCGAACGCCGAGACCGCCGGGCGGGTGGTAGTGCAATATCCTGCCCGGCGAAGGGCGGAAGGATACGGGGTTCTCTGCATTGATGCGGCATTCGATGGCGTGGCCGTTGAGCCGAACGTCCGCCTGCGTCAGCGAAAGATCGGCGCCGGCCGCCACCCGGATCTGCTCGAAAATCAGGTCGATATCCGTGATCGCCTCCGTCACCGGATGTTCGACCTGAATGCGGGTGTTCATTTCGATGAAATAGAACCGCCCGTCCTCGTAAAGGAACTCGACGGTGCCGACCCCGAGATAGCCGATCTGCCGCATCGCATTGGCGACGGTTTCCCCGATCGCATCGCGAGCGCCGGCATTGAGTGCGGGCGAGGGGCCTTCCTCCCACACTTTCTGGTGGCGGCGCTGTAGCGAGCAGTCGCGCTCGCCGAGATGGATGGCTCCGCCCTTGCCGTCGCCGAGTACCTGAATTTCGATGTGGCGCGGTCTTTCCAGATATTTCTCGATGTAGACAGCATCGTCGCCGAAGGCGGCCTTGGCTTCCGCGCGGGCAGTCGACAGCGCGGTCGACAATTCGCTTGCCCCGCGCGCAACCTTCATGCCGCGCCCGCCGCCCCCGGCCGCCGCCTTGATCAGCACAGGATAGCCAATCTCCCCCGCGATGCGGCTTGCCTCCGCATCCGTCGATACGCCGCCTTCCGAGCCGGGCACAACCGGAATGCCGAGATGCGTAGCGGTGCGCTTGGCCTCGATCTTGTCGCCCATGATGCGGATGTGCTCCGCCTTGGGCCCGATGAAGGCGAGCCCATGGTCGGCGAGGATTTCGGCAAAGCGCGGGTTCTCGGAAAGGAAGCCGTAACCGGGATGCACGGCGTCGGCGCCCGTGATCTCGCACGCTGCCAAGATGGCGGGAATGTTGAGGTAGCTGTCTTTCGCAGCCGGCGGGCCGATGCACACGCTTTCGTCGGCAAAGCGCACGTGCATGGCCTCGGCATCCGCGGTGGAATGCACCGCGACGGTCGGAATGCCGAGTTCCTTGCAGGCGCGCAGGACGCGCAATGCGATTTCGCCGCGATTGGCGATGAGAATTTTATCGAACATCGATCGGCCTCATGCTGAGGAGCGCGCGGAACGCGCACGTCTCGAAGCATGGGGCCGCCCACATCCTTCGAGATGGCTGCCATAGCGCGTCGAAGACGCGCGTAAACGCGCTGATGGCAGCCTCCTCAGGATGAGGGCGGGAGCGAGCTTGCGCAAGAATCTCACTCGATGATTACCAGCGGCTCGCCGTACTCGACCGGCTGGCCATCCTCGAAGAGAATCTGGATCACCGTGCCGGCGCGGGGGGCGGGAATCTGGTTCATGGTCTTCATCGCTTCGACAATGAGTAACGTATCGCCGGCCTTCACACTGGCGCCGACATCGACAAAGGGCTTGGCGCCCGGTTCGGGCGCGGCATAGGCGGTGCCCACCATGGGCGAGATGACGACACCTGGATGTTTGGCGGGATCGAAGGGCGCGGAAACGGACTCGGCGACAGGCTGCGGGGCGGGCGTCGGGGCGGGCATCGGCGCAGAGGCGGCGGCCACAGACGCAATGGCCGCCGGCGAACGGGCGACGCGCACCCGCCGTCCGTCCTGCTCGATTTCGATCTCGGTCAATGCGGTCTCATCGAGGAGCTTACTGAGCTCATGGATCAGATCGCGATCGACCAGGGATGGTTTCGGCGTATTTACCATTCGCGTGGTTTCCGATTCAGACTTTGGCCTTCGCACCGATCAATTCGGCGACGCCCGTGATCGCCAGCGCATAACCTTCGATGCCGAAGCCGGCGACCACCGCCTTGGCCGCTTTCGAGACATAGGAGCCTTGCCGGAAGCTTTCCCGGGCATGAATGTTGGTGATGTGGACTTCGATCACGGGGAAGCCGACGGCGAGCAGCGCATCAAGAATAGCAACCGATGTGGTGGTGTAGCCGGCCGGGTTAATGATGAGGCCGGCGGCGCCCTTAGCGTGCGCTTCCTGGATCCAGTCGACAAGGATGCCCTCGCTGTTCGACTGGCGGAACTCGATGGCCAAGCCGAAGCGGTCGGCAGTGGCGCGGCAGAGCTTTTCCACGTCCGCGAGCGTGGCGTGCCCATACTTCTCCGGCTCGCGGACGCCGAGCAGGTTCATGTTGGGACCGTTGAGGACGTAGAGCGTCTGAGCCATTTTGGGATTGCCGGCGGGGCGGGACAAATGCGCAGAATTTCCGCGCTTTATAGGGGGCGCGGGCGGCAAGGGCAAACTCACTTCCGTCATCACCGGGCTTGTCCCGCCTGCGGGCCGAAGCGCATTGAGTGTGGATAAGCCCTTCGGCGGGCGAAGGCCCGGTTATCCCGCTCGGGGCATAGGCTGCCTCTCTAAGGTGATGGCCGGGCGAGCCCGGTACGACGGATCAAGGTTACGCCACTAGCAGGTCGCCTTGCCGCAGCGCGCCGTATTGATGTCGGCCTTGAGCGCCGGCAAGCCGACCGCACCCACAATCACCTTATTGCCGACCACGTAGCTCGGGGTGCCGGTGAGCCCCAGTGCTTCGGCGAGGCCATAATCCTGCGTCAGCGTCTTCTGCACCTCGGCGCCCTTCATATCCTTTTTAATGCGAGTCATATCCATTCCGATCTCCTTGGCCACCGCCAGCGCGCGCGCTTCGTCGGCGTGATTGCGGCTGCCCAGGAGCTTCTTATGGAATTCGAGATACTTCGATGGGTCTTGCATGCGCACGGCCACCGCCACCCGCGCGGCTTGCACCGAGGCAGGGCCGAGCACCGGAAATTCCTTGAGCACGATCTTCAGGTTGGGATCGGCCTTCAACAGCGTGAGCATGTCGCTCATCGCATGTTTGCAGTAGGGGCAGTTGTAGTCGAAGAACTCGACGAGGGTCACGTCGCCCTTCGGGTTGCCGAGTACGACCTGGTCTGGCGAATCGAACAGCGCTTTGGCGTGCGCCTTCACGGCCTGCTGGTGCTTGGCCGCATCGGCGGCTTGCTGGCGCTTCTCGAGCTCGCCTATCGCCTCCTGCAACACTTCGGGATGCGTGACGAGGTAATCGTGCACGATCTTCTCGATCGCGCTCTTTTGCGCGCCGGAGAATTCAGCCGCTTGCAAAACCTGTGGCGCGGCGACGAGCAGCAACGCGGCGCACGCGATGGCGGCGAGGCGCGGAAGGATGGTCATGGGAGCCGTCCTGGTCATGATCAGTGGATGGGGCCTTGGTGCGGCACTTTGGTGTTGACGATGTCGTCAGCCCGCACCCAGGCGGGCGAACCGATGGGGAAGCGAGTTTTCGCACGCTTAGCCAGCAAATGCGCGGTCTTCACGTCGCCACGGGCGAAAGCGGCATTGGCGGAGGCGAGGTCGGCGTGGGCAAGGTCGCCGACTCTGCCATAGGCCATGGCGAGTTGCTCATAGGCGGTCGGGATTTCCGGCTCTTCCTGCACGGCGGTGCGCAGGAGCCGCACGGCTTCGCTCGCGTAACGCTTGTCTTTGGTGGCGATCAGCGCTTGCCCGAGCAAAATCGAGATCAGCGGCGCGTGATGGGATAACGCCACCGCGCGGCGCAACGGTGCAATCGCTTGTGATGGATGGCCGCCTTCGAGCAGCGCCTGACCCTTCAATTCGTAGAAATAAGGATCGCTCGGCTCGCTGCGGATCAGGCCCTCGATCTCTGGAATAGCCTCGGTCAGGCTGCCGTTGCGATAGGTGGCGATAGCGCGAGCGTAGCGCGCGGGCAGGCTTTGGTTGGTTTCCGGGTAGCGCCGCAACACCGTATCCGGCCGTTCGAGAAAGCCGGACAATTTGGCGCGCATCAGGTCGTGGCGGAGCTGAAGCGCGGGCGGGTCCTTGGCGTTCCAGTAAGGACTCGCTCTGGCCATGGTCTCGAGCGCTGCGACGCGGTCGGCTGGCATCGGGTGGTTCTGCAAGTAAGGATCCATGCCGCGTGAGGAAAACAGCGTCTCGTTGCTCAGCCGCTTGAACACATCGACCATGCCTTTGCCGGATTGATGCGTGGCGGTGAGGAATTTGATGGCTGCGTGATCGGCCTGGTCTTCCTGCGTGCGGGCATAAGCGAGCAGCGAATGCTGCAAGGCCGACTGCGGCGCTGCGATCGCAGCGGCGCCGATATTGCCGACGCTGCCGCCCGCGCGTGCCCCTGCCACCATCGCACCGACACCGAGCAGCATGGCGATGATCGACTGAGTTTGCGCGCGTGCGAGCTTCTCGCGCAGTCGCAGCAAGTGGCCGCCGGCCAAGTGCCCGGTTTCGTGCGCGAGCACGCCAATGAGTTCGTTCGGTGTTCGCGTTTCGAACAACGCACCCGCGTTGACGAAGATGTGGCGGCCGTCCATCACGAAAGCGTTGAAGCTGCGCTCGTTGAGCACGACAATCTTGATGTTTTGCTGGGCGAGTCCCGCCGCTTTCAGGATCGGCCGCGCATAGTCGCGCAACAGGTTCTCGATCTCGGTGTCGCGAATAACCGGCATGCTTCCGCTTTTCGCCTGCGCAGGCGTGGCGGCGGAGCCGAATCCGGTTGCGGCGATGGCCGCGGCGGTCACCACCGCGAGGGCTCGAGCGGCTGGCGTCCTGCACCGCGCCCTGATAGGGGTCTCGTTCTCGATCATGCCGATCTTTGCCACCGGGATGAGATGAAGCTAGTGACGCCTTGGAGGGCGGTCAACGTAGGGTGCTCAACGCGGGCGCGCGTCTCACGACAAAACAGCGCGCGAACGCTTGCACGCAAGCCGGGGAATGCGGCAACAGCGGGGCGGCAGCGAGAGCGCCGCTGACGGAGCGGGCGAAACGTCCATGTTCGATGCAGCCCAGCAACTCTTGATCCCATCGCGGCGAAGCGATGTGCCGCCCTTTATCGTCATGGACGTTATGGCGGCGGCCGCTGCCGCCGAAGCGCAAGGCCGTCACATCGTGCACATGGAGGTGGGCCAGCCCGCACAGCCGGCGCCGGCGGCCGCACGCGCCGCCGCGCAAGCTGCGCTTGGCGGGCGCATCGGCTACACGGAATCCCTTGGCATCCCGAGCTTGCGCGCGCGCATCGCGCGCCATTACGGAGAGGCCTACGGGCTTGACCTCGATCCGGCGCGGGTTGCGGTAACCACAGGTTCGTCGGGCGGCTTCATTCTCGCTTTCCTCTCGCTGTTCGAGCCCGGTGACCGGGTGGCGCTCGCCAATCCCGGATATCCGCCGTATCGGCACATCCTCTCGGCGCTCGGTTGCGAGCCGGTGCTGATCGACGTGAACGAAAATACGAGATGGGCGCTGGCCGGCGAAGCCTTGCTGGCCGAGCACCGGCGCAAGCCGCTCGCTGGCGTGCTGGTCGCGAGTCCGGCCAACCCGACCGGCACCATGATGACCGCAGAAGCGTTGTCGCATCTCCTTGCGCTTTGCGAAGGCGAGGGGATCAAGGTCATCTCCGACGAGATCTATCACGGGCTCGATTACGCCTTTACCGCGGAGACCGCGGCCAAGCTGTCGCCGCGCGTCGTGGTGATCAATTCGTTCTCGAAATACTTCTGCATGACCGGATGGCGCGTCGGCTGGATGGTGCTGCCAAAAAGGCTGGTCCGCACCGTCGATCGGCTGCAAGGCAACCTCGCAATCTCCGTGCCGACGCTGGCGCAGATCGCGGCCGAGGCCGCTTTCGACGGCCGCGCCGAAATGGAAGCGGTCAAGCACGGCTACGAGGAGAACCGGCGTATCCTGATCGAAGGCCTGCCCGCCGCCGGGCTTGACAAATTCCTCCCCGTGGACGGCGCCTTCTATCTCTACGCCGATATTTCCCGTTTTTCCGACGACAGCCTCGCCTTCGCCAGGGCGATGCTCGACCAGGCCGATGTGGCTGCGACTCCCGGGATCGACTTCGATCCGCGGAACGGACGCCGTTTCGTGCGGTTCTGTTATGCGGGCGCGGCCGCCGAGATGCACGAGGCGGTGCGCCGTATCGGTGGATGGCTGAAGGCGCGCTGACATATGGCGCGCGTTCCGAAATGATTTCGACGGAAGGACTGCCGGTTGAGTGTGCAAGCCGTGAAGGTGCCGAAGCTGGTGACCGGCTTGCTTGCCTTCGCGGCGGGCGTGGTCGACGCCTGCACTTATCTCGCGCTGTTCGGGTTGTTCGTTGCCCAAGTCACCGGAAGCTTTGTCATCGTCGGCGTGCAATTGATCCGGCTCGATCCGTCTTCGCTTATTCGCGTTATCGCAATCCCCATATTCTTCGTTGCCGGTTTCATCACCGCCGTCCTGGTGGCGCTCGCCGGCCGCACGCGGCCGGCGTTGTGCTGGACCCTTGCCGTCGAGATCGCGCTGCTTGCCGGCTTCGTTGCGAGCGGCCTTCTCGGCGCGCCGTTTACAAAACCCAACGAAACCATGGCGGTCGTCACCAGCGTGCTCGGCATCGCCGCCATGGGCGTGCAGAGCGGCATGGTGCGGCTCGTCGCGCGCGGGGTGCCGTCGACCAACGTCATGACTTCCAACATGACGCAAGTCGCGCTCGACCTCGCCCATTGGACCGGATCGGCCTGGCGCGCCTGGCGTCATCCTCACGACGCCGATGCCGACATCGCCCGCCGCCGTGCACGCGCGCATTTCGGGCAAATCTGGCCGGTGATTCTCGGGTTTCTGGCCGGCACTATTTGCGGCGCCTTGATTTTCAACGCGATCGGCTTCTGGTGTCCGCTGGTCTCGCTCGCGGTGCTGGCCGGCGTTTTGACGTGGGCAATGTTTTCCGAGCCAAACGCCGGCTGACATAAGTCAAGCCGCTCCCTTTGCCTTCAATGAGCCATAGAGCTCGAAGGCTTCCTTCGGCTTTAGGTTCTCATGCACCACCGCATTCACCGCGGCGAGCATGGCTTTCGGCGCATCCGACTGGAAAATGTTGCGCCCCATGTCGACGCCGGCAGCGCCTTGCTGCACGGCGTTGTAGGCCATGGTCAGCGCATCGAGTTCCGGCAGCTTCTTGCCGCCGGCCATCACGATCGGTACCGGACATGACGCGGTGACGGTCTCGAATCCGTCCTCGACGTAATAAGTCTTCACGTATTGCGCGCCGAGCTCGGCGATGATGCGGCAGGCGAGGCGGAAATATTGCGCGTCACGCTTCATCTCCTTGCCGACCGCGGTGATGCCCATGACCGGAATGCCGTATTTTAATCCGGCATCCACCAGCTTGGTCATGTTGTGCACCGTCTGCGTCTCGAAGTCCGACCCGACATAGACCTGCACGCCGACGCCGGCGGCATTGAGCCGGGCAGCGTCGTCCATCTCCATCGCGACCTGCTCGTTCGAGAGGTCGCGCAAGATGGAAGCGCCGCCGCTCGCCCGCAGCACCATGGGTTTCGTCGAGTCGGCCGGGATTACCGAGCGCAAGATGCCGCGTGTGCAGAACAAAGCGTCGCATTGCGGCAGCAGCGGCACGATCGAGAGGTCGATGCGCTCGAGCCCGCTGGTCGGTCCCTGGATGTAGCCGTGATCGATCGCGAGCATCACCGTACGCCCGGTTTCCGGCTTGAAGGTTCGCGCAAGGCGATTCTTCATCCCCCAGTCGAGTTGATGCGAGCCTTTGAGGAAGAACCCCGGCGCAGCTTGCGGCTCACCGGGGCGGTAACGTTTACCCTCTTGATCGGCTTCCGGCATGTCTCGTCACATGCTTATTGCGGCTTCGGCGCGGCAGGTGTCGGCGTCGCCGATGTTTTGGCGGCAGGCTTTTTCGTGGCGGACTTTTTCTTCGGCGGGTGTTTCTTCATCGCGGCTTTCCGCGCGGCCGGCTCGTAATCGCCTTTGGCCATGCAGCGCTTGATGAAGGTATTCCGCTTGGCGCCGGTGAGATGCTCCGACTCCGCCCCGAATTTACAGGTCTCCATCTTCTGCTTGGTTGTGGCCGCGGAAGCCGGTGTGGCCAAAAGCAGGAGAGGGAGACCGATAAGTCCCAGGTAACGCAGCATGGTTGTCGCTCCTCCGATTGTCTGGTGAATCAGGATAGCATGGATGCAGCTTCAGCGCAGCGCCGCTGCAATGTTGCCGCCATCCACGGTCGTGACGTCGGCGGTTGTTTTCAAGGCGAGCGCCTGTGCCAGGAAAGCCTGGGCCACGTCGTCGGCGGTGACCTCGCGGCCAAGCAGATTGCCGCTCATGTAATTCTTTTCGCTTACCCCCCGCGCCTTGGCGCGCTCCTTGATGAATTCGCCGGTCAACAGCCCGGAACGGATGCGGTCGGCATTCACCGCGTTAGCGCGGATGCCGTCGGCGCCGTAATCGAGCGCGTATTGGCGCACGAGGAACAGCGTCGCCGCTTTCGGTAAACCATAGGGGCCGAAATTGGGCCCCGGGTTTACCGCCTGCTTCGATACGTTGAACAGAAGACAGCCGCCGGTGCCCTGCGCCAGCATGATCGCGACAGCGGCCTGCGCCACTTTCTGGTGGGCGAAGAAATTCAACTCGAAGCTCTCCCGTAGCACTGCCTCGTCAACTTCACCGATTCTCCCTTGCCACGCCGCACCGGCATTGGAGATGAGGATATCGATGCCGCCGAAGCGCGCGACGACGGAATTAAACGCAACGCGCACCGAAGCCGAATTGGTGACATCGCAACAAAGCGCCAGCGCGTCGGGCCCGACCGCCTCCGCCTTCTCACGCGCCGCGCTTTCGTCTCGGTCGAGGAGCGCAACTTCGGCGCCGGCCGCCGCAAAGGCGCGCGCGCAAGCGGCGCCGATCGCACCGCCGCCGCCGGTGATCACCGCCACCTGCCCCTGCAACGGAAGAGTCTTGCGCGCGCCAAGCTTCGCCATTTCCGGCGGCCAGTATTCGCAATCGAACATGGCGGCTTCGCCGATCGGCGCGTAGCGGCCGATTTGCTCCGCGCCCATGATCGCCTCGGCGGCAGCCTCCGCCAGATCGGCGGCGATGCGGGCCGATTTCGCGTTTTCGCCGAGGCCTAAAAGCCCGAGTCCCGGCACCAGCGCCAAGCGTGGCGCCGGATCGTGCATCGACCCAGCGGGAGAACGCGGCTTATGCCGCTCGAAATAGGCGGCGTAGTCGGCGGCGAATTGCTGCACGGCTTTCTGTGCCGCCTGTTTGAAAGCATCCATCTTGCCCGACTCAGGCGCCGGAAGGATCAGCAGCCACGGCTTGACGCGAATGACGTGATCGGGCGTGACCACGCCGGCGCGGGCATAGCGCGCGACGTCTTCGCCATCGACGAATGCACGGATGGGATCGCTGGTGCGGAAGTCGAGGATGAAATGTTTGTGCGCGCCTTCGCCACGGTAATCGCGCAACGTGCAGACGCCGCGCAGGATCGGCGCGACCTCGGTAGCGGGCGCGGTCGTTTTCGGCAGCGGCGCGGCAGCAATCGTCTTCTTTGCTTTGCCGATGCGTGCCTCCGTCAGCGTCACCATTTCGATCATGCGCTCGTAAGCTTCGCGCGCGCTCTCGCCGAAGGTGAAGATGCCGTGCTTGTCGAGGATGAGCCCTTCGACACGCGGGCTCTTGTCGAAAGCGATGGCGGCGAGCCTGGCGAGGCCGAAGCCGGGCCGCGCGTAAGGCACGAAGCCGAGGCGGCCGCCAAACACTTCCGAGCAGAGCGCTTCGCTCTCCGGCTGATCGACGATGCTCAGCACGGCGGTGGCGTGGGTGTGATCGACATAGCGCGCCGGCATGAAAGCGTGCAACAGCATCTCGACCGAGGGCGAGGGCGAAAGAGGATCGAGGAGGAAGGCCCGCTGCACGCGCACGAACTCGTCGTCGCTCAGGCTTTCGCGGGTGCGTAGCGCCCGTAAGGCACCGAGTCGCACGGCCGGCATGTCGGCCGATTCGATCGCGCTCATGTCGCTGCCGGAGGCTTTGACGTAGAGGGCATCGACTTCGTCGCCCGACAGGTCGCGTGCTTTTGCTTTCAGCGACGTGTTGCCGCCGCCGTGCAGCACCAGCCTGGGGTCGCGGCCGAGCAGCCGGGTCGAATAGACGCGCAGCGCCAACTCCGGCGCGACGCCATGCTTCGCATAGTGATCGACCGCCGCCTTGGCCGCCGTCTCGTCCCAGGCCGATTTCATGTCCTCTTCTCCGGGGCGGTTCTTAGAGCAAATTTCGATCGGATGGGACCGCCCTCGTTACGATGTCCATTGGGGCAAGCTCCATCCTTCCCGCGGCGCGGCTGCGCCCGGGCTTTGCGGGTTGGCCCTCGTCTTGAGAGACGAGGGGGGACGGCGCGCCAAGCGGCGCGGGGCCGTTCCTTATGTCACGCGGCTGTTTTGAAGGCCGCGTGGCGCCTCCCGGCGCGCCGTCTCGGCGTTTATGCGGCCGCCGGGCCCGCGCTTTTCGGCTTGCTGCCTCTTCCTGCCTCCGGCCCCCGCTTGCGGCCCCTTGTGGGCAGCCGCGCGCGGAAGCCTCGGGCAGGCTTTGACAGCCCGCCGATCAGCGAACTCCTCGCGGGGGGTCGTAGTGCCCCCGGGCAGAGCCCGGCGCCGCCCGAGTGCGTGCCCTGCGAAGGCACGCCCGCGGGCGCCGAACCCACCCCCACGAGCCGGCGCAACCGGTTCGCGTCCCCTCGAAGGGGCGGGCGGGAATGGGTATATGATCATGTAGGATAACAGTCAAGGTAGGCGAGGAAAAAAATCTGGAGTGAATTATTTGACGCCCGCACATCCGGCTGACTCTTTGCGCGTGAGGCGATCGCGTTGTAGAGGCAGGCCTTGTGCCTGCCCGCGTTGGGGGACCACAAGGCGTCGCCCCTACAGTCGGTCACAAGGGTCGCCCGTACGGGCGGCTATAAAGGTTGCCTCACCCCTTATTGCCCAACAGCCGCTTCGCCCACCAGCCGCGCTTGGGTGGTGCGGTTTCCTCGCCGGAAGAAACCGAGATCACCGGCGTCGAAGCCGGCGTCGGGGAGGGCGGAGGCGCCATGACGCCTTCGCCGGTAATCGGCGCCGGCTCGCGTACGGTCGAACGCCGGCGCGGCGCTTCTTCGCTCGCGGAGGCTTGCGTGCCTGCTGCGGCCGGCTCGGACCAAGGCTGAGCCGCCGGCGCCGGATACTCGGCTTCGGCGGTCGGCGGGTTTGACGGACGTTCGAAAGCCGGTTCCTGCGGCGTCGTCTCATGTACGAATGCGGGCACTGCATTTTCGCCGACCTGCCCGCCGTGCTCTTGGATTTCGGGCGCGGCGGTTTGCTCGGCGTGCTCACCTACGGGCTGAAAGCCTCCGCCTGTTTCGCCGTGACCGTTTGCGTGGTGGCTTTCGTGGCCGTTGTGGCCTTCACGGCCACGCCGATTGCGGCGGCCGCCGCGACGGCCGCGGCGCCGGCGCCGGTGGCTCTCGCGATCCTCGCCCTCGCCGCCGGCGTGGACGGCATGTTCGGCCTCGTGATCGAAACCGTTCTCCTCGGGTGAGCCGGCGTCGTGACCTTCATGTGCGATCGCGTGCTCGGCAACGGTTTCGTGCGTGAACGGTTGCTCGGCATCCTCGCGGGTCTCGCCGCGGCCACGCCCACGACCGCGCCGCCGGCGCCGCCGGCGGCCGTCTTGCTCGCTCTCGCCTTGCGCCTCCTCGGTTTCGGCCTCGGCATCCGCTTCGCCTTCCTCTTCGGCCTCGCTTTCGAACGATCGTTCGCCTTCGAGGGCGAGGGTGCCCACTGCCTGCGCGGCGGCTTGCGCCAGATTGCGCGCGTCCTCCACGCTGTGGACCTGTTCGCCGCGCTCGATGAGGTAAGCCTGTTGGCCGGGCACCTCGTCGTCGGCGCAAACCGTCAACGTGATACGGAATCGCTCTTCCAATTCGCGCAAGTGCGCACGCTTGTGGTTGAGAACATAAAGCGCGACCTCCGAGCGTGTGCGCACGATGAGGTTATGCGTGGCGCCTTTGATCAGCATTTCTTCCACGGCACGCAGCAAGTGCAGCGCGACCGAGGAGACCGAACGCACGTGACCGGAGCCGCCGCAGATCGGGCATTTCTCGGTCGAGGATTCCAAGACCGAGGTACGAATGCGCTGGCGCGACATTTCCAGCAAACCGAAATGCGAGATGCGGCCCACCTGGATGCGCGCGCGGTCGTGCTTGAGCGCCTCCTTCAGCCGCCGCTCGACCGTGCGGTTGTTGCGGCTTTCGTCCATGTCGATGAAATCGATAACGATGAGCCCGGCA
>DASTWX010000293.1:0-9479 GCA_035765795.1 Pseudolabrys sp. | reverse complement strand
CACCAGCGTCTTGCCGCCGGCGTTGGCGACGGTCACCGGACGCGGCACGGCATCGTGCGTGTGCCCGCCGAGTATGACGTCGATGCCGCGCACGCGGCTCGCCAGCTTGAGGTCGACATCCATGCCGTTGTGCGAGAGGAGAAGGACGGCATCGACCTTCTCTTTGCCGCGAATATCGTCGACCAGCTTCTGCAATTCGGTATCCCGGATGCCGAAGGTCCAGTCGGGCGTGAATCGCTTCGGGTGCGCCACCGGCACATAAGGAAAGGCCTGGCCGATGATCGCTATGCGATGGCCGCCTATTTCCTTGATTACCGCCGGTTTGAACACGCGGCCGCTATCGGGATCGAACGCCGGCTTCTCGTTGAACGCCGCCTCTTCAGTCAGCAGCACGTTCTGTGCGATGAACTCGCCCTTGAAGCGGGCGAGATTGGCGCGCAAGTTGTCCTCGCCGTAGGTGAACTCCCAATGTCCGGTCAAAGCTTCGATACCGAGCAGGTTGGCGGCGTCGATCATATCCTCGCCCCGCATTTCGTTGGCGAGGCCGCTGCCTTGCAAGAGATCGCCGCCATCGAGCAGCAGCGAATTGCCGGGACCGGCTTCAGCGCGCAGGCCGTCGATTAGGGTTTTGAGATGGGCGAAGCCACCGAGCCGGCCGAAGCGGTGCGCGGCTTCAGTATAGTCAAGGTAAGTAAAGGCGTGCGCTTCGCGCGTCTGCGGCGCGATGCCGAAATGGTCGAGAAAAGCCTTTCCGACAAGGTGCGGCGGGTGGCCGGCCATGCCGGCGATGCCGATGTTCACGCTCGGCTCGCGGAAGTGTACGGGCAGAAGCTGCGCATGCGTGTCGGTCATGTGCAGCACGCGCGCGTTGCCGAAACGGCCGATGTCGTAAACGTCGCCGGCGTCAGCCGCGCGCGCAAACCCCGGCGCCACGCCCGTGAACGCGGCCGCCGTCAGCACCTTCAGCACGTCGCGGCGATGCATTACTTTCGTCCCTCAGCGATCGATCCTCCCCCTGAAAGGGGGAGGATGGCGAGCCGTGTAAACGGCGAGCCGGGTGGGGGGTCGGGAGCCGCGAATTGACCCCTCCGGCTCCGCCCGCATGCGGGCGGGGCCGACCTCCCCCTTTCAGGGGGAGGTGAAAACGGGTGCCTCAGCGCACCACGGCGTCGGCCCAGAGTTTTTCCTGTTCCTTTGCCTGCTCAATGGACGCGTTGGCGAGGGCCTGGGCATGAGTTGCGAGCTTGACCGCCTCATCGTACTTGCCGGCGTCGGCGGCTTTCTTGGCGGCCTTGAGCTCCGCAACCGCAGTGGTCCACTGCGTCTTCATTTCCAGGGACTTTTTGCTCGCGGCTTCCGCTTTGGCATAAGCCGCCTTGAAGTCATCGGCGGAGGCGGCGACGGCGACGGTTGTCATGCCGGTCAACGAGAGGGCGACGGCCGTTCCAATCAATACGCGGTTATGCATGGTGCGGCTCCTAGCATTGCGTGTTACGTTCAGGGACGTGCGCCGGGGCCGACGATCGGCAATCCATTGGCCATGTAAGAAAGGTAGTACTCGACGTCGCGATAAAGCTCGTCCTGCGGCTTCAATGGCGTCGCGCGCACCTGACTGTTGCACGAGGTGAAGCGGCGGCTGATGGTGCCCATGCCGCCCCAGGCAGAGCGATAGATCGGCATCGCATTGAGGATACCGAGCGCCGGCGCCAGCACCTCGCTGCGGATGTGATCGCCGGCGCTCTGCACGTGACAGCTCGCACAGGAGAAATTGAGCTGTCCGCGGCGGGTGTAGAAATATTCCGCGCCCTTCTTATAGGCGGCAAGCGCGCGCGGATCATCCGGGATCTTGATATCCATCGGCTTGCCGCGCGAGGTGTAGGCCATGTAAGCGGTCACGGCCGCCATGTCGTCCTTCTTGTAATCGTATTGCTTCTCGCCGTTTTTCTCCAGGCATTGGTTGACCGCAAGTTCGAGCGTAATCACCTTCCCCGACTTGGTGTCGAAGTAGGGGTAATTCTGCCGGATGCCGATGCCCTTGTTCGGAAAGCAGTCGGCGAACGTCTTTCCGTTCTTGAAGGGCTTGGAGAGCAGCTCCTTGCCCCGCTCCAACGCAAACTCGTACGGCGGGAATTCCTCGATCGCTTTCCACTGCTTGCGCAGCCCTTCGTCCATTGAATAAGGGCCGTTGACGAAGTCGTTCAACTGCACGTTCGGGAAGCGCTTAGTGAAATACTCGCGAAACGCCTTGAAATCCGCCTGCGGATCGACCTTGGGGGTATCGGCCAGCAGAGGCTGCGCCGTGCCGAGCACGATCGCGAGCGCGATGAAACAGTTGCGCAGCATTCAATCCTCCTTTTGTCGCCTCTCGAGCGGCGTTATCGTTCTTATCGTATTTTCGCCGTCAGCGAGTCGGTCTCGCCCTTGTTGTCGACCCAGCTTACCTTGAGATCGTCGCCCTTTTTTCCGCCCTTGAAGCTGAACTTCAGGTACGGGTCCTTGGAGACGGCGGGCCCCCAGAACGCGGTGAAAACCGTCTTTCCGCCGTGTTCAAACTGCACCACGTCGATGTGATGCGGCGGAATGAGCTTGCCGCTCTTGTCCTTGACGAAACCCGAATCCATCGGATGACGGATGAGGGACTGGACTTCGGTCGTATCGCCGTTGGCGGAGGCGCGCACGCGGATTGTCGATGCCATTGATCTGAGCCTTTCTCTCCGATACCGGTCAGCCGCCGCAGCCGCCGACGGTCACTTTGACCTCTTTGCTGGCAGTGTAGAGTTTGCCGTCCGATTCCACGACTGCGACGACTTTACTGGTCTTCGCCATCTTCAGCCGGCTTGACACCGACGCTTCCGTCCCCTCCGGAATCTTGTAAGCGGCGGCAAGCGTGTACGGATTCTCCAAAACCAGCACGGCGATCGCACTTGCCTTGGGCAAGGTGCTCGATATCGCGATCGGCACCACTGCGCCATTTTCCGCGATCTCCGGCGCGTCGAGACTGATCTTGTCCGACGGCGTGGCGGTCTTGCCATAGAGCTCTTTCAGCGCGTCGGCTTCGCTCTTTTGCTTGAATGCCTTCTGCGGATAAAGCGAAGCGTCCGCGGCGCGCGCGGGCCTGAGCAGCAGCGGCAGGTCCGCCAGCCCCAGGCCGGCGACGCCGCAAACAGCGGCGCCTTTGAGGATCATGCGGCGCGCGCGATCAGGCGTATCGGGCGATTGGTTCATCGAAATGGTCTCCTTAATTCGAGTTGGTGCATGGCCTCACCGTTCGTTCCCGCGTAAGCGGGAATCCAACGGATTCGAGGCGGGCGGCTTGTCTGATCGGAAACATGCTTACCGCGTGTAAAGGAAATCGACGATGTCTTCGATTTCCTGATCGGTGAGAATGAGGTTGCGCTTGAAGGGCGGCATCACCGTCTGCGGATTTCGCTTGGTTTCGTCGGAGACGATGGCAACCAATTCCTTGCGGTCCGGGAAGCGCGTTTTCATGTTCGACAGTTCGGGGCCGACATTACCCGGAGAATCGCCGCCCTTGATCACGTGGCAAGTCAGGCAATTGCCCTTGCTGCGCGAGAAGGCGAGTTGTTGGCCCTTGCTCGCCGAGGCGGACGCCGCGCTCACGCCGAGAGCGGCTACGCCGGCGATTGCGACGACGGCGATTGTCGCCGACCGCGTATTGCCCAGTATCATCGATCTTTCTCCCCCGCACAGTCCCGAAATTTGCTCGTTTGGACGAGACTATTTTGGTTGCATCTCGTCAAGCGGTCCCGTCGTCCTGGGCGTCAGGTTCTTTCCTTCAGCCGTGCTTGCGATTTTGACCTTCGCCGGATCCACGCAGCCCTTCATGCATTCTTTGCCGGACGTATCGGGGCGCGGGTCCTGCCAGACGAAATGGTCGTGGTTCGGCATTTTTACTTTAGGCAAGCTGGTGCGATCTGCAATGAAATTATTGTCTACAATGTTGCTGAGGTTAAGCACGTAGGCGGTGAGCGCGTAGACATCGTTGGAAGATAGCGTGTGCGGGGCGTAGAAAGGCATCGCACGGTTGATATAGTCCCACAAAGTCGTGGCGAACGGCCAATAGCTTCCAACCGTGGGTTCCGGGCGTTCGCTCGTCAGCGTGCCCTCTCCGCCCGCGAGCTTGGGGAATCGGCCGGCCCCCTCGCCGAATGTGCCGTGACAGGCAGCGCACTGCTCGGCGAAGACATCACCGCCGCGCTTGACTGTGCCGCTTCCCGGCGGCAAGCCCTGCCCATCCGGGCGCACATCGATATCCCAGCCGGCGATCTGCTGCGGGGTCGCCGGCGTGCCGTAGCCGTAATGTCCCGGTTCGGCTGCGAAGGCCGTCGAAGCGCCAAGCGTGAACATCGCAATCGCGAACAACGTGGTGACGAGCAGATCACTAAAGCTTGTCGGAAAACTATAAGCCCGGACTCCCCTCCCCTTTGTCGAGAGGGGTTGGGGGTCGGGGTGAGGTCGGAGTCCAATAGAGCCCCCACCCCGATGCGCGTTCCGCGCGTCGACCCTCCCCACACGGACAAGGCTAGAAAAACAATACGGCCGGTGTACGCCAAGACGCTCAAGCGAGTTGCACATCGTAGACGCTCCCGTCCGATTTCACCTGCCAAGTCTGAATCGAGTTGTTGTGATAGATCGAGTTGGAGCCGCGCACCTTGCGCAACGCGGCAATGGTCGGCTGCACATAGCCCGTCTCGTCGACCGCGCGCGATTCGAGAAATGCCGGCTTGCCGTCCCAACGCCAGGGCAGCGTGAACCGCGTCAGCGCCTTCGAGCGCACCGGCTCTTCCAATTGCGCGCGCTGCCAGTTGACGCCACCGTCAAACGACACGTCGACCGCCTTTATTTTACCGCGACCGGTCCAGGCGAGACCACGGATTTCATAGAGGCCGGCGCCGCGCAGCGGCTTCTCGGGACACGGGTAAGTAATGACGGATTTCGCATCCATCACCCAGGTGAAGCCGCGCGCGGTACCATCCGCCATCAGGTCGGTGTATTTCGAGGTTTCCTCGCGCGTGAACCAAGGTTGGTCGCCCACCTTCACGCGACGCAGCCATTTGACCGAAACGTTGCCTTCCCAACCGGGCACGAACAGCCGCAACGGAAAGCCTTGCTCGGGCCGCAAAGGCTCGCCGTTCTGCGCGTAGACCACGAGGACATCATCGAGGCACTTGTCGAGCGGAAGGCTGCGCGTCATGTGCGCACCGTCGGCGCCTTCCACCAAAACCCATTTTGCTTGTTTCTTGAGGCCGACTTCTTCGAGCAGCGTCGAGAGCTTCACGCCAGTCCACTCGGCACAACTCACCATGCCGTGGGTGAATTGCAGCGAGTTGAGTTGCGCAGCGCGCCATTCCATGCCGCCGTTGGCCGGACACTCGAGGAAGTGAATGCGCGACACGGAAGGAAAGCGCTTGATATCGTCCATGGTGAAAATGAGCGGGCGATCCACCATGCCGTGGATCATCAAGCGGTGCTGCTTCGGGTCGACCGTCGGACGGCCCGCATGATAGCGCTCGAAGAAGAGGCCGTTCGGCGTGATGGTCCCAGTGAGATCTTGCAGCGGCGAAAAGCTGACGGACGATTCCTGTGTCGCCGTGAGCCAAGGCACGTTGCGTCGGATCGTATCCTTGACGAATTTCGACGGCGTTCCGTAAGGCCGATTGACCACGCCGGGACCGAGCGTCTGCGACCACGGATTATCCTTCGGCGGAGAAGCTTCACCCGCGCGCGCCGGCCCGCTGCCGAACAGCGCACCGCCTACGGCCGCCGCCGCACCGGTCAGAAGAGTACGGCGATCTGCCAGATGATGGTCGGTGTAATCGGCGTCCGCGCTGTGGCGGCGAAGAACAGGAGACCGGCGGCGAAGAACCGGCAGCATCATTACTTTTCGTCTCCCTAGACGCGATTCATATTCGAATTATGCTATCTGTTTCACAGATGACCGCCGCAGTCCAGAGAAAATCTGCGGGATTATTTGCCCACGCTCTCTGTTGGCGACACCACAAGGATGCACCCATTGAATTTACATCTATCGATTCACTCTGATCGCCGCGGCTATGCAAGCGCCTTCACGTCGATAGCGATGCTCGCGGCGCTGCTCTTCGCCATCCCCGCGCGCGGGCAAAGTTATCCGCCGCTGAATGTACCGCTGAAGATCGAACGAGTACCCGGCCATTCCATTTACTATTCGATCGGCGACCCCGGCATTCCGGGCCAGCGCAACCAAGGCAATACGTCGAATGCCGGCTTCATCGTCACCAATGACGGCGTCGTCGTCTTCGACGCGCTCGGCACGCCGAGCCTCGGTTGGGCGCTGCTGCAAGCGATCCGCAAGACCACCGGTCAACCGGTGCGTTACAACGTCGTCAGCCATTATCACGCCGATCACATTTACGGCCTGCAGGCATTCAAGGACCACACCTCGACGGTCATCATCGCGCAGGACCGCGCGCGCGAATACACCGAAAATGACGAGACTGCCGACGAGCGCGCTAACCAGCGGCTCGACCAGCGCCGCGCGGCGCTGGCGCCTTGGGTCAACAAGAATACGAGGGTCGTACCGCCGGACATCACATTTGACGACCGGCTGCTGCTGACGATCGGCGGCCGCAGCTTTCAGATGATCTATGCGGGACCGGCGCACTCGGCGAGCGACATGATGATGATGGTCGAGCCGGACGGCGTCTTGTTCGCCGGCGACGTCGTGCAGAACGGCCGCATTCCATTCATGAACAGCGACGACGTGAATACCCGGCAATGGCTGCGCTCGCTCGCCGAGGTGGAGAAGCTCAATCCGACATTCATCATTCCCGGCCACGGCAGACCGTCGACCAAGGCGAAAGAGGCGATCGCCTTCACCCGCGACTACATTACTTACGTGCGCGCGGCGATGCGTAGGGCGGTGGAGAACTGGACCGATTTCGACGTCGCCTACAAGGCGGCCGACTGGTCGAAATACGCATCAATGCCGGCGTTCGAGGCGAACAACCGCGGCAATGCCTATCGCATCTTCCTCGAGATCGAGAAGGAGAAGTTCGGCGGAGATAGCGGCCTGCACAAACCTTGATCGTCATCCTGAGGCGCGAGCGCGCTTCTTCGCGCGCGAGCCTCGAAGGATGACAGGCCCGGGCCGTCGCCCTTCGAGGCTCGGCGCGTTCCGCGCCGAGCACCTCAGGGTGACGGAATGGATCACTGCTTACGCAGCCTCTTATAACGCCCGCAATACTGTAGCCGCCGACTGGTCTGTCACAGCGACGGCTTGAGCACCTGCTCCAGCCAATCCCACATATAGGCTGCGCAGATGCTCTGATTGTCGATCTGGCAGTGGTGATAGCCGCCCTCCTCGCGAGTGAAGACCTTCATCACCTTGCTCTTCGAACCGACCGCATCGAAGCATTTTTGCGCCTCGCCCAACGCGACCTGCTCGTCGCCTTCGCCGTGCAACATGAGGAAAGGACAAGCGATCTTCTGCACCACGCCGTCGAGCTTGAAAGGCGAGAGGCGGTCGAGCACATCCTCTTGCGAGCCTGCATTCAACACCCAAGCAATGTGCTGGGAGGCGACCGATAGCGACGGCGTCTCCGCGCGCGCCAGCCGGTCGAAACGATCGCGCCAAATCTTCTGGTAATCCCACTGCGCTCCCCAAGCGATGCAGCACGCGTAGCGCGGCTCGAAGGCAGCGGCGCGCGGCGCATAATAGCCGCCCAGGCTGATCGCCATCACGCCGATACGCTTGGGCTCGACCTCGGGCCGTGACGCCAGATATTCATAAACCGGTGTAGCGTAATGCTCGGTATCGTGGCGTAGATAGAGATTGCGGAAGCGGATCGATTCGCCGTTACCAGGCCCGTCCACGATGAGACAGGCGATGCCGCGGGCGGCGAGATCGCGCACGCCTTTAAAATATTGAATCTCCTTGGTGACATCGAGCCCATCGAAGAACACCACGGCCGGCACCTTGCCGCCGCGATTGGCCGGCTCGGCGTGGACGTAGATCGCCGGTAGACTGGTGTCGCCGTAAGGAATCTCCACGTGCTCGAGCCGGGGCCGCTTCATCGTCTTGGCTGCGTCCTTCAGGCACTGCACACCGCGGGCATAGGCGTCGAGCCCCTCCTTACTTTTCGGCTGCAGGAAGCGCTCGCCAACATGATAGTAGGCGCTCGCCCGCTGGAGATATTGCCCGCCGCTGATGGCGAATCCTTCGGCGATCCGCTCGCGCCCGCGATCTTCCACCTTGCGCGCTTCGCGCGCCCATTCCCTGAACCAGGCATCGTCGTCGCCGACACGGCCCTTCAAACGGAGGCCGATGCGGTTGACCTCCCCGATTTCGGCGCCGCCCCAAGGAGCCATGTTGAGCCCGATCAGCAGGCCGTGCGACCAGCGATAGCTGTCGGGAAAATAAGTGAACGAAAGCTCTTCCTGCTTCTCGAGCATGCTGCTCCCCCGGCGAAAGCGATAGCCTAGCGTCGCAAGCGCTTCATCGCCACCGGCCGATTACGGCGACGGCACCTTCACACCTTGCATGCCCGCACGTGCGATTGCCTGCGCGACCCAGCCGGAGCCGATGGCCTCCTCAAGAAAACGATCCAAGTAAGCGAGGCCTTGCGCCTGCCGCCCTTTCGGCACAGCCACACCGACGAGGGCGACATCGAACCAGTCTGCGAGGATACGCGAGCCGGGGAAGCGGCCTTGCGCGGCGGCCAGGACCTGACGCGGCGCCGCGACCATCTCGCACGCTCCGGCCCTCAGACCTTCGAAAGCAGCGGCAACGCCTTGAAAGCGGACCAGCGTCGCCTGGTGAACCGTGCGCGAGAGAAACAGGTCGAACGCCGACTTCTCGGCGACACCGATGCGCAACCCCGGTTTGTCGGCGTCGGCCACAGCACGAATTGCGGAGCCCGCCGGAACCAGATAGGTCGAATCGGCTTCCAGATAGGCGCGGGTATAGTCGAGAATGCTCCGCCGCCCGTTCTCCATGACAAGCGTAGCAACGTCCCACGCGCCCGTGCCCGTGGCATCGATCAATTCGCGCACGCTGCCATAGGGCAGCGCCTGGAAGGGAACGCCGAGCCGCGCCGCCAACGCGTTACCAAGATCGATGGAAACTCCGCGCAGAACGCCCGTGGCCGGATCCCGCGTTACATAAAGCGCGCTGCCGACTGGAAAAGCCAGGCGTAGCTTGCCGTGCGGCGCCAGTTCGCGACGCGCGCCATCGGAAGAAGACAAATCGTCCGCGTTCATGGAATCACGCGCCCAGAGCAGCAGCAAGCGGCGACCGTACGTGCACCGCAGCATAAGCGGTGTGAAATTTCAGCACCACCGTCGGCGCGAGCGGAACCGCCCGGCACGCATCGCGTTCACAATCCATTACACGACATTTCTGCCGGGGGATATGCCGGAGCAGAGCGGTTCTCAAGGGCGACGTGCACGTGACGGCCTTGGAGACATTGATGCGCGTGACT
>DASTWX010000292.1:0-4289 GCA_035765795.1 Pseudolabrys sp. | reverse complement strand
GGCGTGATGGTGCTGCACTCCATCGGCCGCTCGGAAGGACCGAGCGTGACCAACCCCTGGATCGCCAAATACATCTTCCCCGGCGGCTATATCCCGTCGCTGTCGGAGGTGCTGCCGCGCATCGAGAAGGCGGGCCTGCTGGTCACCGACATCGAAATCCTCCGCCTGCATTATGCCGAGACGCTCAAGGCATGGCGCGAGCGCTTCCTCGCCCATCAGGAGGAAGTCGAGCGCATCTACGACAAGCGCTTCGTGCGGATGTGGGAGTTCTATCTGGCGGCGTCGGAGATGTCGTTCCGCGAGCAGAACATGATGAACTTCCAAATTCAGCTCACGAAAAAGCAGGGCGTCACGCCGATGACGCGCGACTACATCGCCCGTGCCGAGCGCCGCCTGCGCGATGCAGAAGGCCATCAGCGCCAGCCATTCCGGTTGGCGGGAGAGTAACTGTCAGTCTCCTGTCATTCCGGGGCACGCGCGTAGCGCGTGAGCCCGGAATCCATAGTCCCGGTACCTGCATTATTTCTCAGCAATGACAGCGCTGAAAACGCCGCCTCTTTTGTCAATCATATCAGCGTCAAGTGTAAGCGCGGCTTTGCACGCCTATTTTTGCTGCGATTAACCCCTGTGGAAAGCGGCGATGTCCGATGCGTCGCCGTCGCGGCGGCGCCCGCGAACGGTTAAGCAATCGTTAACAGCAGTCGCCCCGCAATTTGTCCTTTGGTTGCGTCACCTCACAAGTTGCCCTTCCAAACTTTCGTCTCGTTGGCGCAACAGCAATTCTCATGGCCCCGCTCGAATCACTTGCACGCCGCCCGGTCGATCCGCCGGCGCAAACTTATCGCACCGCGCCGCATAACATCGAGGCGGAGCAAGCGCTGCTCGGCGCCATTCTGGTCAATAACGAAGCGCATTATCGCGTCTCGGACTTTCTCGAGCCGCAGCACTTCTTCGAGCCGATTCACCAGACTATCTACCAGCTCTGCCGCGACCTGATCCGCGCCGGCAAGCTCGCCACGCCGGTGACGCTGAAAACGTTTCTCGATGCCTCGATCGATATCGGCGGGCTCAACGTCAGCCAGTATCTGGCGCGGCTCGCCGCCGAGGCGACCACCATCATCAATGCCGCCGATTACGGCCGCACGATTTACGATCTCGCCACCCGCCGCGCGTTGATCCAGGTCGGCGAGGACATGGTCAACGTCGCCTACGACGCGCCGGTCGATTTCGCGCCGCGCGAGCAGATCGAAGACGCCGAGCGCAAACTATACGAATTGGCCGAGACCGGCCGCTACGACGGGGGGTTCCAACGTTTCGCGCAGGCGCTGACCACCGCGATCGACATGGCGGCGCATGCCTTCCAGCGCGACGGAAAGTTGTCGGGGATCGCTACCGGATTGGACGATCTCGACCGCATGATGGGCGGCTTGCAACCCTCCGATCTCGTCATTCTCGCCGGCCGCCCCGGCATGGGCAAGACGGCGCTCGCCACCAATATCGCGTACAACATCGCCAAGGCGTGGCAAGGCGAAGTCAAGCCCGACGGCCACACCGCCACGGTGAATGGCGGCGTGGTCGGCTTCTTCTCGCTGGAAATGTCGGCCGAGCAGCTCGCCACCCGCATCATTGCCGAGCAGACCGGAATTCCGTCGAACCAGATCCGCCGCGGCGGCATCAGCGAGGCCGATTTCGAAAAAATCAAGGACTACTCGATCGAGTTGCAGAACTTGCCGCTGTTCGTCGACGAGACCGGCGGCCTTTCGATCGCGCAGCTCGCCGCCCGCGCGCGGCGGCTCAAGCGGCAACGCGGTCTCGATCTCGTCGTCATCGATTACGTGCAACTGCTCTCCGGCTCGACCCGGCGCAGTTCAGAAAACCGCGTACAGGAGATCACCGAGATCACCACCAAGCTCAAGGCGCTCGCCAAAGAGCTCAACGTGCCGATCCTGGCGCTGTCGCAGCTCTCGCGCCAGGTCGAAAGCCGCGAGGACAAGCGGCCGCAGCTTTCTGATTTGCGTGAATCCGGCTCGATCGAGCAGGACGCCGACGTGGTGCTCTTCGTCTTCCGCGAAGAATACTATCACGTGATGCGCAAGCCGCTCGAATCCGATCGCGACAAGTTCGCCGAGTGGCTGGCCGAGAGCGACAAAGTGCATGGAAGGGCGGAAGTCATTATCGGCAAGCAGCGCCACGGGCCGACCGGCACGGTGGAATTGCAATTCGACAGCGCGGTGACCCGCTTCTCCTCGCTCGCCCGCGAGGATCGATTGCCGGAGCGGATATGACTTGTAGGGTGGGTTAGCGCCGACCCCGCTTCGCAAAGCGAAGCCGCTTTGGCTTCGCGGCGGCGCGAGGCGCGTAACGCCCGGCCAAGTGTCTCGCAAAGCCCAATGATGGGTTACGGCGTTTCGCGCCTAACCCATCCTACGAAAATTTCGGCGAGCATGTCACACCGGCCGATCCTGCCTCGTCATGATGTCGGAACCAACAGAAAGGAACCAATCATGACTGCCAAGCTTGATCCCTTCGCCGCTGCTCCCGCGCTCATGAAGAACTGGATAGGCACGTCGATGACCATCGCATCGAGCCTCGATCCGACTCTCATGCATCTCGTGGAGATCCGCGCCTCGCAGATCAACGGTTGCGCCAACTGTATCAACATGCATGCATCAGACGCGCGTGCGAAAGGAGAGGCCGAGCAGCGAATCTACCTCTTGTCGGCTTGGCGGGAAGCCCCCTGCTATACCGACCGCGAACGCGCCGCGCTCGGCTGGACCGACGCGCTAACGCGGCTCTCCGAAGGGCATGAGCTGAAGAGCGCCTACGAGATGCTGAAGGCGCATTTCACGGAAGAGGAGCAGGTCAAGATCACATTGATGATCAATGTCATCAACGGGTGGAACCGCATCGCGGTCGGCTTCGGCTTGTTTGCCGATCCGGCGGCGGCAAAGGCCACCGCGGCCAGAGCCATGGCGGCCTGATGACGGGAGTCGGCCACGCGGACGCAGCGGCCAGTTTCGAGCCGCTGCGCCCCAAGCTCATGCGCGTCGCCTACCGCATGCTCGGCTCGGTGGCCGACGCCGAGGATGCCGTGCAGGAGGCTTTCATCCGCTGGATGCGAGCCGACCGCGGCGAAGTGCGCGAGCCCGAGGCATTCCTGCGCCGCTCGGTCACGCGTCTTTGTCTCGATCAGCTCAAATTGGCGCGCCGCCGGCGCGAGACCTATATCGGTCCATGGCTTCCCGATCCGGTCGTGGAAGAGGAGCAGGAGGACGACGTCACCTTGCCGCTGATGCTGGCGCTGGAACGTCTCTCGCCGCTCGAGCGGGCCGCCTTTCTGCTGCACGATGTGTTCGGGCTGGAATTCGAGGAGGTCGCTACGACCATCGAGCGCGATCCGGCGACCTGCCGGCAACTCGCCGCCCGCGCGCGCACTCATGTGCGCGAGGCGAGGCCGCGCTTCCAGGTGGAAAAACAACGTGGCCTCGAACTCGCCGAAGCCTTTTTCGCCGCCTCGCGCAGCGGCGACATGACGGCGCTCGGCGCGATGCTGGCGGCCGATGTCAGCGTCCATTCAGACGGCGGCGGCAAACGGCCGGCAGCCATGCAGCCGATCGTCGGCTTCGACGCTGTGATGAAGGTTCACGAACTTTTGGCGGCTCATTTCCGGAAGAATGACTCGAAACTTGTGCGCGCCGGATTCGTCAATGGGCTACCCGGCTTCGTCACCCTGGAGGCCGACGGCGAACTCCAAACGACCGCGCTGGAGATCGAGGACGGAAAGATTGCCGCGATCTATGTGGTGCGCAATCCCGACAAGCTGAAGCATTTGCATTAGTGACCTGTAGGGGCCGGGTTAGCCGAAGGCGTAACCCGCCTCACTGCCTCGCGGCCGGCGGATCACGCTCCGCGCGCGGCTTACGGGCAGGTCGTCGCTTGATTTGCGCAAGTCCCCCGCGCCCAGCCGCGAAGACGGGTGCCGAGATATGTCCCTTCGACTTTCACCCAGTCGGCCCGGCAGGCGACGAGGCGATCGACAACGAACGAATCCGGACCGCTCCCCAGCTTGGCGACGACAGGCGCGCGCTCGGAGGAATCGCGGTACAAATAGTTGCGATTGAGGAGGAGACCGAGGTGGCGGCCGGATACCCAGCCCGTTCCCTTGAAAACGCGCGTCGGCGCGTTCTCGAAGCCATAATTGTTTATGGTCGCTTCGTGAATGCGGAACCAGCCATCCTTTGATCCGGTGATCGAGACCTCGGCGGCAAAGCCATCGTTGCCCTTTGCGT
>DASTWX010000291.1:0-5365 GCA_035765795.1 Pseudolabrys sp. | reverse complement strand
GTCCGGCCGATGCGCCGGCACGGCGGCGAGCCTCTCGCCGGTGAACGGGCACTCGATGTATTTGATGCTGGGATTGACCTTGGGCAGGTCACCGCCGATGTAGCCGCGGAAAATCGCGCAGGGCAGGCCGGCGGCGCCGGCTTCATAGGCATTGGCCATGGCGGCGTGGGAATGCTCGACGATCTCGAGTTTGTGCGGCCAGCCCTTCTCCACCGCATCGCGAAACCGGTGCAGCGAGCCGACCCCCGGATTGCCGCCCCACGAAAAGATCAGCTTATCGGCGCAGCCCATGCCGATGAATTGGTCGTAGACCAAATCCGGCGTCATGCGGATCAACGTCAGGTGCTTGCGGCCCTGCCGGATGATCTCGTGCCCTGCCGCATGCGGAATAAGGTGCGTAAAGCCCTCGACCGCGACCGTGTCGCCGTCGCGGACCGCTGCGGCGATGGCTTCCGACAATGACGAAATACGCGCCATGATGCTTCCCGTTTGTGCCTTGGTATTTACGGCTGCTCATCCGTAGCGTCAAATGGCCGAAACGCCGCGAAGGCACACAAGTTGGGACCCCAACCGATAGGCCGCCACGCTGGGACAGCAGCCGATTTTCACCATACACGCAGAACTTGCGCCGGTCTTGGACCTCGGCCGCACGCCCTATGGTGAAGCGGCGAATCATCGACATTATTGGCGGCGCAGCCGACTGGCTCAATCGGATACTCGCCATCGCGCGCGGTGAGCGCCAAGCCCGCTCCGTGCGGCTGAACGTCTGGGAGGTGGAATAAATCTGATCAACCGAATTGGCGCAGAAGTTCGATCAGCTTCAGCCGCCGATCCTCGCCTACGAACTCGCTCACATGCGCTTCATGCTCCTGCGCTAACGAGACGATTTTGGCGAGCGCTTTTTTCCCTTCGGCAGTCAAGGCCAGCGCGTATGACCGTGCGTCCTTTCCCGAAGGCCTGCGACTGATCCAGCCGTGGGCTTCGAGCTCATGAAGCATCCGCGCGAGCCGTGCACGCTCTATATTGAGCGTCCGTCCGATCGCGGATTGCGATTGACCCGGGTTCGCAGCAATCACGAGTAACACCGAATACTGCGCTGGACGGAGGTTCGCCGAACTCAAAGTGGCGATAAAGTCCTGGAATACCCAGACCTGCAACCGTCGAAGGAAATAGCCGAGGTGGTTCTGCAACTCGCCAAGGCGCAGTTTCGATTCGGATTCGATATCGCCGCCGATCACAAGTTGCTCTGAGGCGGGCTGTCGCGAATTCATGATCGATTCCGCTTGTGTGAGGGAGCCTCCATTAGCATGGATTGCCTTGACGAATATTGTTGTCAATGACAACATTCTTTCGAGGGTGCAGGCAATAGCGCCCGCGAGGGAGGAATGCATGCACAAATTCGTGAAACTGGCAGCAGCGCTGCTCGCTCTCATGTCCGCGCCGGCCTTTGCGGAGATGAACGGCGTCCTACGGATCGGTGTTCTCAACGATATGTCCGGTGTGTATGCCGACTTCCAAGGGCCCGGCTCCGTCGTTGCCGCCCAATTGGCGGTCGAAAATTTTGCCAAGCACTCCAAACTGAAAGTCGAGGTTCTTTCGGCCGATCACCAGAACAAGCCCGACATCGGCGCCGCCATCGCACGCCGGTGGTTCGATACGGAAGGCGTCGACATGATCATCGACCTGCCGAACTCCGCGGTTGCTCTGGCCGTAAGCGAAACCGCCACGCAGAAAAATAAAGTGGCGATCGGTTCCGGCGCTGGTTCGGCCCTGCTCACGGGCAAGAAATGCTCACCGAATTTCGTGCACTGGACGTACGATACCTGGGCCAACGGTCACGCGCTGGCGCACGGCATAGTCGATTCCGGAGGTAAGTCGTGGTTTTTCATAACGGCCGACTATGCCTTTGGGCACGACTTGGAGAAGCAGGCGAGCGATGAAGTGAAGGCGGACGGCGGCAACGTGATCGGCAGCGTGCGCCATCCGCTCGGTACCAACGACTTCTCCTCGTTCATTCTGCAGGCGCAGGCGTCCAAGGCCGACGTGGTGGCGCTGGCGAACGCCGGCGGCGATACCGTCAATGCCATCAAGCAGGCCGCGGAATTCAGGCTCGGCGCGAAGCAAAGACTGGCCGCACTGGTCTTCGACCTACAGAGCGTGCCCGCGCTCGGATTGAAGACGGCGCAAGGCCTTACCACGCTCAGTGCTTGGTACTGGAACATGAACGACCAGAGCCGCGCCTGGTCGAAACGCTATCAGGCGCGCGAACCGAAACACATGATGCCCAATCATATGCAGGCCGGCGTCTACTCGGCCGTGCTGCATTATCTAAAAGCGGTCGAAAAGGTCGGCTCCGCCGCCGACGGACGCGCGGTCGTCGCCTCGATGAAATCCATGCCGACCTATGATCCTCTGTTCGGAAAAGGATATATCAGAGTGGATGGCCGGCATATCCATCCGATGTACCTGCTTCAGGTGAAGACGCCAGCCGAGTCGAAGGGCAAATGGGACGCGTTCAAAATCGTCGGCACGATCCCCGGAGAAAAGGCTTTCCGCCCGCTGGCAGATGGCGGCTGCCCGCTGGCGAAGAAAAACTGAGCACTTTCGGATGGCCGAACTTGCTCCGGTCATCCCTGGCTTCCATTCTTTGCCGGTTCGTTGAAATGTGGATGCCCGGCCCAAGTCTGGGCATGATGAGGTTTGATGCGCGTGCCCGAGAGCAATCCAGAATTGGTAAGCGTTAAGCTTCCTCCATCACTGGTCGCTGTGCGAGAGGGAGCCGTAGGCATCCTGCGGCTCAACCGTGCACACAAGCGCAACGCGCTCGACGACGACACGGTGATCGGCATAGACGCGTTTTTCTCAGCCTTGCCGGCGGACATCCATGCCGTGCTGCTGGCGGGCGAAGGTGATAATTTTTCCGCGGGGCTCGACCTTTCCGAATTGAAGGATCGTGATGTCAGACAGGGCATCGCCCATTCGCGGCTCTGGCATCGTACCTTCGAGAAAATTCAGTTCGGCGCCGTGCCGGTAGTCGCAGTGCTGCACGGCGCCGTCGTCGGCGGCGGGCTGGAGTTGGCTGCCGCCGCGCATGTGCGGGTGGCGGACCGCTCGGCCTATTACGCGTTGCCCGAAGGAAGCCGCGGCATCTATGTGGGCGGCGGCGGTTCGGTGCGGCTGCCGCGGCTGATCGGGGTCGCGCGCATGATGGACATGATGCTGACGGGGCGGACCTACTCCGCCGAGGAAGGCCAAGCCATCGGGCTGAGCACTTACCTGGCCGAGACCGGAAACGGCTTCGCCAAAGGCATGGAATTGGCGCAACGCATCGCGGGCAACGCGCCGCTGACGAACTTTGCAGTCATGCACGCGCTGCCGCGCATCGCCGAGAGCGATCCGGCTTCCGGTTACGCGATGGAGTCGCTGATGTCTTCGATTGCCCAAGCCGACCCGGAAGCCAAATCGCGGCTGCGCGATTTCCTGGAAAAGCGTGGGCCGAAAGTGGAGCGGAGGTGATGCCGAACATGCCCCGCATGGCCGGACCGGCCGCGCCAGCACGCTTGCGCCCTGTGCGCCTAGGCGCGCCCGACGCAGTTCTGGATCGTAAACCGGACGGCAGCATTCGCATCCGCACGCGCCAGCCGCTCGAAGCCTATGACGCCAACCTCAATGAGCCGTTGGAAAACTGGGCGCGGCGTGCGCCCGAGCGCGTCTTTCTCGCGCAGCGCGGCGCCGGCGATGCCTGGCGCAAGCTCGGCTACGGCGAGGTGCTGGAGACGGTGAAGCGTATCGGCGCTTCGCTGCTGCGCCGCGGCCTTTCGGCCGAGTGTCCCATCGCGGTGCTCTCGGGCAACGGCATCGAGCACGCGCTGCTCGGCCTTGCGGCGATGTATGTCGGCATCCCATACGCGCCGATCTCACCGGCCTATTCGCTGATGTCGAGCGACTTCGGCAAGTTGCGCAGTATCATCGACCTGCTCACGCCGGGCATGGTGTTCATCGCCGACAGCGGCGCCTTCGCCCGCGCCATCGCCGTCACCGTGCCGGAGGATGTGGAATTGGTGGTCGGCGCCAATCCCCCGGCGGACCGAAAGGCAACGGCCTTTTCCGATCTCATGGGCGAAGAGGACGCAAGCGGCGTCGCCGCCGCCCATGCACAGGTGACGCCCGATACGATTGCCAAATTCCTTTTCACCTCAGGCAGCACCGGCAGCCCCAAGGCGGTCATCAATACGCATCGCATGTTGTGCTCGAACCAGGCGATGATCGCTTCGGGCTTCCGCTTCCTCGCCGACGAGCCGCCGGTGGTGGTCGATTGGCTTCCATGGAGTCACACCTTCGGGGCCAACCACAACTTCAACATGGTTCTGGTGAACGGCGGCTCCCTCTACATCGACGACGGCAACCCGACGCCGCCCGGCGTGCCGAAGACCGCACGGAATTTGCGCGAAATCGCGCCTACCATCTATTTCAATGTACCCAAAGGTTACGAAGCACTGGTTTCGCATTTCCGCGCCGACGAGACCTTGCGCAAGAACTTCTTCTCGCGTCTCAAGGTGCTGTTTTATGCAGGCGCAGGGCTCAACCAGACCACCTGGAACGATCTCACCGAGTTGGCGGTCGAGACAACCGGCGAACGCATCATCTTCGTTTCCTCGCTCGGCTCGACAGAAACCTCGCCGGCAGCGCTCGCCTGCACCTGGGAGTTCGACCGCGCCGGCAATATCGGCCTGCCGTGCCCCGGCGTCGAACTCAAGCTCGTACCGAATGAAGGCAAATTGGAAGCGCGCTTGCGCGGGCCCCACATCACGCCCGGTTATTGGCGGCAGGAGCATCATACGCGCGAAGCGTTCGACGAGGAGGGCTTCTACAAGATCGGCGATGCGCTCAAATTTGCCGACCCGGACGACCCGCTCAAAGGCCTTCTGTTCGACGGCCGCATCGCTGAAGACTTCAAGCTCTCGACCGGCACCTGGGTGAGTGTCGGGCCGCTGCGCGGAGGCTTCATCGATCATTTCGCGCCTTACGCCCGCGACGTGGTGTTCGCGGGCCCTAACCGCAACGAGATTGGCGCGCTGGTGTTTCCCGACATCGAGGCGTGCCGGAAACTTGCCGGGCGCGGGCCGGACGCAACGCCGGCGGAAATCGTCGGCAACGACAATGTGCGTGCGAAGTTTGCGCAATTGCTGAAAGCGCTCGCCGCCCAAAGCCGCGGCTCGTCAACGCGGGTGGAACGCCTGATCTTGATGGCGGAGCCACCCTCGATGGACAAAGGCGAGATGACCGACAAGGGCTCGATCAACCAGCGCAGCGTGCTCGCCAACCGCGCCGATCTGGTGGAGCAGCTTTATGCAGAGCCTCCGCC
>DASTWX010000290.1:0-7808 GCA_035765795.1 Pseudolabrys sp. | reverse complement strand
AAACCTTGCATCGCGTCGCAGCCGGCAAGCCGCAACAACGCGTACTGCTCTTCCGTCTCGACACCCTCGACCAGCACCGACAGGCCGAGCGCGCGCCCGACCGCTACGATCGCCTGAACGATAACGCCACCGGTCGCCGATTGGCCAAGTGCCGAAACGAAGCTGCGGTCGATCTTCAGCTTATCGAGCGGAAATCGCTGCAAATAGCCCAGATTGGAATAGCCGGAGCCGAAATCGTCGAGCGCGACGCGGATGCCAAGCGCATGCAGGTCCTCGATGCGTTCAAGCATTTCGTCCGGCTCGTCGATCAGTACACCCTCGGTGATCTCCAGCACCAACCGTGAGGGCGGCACGCCGCTCTCGGCCAGCGCCGAATGCACCAGATCGACAATGCCGCGATCGCGCACCTGCAGCGGTGAAAGGTTGACCGCGACGTACGAGCCGGGCCAGCGCTCGGCGTCCGCCAAGGCGCGCCGCAGGACGAAGGCGCCGAGCTGGTCCATCAACCCCATCTGTTCGGCCACAGGAATGAATCTTGCCGGTCCGATCGGCCCGCGAGACGGGTGTGTCCAACGCAGCAGCGCCTCGACGCCGACAATGCGCCGATCTTGGGCAGAGACGATCGGTTGATAATGGACATCCAGATCATTGGCGCTCAGCGCGCGGGGCAGTTCGCGTTGGATAAACTTCTGCTCCTCCGAGGTCGTCTCGATTGCAGGGTCGAAGCCGACGACACTGCCCGCCCCTTTGCGCGCCGCTTCGCGGAGCGCAAGCTCGGCCCGGCGGGTCAACTCGCCGCGAGTTTCCCCATGGTGTGGCGCCTGAGCGAACCCGGCATGGGCGGCAATCCGCACGACCGTATCGATCCAATGCGGGCGCGTGATGCTGGCGATTGCGGCGCGCACGGCGGCTTTGACGTCGAAACCGGTTTCCGTGGTGAGCGTCACCGCGAATTCGCAACGGCCGATGCGGCCGCATATCGCCTGCGGTGGCAGCGATTCCTTCAGCCGCCGCGCCACCGCCGCGGTGAGTTCGTCGCTGGCAAGAACACCTCGGCTCGCGTTGACATCGTCCAGGCCGTCAAGCGCGATCAACACGAACGTGATCAGCTGTTCGGGACGCCGCTCGGCGAACGCCGCATCGAGTAGTTCCAGCGCCTTGGCATGATTGGAAAGACCGGTCAGTTTGTCTTCCTCGGCCGCGCGGCGCGCAATTTCCTCCCTTTCCCGCAGCTCAATCTGCATCCGCTTCAACCGCCACCAGGAAAATCCTGCGATGCCGAGCAATGCGCCGGCCAGCAGCAGTGCGATCGGGAGCAGCCAACCTTTGGATTGAGGCGCCGGATAGGTGCGGTCCCAAGTCAAGAAACCGGCGATGCGGCCGTTCGCGTCCAGTACCGGCTGGATTTCCCGGGCGCCGGGTGACGGATCCTCTTCGAAGCGCAATCCTTTCAGCCCGGCGCTGTGCTCGACGCGATGGACGAACCGCGGGTCCATCGGATCGGCGGCGGTAGCAGCTCCCGCGGTCGGGCCACGGACGATCGGAGCACGCAAAAAGACACGTTGGTCCGACCACAGTCCGGCGTCGATTGGACGCCCGAAGCCGAAATAAATGCCGAGCCCGACCACTGCGAGGGCGAAGACGAGCAAAGCCGGGCCGACGATTGCGCGCGAGGTCGAGAGGGTCCGCCGGCTGTGGGCAGTCGGAGCACCGGCGAGGCCACGCCTTCGCCTGGTACGCGCGCCGGACACAAGTCGAATTCCGGCTTCGCCGTCCACTCCCCTTACCCCGCCGATTAAGCGACTTCGCGGCAGGAACCTTTACGGATTCAGCATTAACGTGCGGTCAGCAAACAAGGTGAAAAAAACATCAATTAGTTATCCCAAGCCAAACCAAAGCGTGGCGATACCAAGGAATGTGAAGAACCCGACGACGTCGGTCAGCGTCGTGACGAACGGGCCGGAAGACACTGCAGGATCGACCCCGAAACGCTCGAGGATGAGCGGAATGAAAATTCCACCCAGCGCCGCCACAGTGAGGACGATGAGAATGGCCAGCCCCATCACGACGCCTAAATCGGTCAAGCTGAACCACGTCGCGGCAATCACTCCCATGATCACGGCAAAACCGAGCCCGTTGACGATACCGACCATCAACTCGCGCCCAACGATGCGCAAAGCATTCGCGCGACTGAGTTGATTCGTCGCCAAAGCGCGGACGGCGACGGTCATGCTCTGCGTGCCGGCATTGCCACCCATGTCCGAAACAATCGGCATAAGAATAGCAAGCGCGACCATCTTCTGTAAGGAGCCTGCGAACCAGCTGATCACCCAGGCGGCCAATAGCTCTGTCAACAAATTGACGAACAGCCAAGTGAAACGGCCCCTCGAGATGCGCCAGACCGTATCCGACAGCTCCTCATATCGACCGACGCCGCCGAGCGCCTTGATGTCTTCTTCCGCCTCTTCCTGAATGACGTCGGCGATATCGTCGAAAGTAATGACGCCCACCAGCCGATCACTGGCGTCGACGACAGGAGCGGCGACAAGGTCGTAACGCTGGAACAGCCGCGCCACGTCCTCCTGCTCCTCGTCGGCGCGGACGCGACGGCGTTCCGGTTCCATCAGTTCAGCGATCGGGATCGGGCGCTTGCTGCGCAGGAGGCGATCGAGAGGCACCGCCCCTAGGAAACGGCCGAACTCGTCGACGACATAGAGTTCATAGAAGCGTTCCGGCAGGTCGGCGGTTTCGCGCATGTAGTCGATGGCTTGCCCGGTCGTCCACACCGGCGGCACGGCGATGAATTCGTCCTGCATCCGCCGACCGGCCGAACCTTCCGGATAATTGAGGCTGCGCGCGAGCGCGACACGCTCCGGTGGCGGCAGTTCGCGCAGAATTTCCGCCTGCTCGTCCTGCGGAAGGCCGGCGAGGATCGCCACCGCGTCGTCGGATTCGAGGTCGCGGACGCCCTCCGCTACGGTCCTCGGTGGAAGCTCTTCGAGGATTTCCTCGCGGACCGCGTCATCGACTTCGGTCAGCGCCGTGAAATCGAAATCAAGGCCGAGCAGCTCGACCAGACGCGGACGCTGCTCCGGCTGGAGCGATTCGATCAGGGCGCCGAGATCCGCTTCGTGGAGATCGCCAGTGAGCTCGCGGAGGGTGGCTACATCAGAGGATGCGATCGCCTCGACCACGCGCGCAACAAAATCGGGCCGGACCGCGCCGTCCTCTCCCCGCAGCATCGGGGCGGTGGTCTTCTGGTCGAACATCCGGTGCCTCGGCGCTGGAGCATAACGGCTCGCTTGTACGCCCGGCCCTCAGAACGGGCAATTGATAAGCGCATTGAACGGCAAGTTCGCGGCATTCCCAGAGCGGCCGCGCGCCGGTTGCTCGGCATTCATTCCTTGCGGCCGGTAAATCGCGGCTTACGCTTCTCCATGAAAGCGCGCACGCCTTCGGCATAGTCCGGTGAAAAGCCGGCCGCGCGTTGCAGCTCTCGCTCGAGATCGAGCTGAGCGTCCAGGCCGTTGGTTTCGGACGCGTCGAGCGCGCGCTTGATTTGGGCGAGACCGAAAGTGGGTGCCTCTGCAAAGCGCGCACATAGCGCCTCTGCCTCCACCATCAACTTGTCGTCGTCGACGGCCTTCCAGATCATGCCCCACGCTTCGGCTTTTTCCGCTGGCAGCGGCTCAGCGGTGAGCGCGAGCCCGCGCGCACGCGCAGCGCCGACGAGACGTGGCAGCGTCCAGGTGCCGCCCGAGTCGGGGATCAGCCCAACCTTGGCGAAGGACTGGATGAATTGCGCGCTGCGGGCCGCCAAGACGATATCGCAGGCGAGCGCCAAATTGGCGCCCGCGCCGGCGGCGACCCCGTTCACCGCAGCCACCACAGGAAACTGCAGCCCGCGCAGACGGCGGATGAGGGGGTTGTAGAAAGTGCCGAGGCTCGCGCCGAGATCGGGCCGCACATCGCCGCTCTGCAGCATCTTAACGCGGTCGCTCAGGTCCTGCCCCGTGCAGAACGCGCGGCCAGCTCCGGTCAACAAGAGCGCCCGGCAGGACGGATCCGCTTCCGCGTCGCCAAGCGCCGCGGCCAACCTGCGATGCATCGACTCGTTGAAGGCATTGAGCCGGTCCGGACGGTTGAGCGTGATGACGCGATAGCCGGCGCGGACCTCGATTAAGATGGGCGTCTCGTCCATGAATTGCCTCCGAGGCAATGCCTTCCACTTCAAGCGAGGAATGGGGCTCTCGATCGAGTCCATTGCGGAGTAAAACCGGCCTGCACAAGCACTCCTGATGTGTGAGCGAGCGCAGCGAGCGAGCCTCGAAGGATGGCGGCCTTCAATATGGGGCGTGCATCCTTCGAGTGCCGGGCTGCGCGCGGCCACCTCAGGATGACGGTCAAGGTTTCTGCAGGTTGGTATAATTATTGAGCGCAAAGACACGCAAGAGACAATCGCGAACACCGAGTCACTTCAGGCAGGTTGGGAAAGAGATGGCGGAAACTACGGCCGGGCGGAATCCTGGCGCGTCATCGGCGTTAAACGCGGGCAGCGCAGATTAGGCTGCTTGACTACTCACCTTGGAAATATCGAGGAGGGTAGCCGTGCCAAGTCCAATACGGCGGCGTAGGCCCTGTCAGCCATCGGCATGATCCACAGCCGTATAGGTGAGACGATTAAGGCTGCCATTGCCGCAAACAATATCGAAATCACGGCCGCAGTCAGAATGTCCAAAGGGAAGTGAACTCCTAAGTAAACGCGCGCCCATCCGACGAGAACTGCCGTTGCCGTCACCACTTTACCCCACCCAGGGGCAGCGCTCGTAAAGATTAGACTGAGCCCAACAGTGAACAAGAATGTTGCGTGGTCGCTCGGAAAAGAGTTCTCAGGCGCGTGCGCCATCAAAGTCCGTCCAATGCCGACCATGAAGGGCCGAGGTTCGTACCAGAACTGGCCGACAATCTGGTTCGCAACGAGGGCTAGCGCGGCCGCCACTGCCGTAGCAACGAGACCACCGCGTCCCCTGGGTTGGCCCCAAACCCACAGCACGACAAGCAGGGCCGGAACAAAGTAGATTACGTCGGAAGCTAGAAACCTCGCCGTAATCACTACAGCCGGAGAGGCACCGACATGCGCGTTGATCAAGAGGAACAGGTGCTTATTGAAGGTGAGCATTTTTGAATGCTGGAGCTAATTCTGCGGCGGGCCGACGATAAACCACAGGCTCTCGCCGTGCTAGAGCACCTACCCGTTTGGCACTCAGCCATGGCAAAGGTAGTAATTCACTGCTTAAGTTGCTGAACTCATTGAAATTTATGCTGGTGCGGTCGAGAGGAGACCATTCTTCCCACATTTAAGCAACTGATAAATCTGTAAATTCTTGCGATTCCAAGATTTTTCCCATATTTTTTCCCCCAATTCTTTCCCACATTTTTGGCGCAGGGTGGCTGAATAATGTCCGCAAAGACCCCTCACTTGGTACAGAAAGGCAGTGGCTTTTACGCTCGCGTCCGGGTGCCTGTTGCCGTGCGTCAAGCGTTCGGCAAGACCGAACTTTGGACCCCGTTGCACTCGTACAGCCGCGCCGACGCAAAGCGGAAGCTACCGAGCGCGGTAGCGGCAATGAAGGCCCAGATAGAAGCCGCCCTGGCCCAAACCCAAACGGCAAAAGCTACGGCCCCGGTGGCCCGTAGGGGGCGGCCCCTCGCCCCGCAGCAAATCGCCCTGAGTCACTATCGCGACATGGTGCGCTTCGATGATGACGCCCGCGCCACGGACCACCGCTATGCAGCGGGATTCGTCGACGCCGACTATGCAGCCGGGCTTAAGCGCGCTGCTACCGGCGCGGCGAGCAACGCGGAACTACAGCAACTTGTCGGGCACGCCATCGGCCACTATGAGGCCAACGGGAACTTGACGGCGGAACGCGACACAAAGGAATGGCGGGAATCCGCGATCGGTCTAGCAGTTGCCGAGCTAGAGGCCCTAGGCCGCACCTCTGAGCGCGACGAAGGCGATTTCAGCGGCAAGCCAAGCCATCCGATTCTAATCGGCCCGCCAAAGATCGAGGCGCCAAAGGACAGCCTCTCGCACCGCGTCACCGGCCCGGACAGTCTGAAGCCGCTGAAAGACCTACTGCCGACGCTGCTAAAGGACCGCAAGGCATCGCTATCGACTAACCGTGAAATGACGGTCACCATTCGGATGCTGGATGAGATTTTGGAAGAGTCCCTGCCCGTCTACAAAATCACCCGGAAAGAGATTCAGACATTTAAGCGGGCGCTTGCGGAAGCACCGGCCCATTATGTGAAGCGTTTTCGGAACATGACGCTTCCGGGTGCAATCGCCGCGAACAAGGCTCTAGCCAAGCCCTACGCGGTGTTAGACCCCCGCACGATCAATGACAAATATCTGAGCAAGCTGCATTCCATCTTTAACTGGTGTCTGAGCAATGACATTGTGCCCGATAATCCGGTATCGGGCATCAAAGCTGATGAACCAAAGAAAGACCCGCCGCGCGTCAATTTCACGTCGACCGATCTAAGCCGGATTTTTCACCCGGATCGATTCAAAGGGGAATGGACGGAAGCACAATGGGCGATGCTAGTTGCGCTGTACACAGGAATGCGCGCCAGCGAGCAAGCGCAAATTGAGCTAGACAACATCCGCACCGAGCGCGGCGTTCTCATATTCGATATTGAGCGATCGAAGACGAAGCAACCGCGCCTAGTGCCGGTTCATAGCACGCTGATTAAGCTTGGCTTGAACAAGCGTATTAAAGAGCTTCGCCTTACCGGTGAAAGCCATTTATTCCCGGACTGGTATCGACGCGGCATGAAGGCGAAAGAGACAGCCGAGCGCAGCGGCAAGCCCGCCGTGCTAAATGACTACTTTCCGAGGTTCATTCCAAAGGTGTTCAATAACAAGTATCTGCCGAGCGTCGGAATCCATGACAGCCGAAAGGTATGGCATTCGTTCCGGCACACATTTAAGACCGGCTTGGCGCTGGCGGGTGTCGAAAAATCGCGACGTGACGATCTGTGCGGCCACAAGGATCAATCAGCCGGTGGCGTTTACATTCACGGCACGTCGATTGAGGCACTAAAGGAATTTCTGGAACGCTTGCAATTCGACGGCTTTGAGTTGTGACGCATCGCCATGGCGTACACTCTTGATGATCTAGCGGAAGCACAACGCGCCGTAGAGGTTTGCGAGAACCGAGTTGATAACCACCGGCGCAATAATCCGAATTATGGGCGCGCAGATTTGCGGCGTGCGCGCGACCACCTAGACCTAGTTGTAACCAACCTTAAAAGGCAGGGGCTTATTCCGCTCACACCAAAAGAACAGCTTGACGCAGCGTTGAATGCAAAATTCCCCAATGCAGAAAGCAAACTAATCGTGACGTTTGAAGGGAAGCGTTACCAGCGACGCTATCGGCCCGCTCGAAGGAGTCTATCCGGCAAGACAGTTATGGAGTGGCATGGGTCATGGGAACCGCTTGCCGACAACGATTCCAATAAAACCCCGGCTGAGGATTCCGAGAATTGAGCGGTGGTGAATCAAACCACTGTCGCGGCTACAACCCTAGCCGCCGATCGCATTGGACTCACCCACGGCGCTCTCTGGCCGATTACGCGACTTGAAAGAAAATTACGCCGCAGATTCTGGCGAACACGTCGCGCGATACATACATAAAGCGAGAACCGTCGCGTTCGCAGCGCGACGGTTCTCAAAATTCAACAGCAGTAGAGGTGCTGTCCTGTGTCCCTAGATAATGATCCGGCCTTTGAGCCGCAAGCCC
>DASTWX010000289.1:0-2706 GCA_035765795.1 Pseudolabrys sp. | reverse complement strand
CGCCTTGTTCTGCAAACTCGACGCCGATGGCGACGGCAGCATCAGCCGCTACGAATTGGCCAAGGCGCACCACCGCTATCACCCGCACCTCGCCGCGCTCTCCGGCAGCATGACCTCGACCGTCGCTTAAACGGGCGAAGTTTGCTGTAGACGCCGAGCCAGCGGCTTCAACAAGTGCGGCAGCAGATAGATGGGGAACTGGGCCAGCGCAAAGTAAAGCCAAGCTACATCCGGCGCGGAAAAGCCGGTGGCCGCCAGCATCAGCCCGATATTGCGGTTGCCGGCGATCAATCCGATCGCCAGCGCGCGCGAACGCCCGGCCGGCAGGAAGCAAACCGTCGTCAGTGCGATCAAGCCGAGCGCCAACACGAAGGCGAGGGCGAGCAGGCCGAGCACCATCAGCGGCTCGGCCCGGATCTGGTCGGTAACGCCGTCCATGGCGGCGACCGCGAAGACGAACATGGTGAGCACGCTTAAGCCGTCGATGCGCACGCGCTGCGCTTCGATGAAGGCGCGGCCGGCGAGGCCGCGGATCACGGCTGCGGCCAGCGCCGAGCCGGCGATGATCGCGAACAGGCGTAAGCCGAAGAGCAGCGGAGAGGCGAGCGCGCGCCCAAGGAATACGTGAGTGAACAGGCTCGTCGTCAGAGGCGAGATTATGCTGCCGATGATGAGGCAGGCGAGCGTCAGCGCGGCGTCAAGCCCGAGCAGCGAAGCAATCGCCGGCGAGGACATCAGTCCGGTGGCGGAAATTTGTAGGATCAGAATGAAAAACAAGCCCGGCATCGCGCGCTCGACGCCGAGCGCGAGGAACAATGTACCGAGAGCGGCCGGCACCGCCAGCATCACCCACGCGATAGCGAGCCCGACCAAGCGGGGCCGCTTGACGTGGGAGAGCAAATCGAGCGGATCGACCCGCAAGAACGCGAGCGTCAGCAACGCCACGATTGCCGGTCCGAGATAAGGCTTGAAGGTGGTAGCAAGCGGCGGAATAGCAAGGCCGACGAAAATCGAGCCCGCCGTGACCAGAGTGCCGTGGCGGCCGACGAGCGATAGCGCGACCGCCAGCGGACTCAATAGCTTCATGGCAGGGGTTACTCCCGACGGCAGCTCAAACCCTTGATAGCGTCTTCAGGAATGTCGATCTACACGGGACAACAGTGCCGTCACTGCGCGCGGTTTTCGCGCCAACTCGGACGAGCGGAAGGAATGGTGAGTTATGGCCCGTACAGACGCCATTGTATTGGGCGCCGGCATTGTCGGCACCTCTGTGGCGCTGCAACTCGCCAAACGGGGCTTAAGCGTAGCGTTAATCGACCGCGCCGGCGTCGGCGAGCAGACCTCGTACGGCAATTCCGGCGTGATCGAAGGCAGCACGATCTTCCCGCCCGCCTTTCCGTCGAGCTTCACGCATCTTGCGCGCGTTGCCTTCAAGCGCGCGAGCGACGCCAATTACCATGTCGCTTTTCTGCCCAAGGTGGCGCCGTGGCTTTGGGCTTTCCGCGCCAATTCGCAGCTTCCGCGCATCGTTGAGAATGCACGGGCCAACCGGCCGCTGTTTGCGCGCGCGCTGGCCGAGCACGAGACCCTGATGGCGGAGGCTCGGGCGACGCAATACTTGCGCAAGACCGGCTGGCTGAAGCTCTATCGCGACCCGCGCGCGGTGGATGCGATGAAGCCTGAGTTCGATCTTGCTCGCGAATTCGGGCTTCCGCTCGATGTGCTGGATGCGCCGGGCGTGCAAGAACTCGAGCCATCGGTTCGCTCTGTGTTCGCCCGCGCCGTGTTCTGGCCGAAGGCGGCGAGCTTGAGCAATCCGCTCGCGGTGACACGCGCCTATGCCGCGCGTTTCGGCAAACTCGGCGGGATCGTGCTCGACGGCGACGCCCGCTCACTGCATCGAAACGGCGAGCGCTGGCGGGTGGAGACCGATGAAGGCGCGCTCGATGGCGCGCAGGTGGTCGTCGCGCTCGGCCCCTGGGCGCCCGACCTGCTTATACCGGTGGGCCTGAGGCTGCCGATGGCGGTCAAGCGGGGCTATCACCGCCATTTCCGCGGCGAAGGCAACGCGACGTTGGCGCGGCCGGTGGTGGACGTCGATTTCGGCTATCTCATCACACCGATGGAGCAGGGCATTCGCCTGACTACCGGAGCCGAGTTCGCAGCCCGCGACGCGCCGCCGACGCCGGAGCAATTCGATCGTTTGATGCCGCGCGCGCGCACGCTTTTTCCGCTCGGATCTCGGGCGGACGACAAGACATGGATGGGCTCACGGCCATGCTTTCCGGATTCCCGGCCCGTGATCGGCCGCGCGCCGGGCATCAGGGATATGTGGCTCGCCATCGGCCACGCCCATTGGGGGCTGACGCTCGGGCCCGTGACGGGACTGCTGATCGCGCAAATGATGACGGGCGAGACGCCATTCTGCGATCCCGCCCCTTACGCCGCGGAGCGGTTTTTCTCACGCTAGTCATTCCGGGGCGCGAGCCAACGGGTCCGCGCGAAGCGCGCCCGATGATAAGCTCCGCTCGCGAGCCCGGAATCCAGAAACCACCACCGAACATTCATCTGTTGGGGTGGACGGCCCCCGACGGCATCGCTGTGCCAGAATGAGGTCGTCAGCGATCTCATTCGGATCAATGACCTCAGACAAAGGGAGCCGTCCGTGACGAAGATTATCCGAATTGGTGTGGACACGTCCAAGAG
>DASTWX010000288.1:0-6093 GCA_035765795.1 Pseudolabrys sp. | reverse complement strand
GAGCGCATCGGAAAGAGCGCGCAGAATAGCCCAATCCTCGCGCGCCTCACCCGGCGGAAAGGAGGCGCGGTTCGCCATCTGCACGCGGCCCTCGGTGTTGAGGTAAATGCCGGACTTCTCGGGATAGGCAGCGCCGGGAAGAATGACATCGGCGCGGTGCGCGCCGCGATCGCCATGACTGCCGACGTAAACGACAAACGGCCCTGGCGCGACCTCGATCTCGTCGGCGCCGAGCAGGAATAGAACATCCACCCCGCCTTGCGCCATTTGCGCCGCGTTTTGTCCCCCCTTCCCCGGCACGAGGCCGAGATCAAGGGCCGCGACACGCGACGCCGCGTTGTGCAGAACCGAGAAGCCGTTCCAGCCGTCTTTGATTGCCCCGGCGTCTTGCGCCACGCTTGCCGCTGATGCGGCAATGGCGGCGCCGTCCGGCCGCGCCAACGCGCCCGCCCCGATGAGAATGAGGGGGCGCTCTGCGCCCTTGAGCACTTCGGCGAATTTGCCTTTTCCGAGGTTGCCGAGCGTCTCCGGGCCGGCCCCCAGGTACTCGTAGTTGTAAGTGAGATCAGCCTTCTCGCCGATCACCCCGATCGGGAACGGTCCCTGCCGCCAACGCTTGCGGATGCGCGCATTGAGCACCGCCGCCTCGCGGCGCGGGTTGCAGCCGATGAGCAACAGCGCGTCCGCGCGTTCTATCCCTGCGATGGTGGCGTTGAACAGGTATGTCGCCCGTCCCCATTTCGAATCGAGCGCGGAGCCGTCCTGGCGCGCGTCGATATTGGGGCTCCCCAGGCGCGTCAGCAGATCCTTCAGCGCGTACATCTCCTCGGCTGCGGCAAGATCGCCTGCAATGGCGCCAATACGATCCGGGCGCGTCGTTTTCACCTTGTCGGCGATGATCGCAAACGCCTCCCGCCAGCTTGCCGGCCGCAAACGGCCGTCGACGCGCACATAAGGCTCGTCCAGCCGTTGGGTACGCAATCCATCGACGACGTGCCGCGTTTTGTCGGAAATCCACTCTTCGTTCACGTCGTCATTGGTGCGCGGCAAAATACGCATCACTTCGCGGCCCCGCGTGTCGATGCGAATCGCGGAGCCGAGCGCGTCCATGACGTCGATCGATTGTGTCTTGTTCAGCTCCCAGGAGCGCGCTGTGAAGGCATAGGGCTTGCTGGTAAGCGCCCCGACCGGGCACAGATCGACCACGTTGCTTTGCAGCTCCGAGGTCATCGCATGCTCAAGATAAGTGGTGATCTCCATGTCCTCGCCGCGGCCGATCGCGCCGAGTTCGGGCACGCCGGCCACTTCGGTCGAGAAACGGATGCAGCGCGTGCAGTGAATGCAGCGCGTCATGATCGTCTTGACCAGTGGCCCTATATACTTGTCTTCAACAGCTCTCTTGTTCTCGGCGAAACGGCTGGAGTCGACGCCGTATGCCATCGCCTGATCCTGCAGGTCGCACTCGCCGCCCTGATCGCAGATCGGGCAATCGAGCGGATGGTTGATCAGCAAGAACTCCATCACGCCTTCGCGTGCCTTCTTCACCATTGGGGTCTTTGTATTGACCTCCGGCGGCTCACCGTTCTTTCCGGGACGGCAATCGCGCACGCCCCACGCGCAGGACGCGACAGGCTTGGGCGAGCCGACGAGCTCAACCAGGCACATGCGGCAATTGCCGGCGATCGACAGCCGTTCGTTGAAGCAGAAGCGCGGGATTTCCGCGCCGGCCGCTTCGCACGCCTGGAGCAGCGTGTACTCCGGCGGAACGTCGATCTCTTTGCCGTCAATTATCAGTTTGGTCATGTCGCTTGCTCGCTCGCGCGCGCAACTCGCGCCATTCTTGCTTGCTGCGCGCCGGGCAGGCTTTCCCAGCCGAACGCAAATTCAGTCGGACCGTGCGCCTTGAAATGGTCGAGACGCGCAACGCCCTCTTGAAGGCACGGCCGATGACCGGCGGACACCCACCACATGACGAGGGTCGGGTCCGGCTGCGCGAACCATTGCTCGCGCCGATCGAAAAAGCGGCCGTGCACCGTCTTAAAGACGAATCGCTCCAACGCCTCGACGCTCTCCCACACCGTCAGGTTGGGCAGGATCGCATGGTCGCCATAGACGGTCATGTTCATGGCGTGACCGCTTTCGTCCTGCAAACGCCAGATAAAGCCGTCGACCTTCTCCGCCAGCGCGTTGACGCGGTTCACATTGTCCACGAATTCGGCCATGCGCGGATCATCGAGCGGAAACCTGATCCGCGCGACGTTGAATTCCGCAAGATGGCGCGTTGCTGTCATCAACACTCACTCCGCCGCGATCGCGTCGAGCGGCTTGGGGTCGTTCACCCCAAGCGCATCCGTATTGCGCGTGTATTCATCGATGCGGCGCTCGATCTCCGGCCGGAAATGCCGCAGCAGCCCCTGGACCGGCCAGGCCGCGCCGTCGCCGAAGGCGCAAATCGTGTGGCCCTCGATCTGGGTGGTCACTTCCATCAACATGTCGATCTCGCGCTTCTGCGCACGGCCTTCGGCCATGCGCGTCAGCACCCGCCACATCCACCCCATACCTTCGCGGCACGGCGTGCACTGGCCACAACTCTCGTGTTTGTAGAAGTAGGAGATGCGCGCCATCGCCCGCACGATGTCGGTCGACTTGTCCATCACAATCACGGCAGCGGTGCCGAGCGCGGACTTCTTTTCCTTGCAGCCGTCGAAATCCATCAGCAGCGTGTCGGCCTGGTCGCGACCGGCCGGAATCAACGGCATCGACGAGCCGCCAGGAATGACGGCGAGCAGATTGTCCCAACCGCCGTGCACGCCGCCGGCATGCGTCTCCAACAGTTCGCGCAACGGAATGCCCATCGCCTCTTCGACGTTGCAGGGGCGCTCGACGTGGCCGGAGATGCAGAAGAGCTTGGTGCCCGTGTTGTTCGGCCGCCCTATGCCGGCGAACCAAGCTCCACCGCGGCGCATGATATCCGGCACAACGGCGATCGATTCCACGTTGTTCACGGTCGTCGGGCAGCCGTAAAGACCGACATTGGCCGGGAACGGCGGCTTCAGCCGCGGCTGGCCTTTCTTACCTTCGAGGCTTTCCAGCAGCGCGGTTTCTTCACCACAGATGTAAGCGCCGGCGCCGTGATGGACGTAGAGGTCAAAATCCCAGCCGTGGATGTTGTTCTTGCCGATCAGCTTGGCCTCGTAAGCCTCTTCGACCGCAGCCTCCAGCCGCTCGCGCTCTCGGATGAATTCGCCGCGGATATAGATGTAACCGGCATTTGCCCCCATCGCGAAACCAGCGATGAGGCAGCCCTCGATCAGGAGATGCGGGTCATGCCGCATGATCTCCCGGTCTTTGCACGTGCCAGGTTCCGACTCGTCGGCATTAACGACCAGATAATGCGGGCGGCCGTCCGACTTCTTCGGCATAAACGACCATTTCAAGCCGGTCGGAAAACCGGCGCCGCCGCGCCCGCGCAATCCGGATGCTTTGACCTCGTCGATGATCGCGTCACGGCCCTTTTCGAGGATCGCCTTGGTGCCGTCCCAGGCGCCGCGCGCCTGCGCGCCTTTCAGCCGCCACTCGTGGCGGCCGTAAAGGTTGAGGAAGATGCGGTCCTTGTCAGCGAGCATCGTCGGCGTCAATTCGGTTTCGGTTTCTTTTGGCCATTCTGCGCCGGCGGTTTCGGCACGGCGGCCTCACGGATATTCGCAGCGGCGCCCGGCTTTTTGGCGTTCTCCCCACGCTCGACCGTCTCGCCCTTGGCACTGGGCTTGTCCTTCGCCCTATAAAGCGAAGGATCGGTCAAGGTGGTGGGACCGCCCACCGGCTCAGAAAGCTGCCGATCGATCTGCGGTCCCGGCTTCGGAGCCTTGCCGGCGGCAAGTTCGTCGAGCAATTTGGAAAACGTACCCGCGTCCAGGTCCTCGTAGTAGTCGGACCCGATCTGCACCATAGGCGCATTCACGCAAGCGCCCAGGCATTCGACCTCGACCCAGGAGAACGTGCCGTCCGCAGTCACCTGCATCTGCTCCCCCATGCGTTGGCGGCAAACTTTTTCCAGGTCGTCGGCGCCGCGCAGCCGGCACGGCGTCGTGCCGCAAAGTTGCACGTGCACTTTGCCGACCGGCGTCAGGTTGAACATCGTGTAGAACGTGGCGACCTCAAGCGCGCGGATATGGGCGATCCCGAGGAAATCGGCCACGTAGCGGATGGCTGCCTCCGGCAGCCAGCCGCCGAACTGATCCTGCGCGCGCCACAACAGCGCAATGATCGCCGACTGCTGGCGGCCCGGCGGGTATTTGGCGAGTTGTTCCTTCGCCCAGATCAAATTGGCGCGGTCGAAGGCGAATTCCTTCGGCTGCTGTTCCGGCGGCGCGAGACGGCGGACGCTCATTGGCGGGCCTCCGTCTGATTCACGCTGTCATTCCGGGGGGCCGCGAAGCGGCGAACCCGGAATCCAGCCACACTGCACAGCTTTCTGGATTCCGGGTTCGCGGGCTTACGCCCGCGCCCCGGAATGACAACGGAGAGAATGGCCATCATCGGTCCACCTCCCCGAACACGATGTCGATGGAGCCGAGAATAGCGGAGACATCCGCCAGCATGTGGCCGCGGGTAAGGAAATCCATCGCGCTCAGATGCGCGAACCCGGGCGCCCGGATTTTGCACTTGTAGGGCTTATTGGTGCCGTCGGCGACGAGATAGACACCGAACTCGCCCTTCGGCGCTTCCACGGCCGCGTACACCTCGCCGGCTGGCACATGATAGCCTTCCGTGTAGAGCTTGAAGTGATGGATGAGCGCCTCCATCGAGCGCTTCATCTCGCCGCGACGGGGCGGCACGATCTTGTGATCATCGATGGTGACCGGCCCTTGCCCGTCCTTGCTGCGCAGCTTATCGCAGCACTGTTTCATGATGCGGGCCGACTGCCGCATCTCCTCCATGCGAATGAGATAGCGATCATAGCAGTCGCCGTTCTTGCCAACGGGAATGTCGAACTCCATCTCCGAGTAGCACTCGTACGGCTGCGCACGGCGTAGGTCCCAAGCCGCGCCGGAGCCGCGAACCATCACGCCGGAAAATCCCCAATTCCAGGCGTCCTCGAGGCTCACCACTCCGATATCGACGTTGCGCTGTTTGAAGATGCGATTGTCAGTCAACAGTACATCGAGGTCGTTGACCACCTTCAGGAATGGATCGCAGAAGGCGTAGATGTCGTCGATGAGCTTGGGCGGCAGATCCTGGTGCACGCCGCCCGGACGGAAATACTTGGCGTGCATGCGCGCGCCGGAGGCACGCTCGTAAAAGACCATCAGCTTCTCGCGCTCCTCGAAACCCCACAGCGGAGGTGTGAGCGCACCCACATCCATGGCCTGCGTGGTGACGTTGAGCAGATGCGACAGGAGCCGGCCGATCTCGGCGTAGAGCACCCGAATAAGCTGCGCCCGCCGCGGCACTTGGATGTCCAGCAATTTCTCCACCGCGAGGCAGAAGGCATGCTCCTGGTTCATCGGCGCCACGTAATCGAGGCGGTCGAAATAACCGACCGACTGAAGATAGGTCTTCGACTCGATCAGCTTCTCCGTACCGCGGTGGAGCAGGCCGATGTGCGGATCGACCCGATCGACCACCTCGCCGTCGAGCTCGAGCACCAGACGCAGCACCCCGTGCGCTGCCGGATGCTGCGGCCCGAAGTTGATGGTGAAGTTGCGGACGGAGGTTTCAGCCATGTCGAGCCCACTCGACCTCAATCCTCATGGTGAGGAGCACCGCGAAGCGGCGCGTCTCGAACCATGAGGCCTCATCCTTCGAGACGCCGACCTTCGGCCGGCTCCTCAGGATGAGGACAGACTCTGTGCGCATCGCGTTCATGCGCTCACTCCCGCGGCCAGCGCTTTTTCGGCCACCCGCGCGTTGAACTTGTCCCAGGAAACGACCGCGCGCTGATGGAGGCCATCGCCGATCATGTCGATGCCGTCATGCGCGCGAACTCTGAACGAAAGCTTGCGACCGGACACTTCCACGCATTCGGCTTCGACGGTGACGCTCATGCCGGGCGGCGTCGCCGCCGTATGGCTAACGTCGACGTGGATGCCG
>DASTWX010000287.1:0-9014 GCA_035765795.1 Pseudolabrys sp. | reverse complement strand
AATGACGCCATCGAAACCGCACATGCTTTCCCCGACGCCGTGATCGTGCCGGTGCATTGCGCGGGTTGGGCGCACTTCAGCCAAAGCTGCGACGACCTGGAGAAGGCGTTCAACGCGCTCGGCATTGGCGAGCGCCTGCGGTTGTTGCAGCCCGGTATCGCGACGACGATCGAGCGCGTTCGGGCGGATTAGCAAAGCATAATCCGCCGCGCCGCGGCGAGATCGGCGGCGCAATACGCTTCGCTATTGCGCCCTACGTGCCCTTAGTCCCGGCGAAACACCACGCTCGCCGTCCAGCCGATCGCCAGCGCCATCATCAGCGTGAGCGCCCCGTAGAGCGGGCCGTAATCGGCGGCGCCCTCGGCGACTGCCCATAGAGTACATGCTCGCCTGCCGAGGCCATTGTCTCCGCGATCCGAGCGCTATACATGTATGGCACATTGGAGGCCCAAGATGCTCGCCCTTCGCTTGCCGCCTGAGATCGAGCAGCGGCTCGACGCCCTCGCCAAGAAAACCGGTCGCACCAAGAGCTATTACGCGCGTGAGGCGATCCTGCGCCAAATTGAGGACATTGAAGACGACTACCTGGCGCGGCGGCGGCTCGGGCGGGGCGGGCCGCGGGTGACGCTCGACAGCCTGGAGCGGGACCTCAAGAGACGCACGAAACGCTGATGGTTGCGGCCGCTTGGCGGGTCGAGTTCGATCGGGCCGCCGCCCGTGACCTCCGCAAGCTCGGCGTGGACGCCGAGCGGCGGGTGTTACGCTATTTGCGCGAGCGCATCGCCGGCAGCGAGGACCCGCGCCGTTTTGGCCGCGCGCTGACCGGCGACCACAAAGGGTTCTGGCGCTATCGGGTCGGCGACTACCGCATCGTCGCTGCCATTGAGGACGACCGGTTCGTGGTGCTGGTGGTGACGGTCGGCCACCGGCGGGAGGTGTATCGCTGAGCCCGTAGCGGCGGATTAGCGAGCGTAATCCGCCGCGCTGCGGCGAGATCGGTGGCGCAATACGCTTCGCTATTGCGCCCTACGTGCCCTTAGTCCCGGCGAAACACCACGCTCGCCATCCAGCCGATGCCGAGCGCCATCATCACCGTAAGCAGCCCGTACAGCAGCCCGTAATCGGCGGCGCCCTCGGCAACGTATTGCTCGAACCCGGTCTTGATCACCTCGAGCGCCGAGGTGGTCTGTGCGATCATGGCGCCGTCGGCAAACAATTTGACATCGATGTTGAAGCCACCCACGGGCGCATTGGCGGGCAAGGGGATCGCGGTTCGGAACACCGTCGGAGTGAGAAACGTCACCGCCGTCGGTGACTGACCGTAAAGTCTATGCTCGGTCCGCAGCCGCACGAAAGCGGTACGGAAGGGATCGCTATGCACCGTATCGGCAAAATCGGGGCCTATGCGCTGGGTGAGGATGAAATTATTGAGCCCCACTTGAAGCCGCCGCAACACGTCAGGCGGGGCGATCTCCTTCACCGGCCGGTTGCTCAGCACCATTAGATATGACGGTACCTGGATGAATTCCCGCGACGAGGTGTTCACCCATATGCCCGCCACGCGCTCCTTGCGCCGCGTGCGGTAGGTTTGGCGCGGGCCGGTTACCGTTACGACCAGATCGTAGTGGTCGTAATGCAATTGGCCGCCGCGCTCCGGCTCGATGGTGCCGAAAAGGACCAAGTCCTCGCCGACGAAATTGGAAGTGACCTGTACGCGGTGGTTGGAGAGCGACACGACGAGCCGCTCGGCCGCGGCGGGACGCGCGCTGAAGGCGAGCAGCGCCAGAGCGAAGGCAATGGCCAGCCGTTTTGTCATGCGCCGCCCCTGATCAGGCGGATCGAATAGTAATCGGTCGGCTGCACCACCAAGTCGTAAGCGAAACGGAGCCCGACCGCCAGGACAAGCAATCCGAGCAGCAGCCGCAGCCATTCGGCGCGCATGTTCTGGCCGGCGCGCACGCCGAACTGGGCGCCCATCACCCCCCCGATCATGAGGATCAAGGCCAGCACGGCATCGACCAAATGGTTGGCCGTCGCATGCAGGATCGTGGCGATGATCATGGTGACAAGGGTGAGCAACATCGACGTGCCGATCACCGTCGCGGTCGGCACGCGCAGCAGGTAGATCAACATGGGCACCAGTATGAACCCGCCGCTGACGCCGAGAATGGATCCGAGAAAGCCGATGATCGCACCGATCACCCAAACGGGGATCACCGAGATGTAGATGTGGGAACGCTTGAAGCGCATCTTCAGCGGCAGCCCGTGGAACCAGGTATGGCTGCCGGGCCGGCGCAAATCGGCCGACTTTCCCCGCCGGGCGCGACTGATAGCTCGCGTCCCTTCCGTCACCATCAGCACACCGATAACGCCGAGCAAAGTCACGTATGACAGGCCGATCAGCAGATCGAGCAGATCGACTTCACGCAGGAGCGTGAACACCCATACGCCGAGGAAGGTGCCGGTCGCGCCGCCGACCAGCAGCATGGCGCCCAGCGCGAAATCGATCGTGCCGCGCCGCCAGTAGGCGAGAAAGCCCGTGAACAACGATGCCGCGATCTGCGGCGAAACGCTCGCCACGACAACCCCGGGCGAGATGCCGATGAAGATCAGCATCGGCGTCATCAAGAAACCGCCGCCGATCCCGAACATGCCGGAGAGGAATCCGACCGCCAGCCCGAGACCGAGGATGAGGAAAATATTGACGGGGAGGTCGGCGATCGGAAGATAGATTTGCAAGGCGCGATTTCCGGCGTTCGAAGCTGAAGCGCGGCACTTCCAGCCACGCAGGCGGCCGGGGCTGCGGGCCGCGGTCAGTCTCACGGCGCGCGAGAACGCCTGTCAAACCGCCGCCAATCCGATTTCATCTTAGCGAGGTCTTGTGGCGCGATCACGTCTTGAGCGCAAGGCCGCGTCGCGCATTTACTGCTTTCCCACCGTGTAAGAACGCGCCGCACGCGCGGTTGCGTCTGAGGCCGCGGCCGCGTCCCAGCCGCCCGGCGGCTCCGGCACTATGTTGGCCTGCTTGGGCTGCGGGGTCGCCCTGAACTGCTCAACCGCGCTACGGGCGGCGGCGAGCTGCTTGGGGTCGAGGTGGGAGGCGACCTCGTCGCGCTTCTTGCCAGCCTCTTTGTCACCGTGCCGGGCGGCCAGGGCGAACCATTTATAGGACTCGACCATGTCCTTTTCGACGCCGATGCCGCGTGCGCAAAGGATACCAAGATTGTACTGACTGTCCGCTACACCATGCTGCGCGGCCTTGCGGAACCATTTCGCCGCGGTCTTGTAATCCGGCTTGCCGTCGGCCCCCTCGGTATAGAGGACGGCAAGATTGTGCATCGACTTCGCGTTGCCCTGCATGGCGGCAGCGAGATAGAGCTTGCGCGCGCGGGCGAGGTCCTTTTTGACGCCCTGGCCTTTTTCCAAGAGGCTGGCATAGCGGAATTGCGCCGGTGCCAGCCCTTGCTTGGCCGCGCGCTCGTACCAATGCGCTGCGGCGCTCAGATCGACCGGAACCCCGCGGCCTTCGGCAAAGCGCACGGCCACCTCGTAGGCGGCGGCGGCGTCACCGGCAGCCGCCGCATCGCGCAATCTCTGGCTGCCGATAACGGGGGGGAGCGAGTCCGGATCACTGGCCCCGGGTGCGCCTGCGGTGGCCGGCTGCAATGAAGGGTAACTCGCGGGCTGAGGGATCGATCCGGTAATCTCAGGAGATGCCGTTTGCCTTGGTGTGCTGCCGACCTGCACCGTCGCATTGGGCGGCGCCAGGAGATCGATGGAGACGATCGGCGGCGTTATTGCCGGCGGAGAATTCGAGGCAAGCTTTTCGGGCAACGCCAGCGCCGCTTGTGACGGCGCGGTCTTGCTTGTTGCCTGGTGGTCCTTGGCTGCTTTCGACGGGTTCGGCTTGCCCCAGTCGAGCATGTTGCCGGCAATCTGCACCGAGCCAACCGCGATCGCGACAATGCTGGCTGCCACGAACAATGATTTCATGCGCTTCATGACGCGCGCGCGCACGGAGGGATCGCCGTGCTCGGACGTCTCGTCCGTATCGGACTGAGCCGCAGCCTCCTGCTGGAGCGCTGCCCGCGCGGCGCGCCGGGCGGCGGCAATGAAGGTCGATTTGCTTCCGCCCGCTCCACTCGCCGGTATCGTGTTGCCTAGAGCGGCCTCCGAAGCAGCGATGCGGGCGGCGGCGTTCGGGCGTAACGGCGGCGGACCGGAGCCTGGCTCGAGCGGCTGATCGGGCGACAGGCCACGATTGTCGGGTTCTTTGCGGATAATCCGATCGCGCCGCATCTCAGCGGTCGGCGCCGCATGCACGAATCCCGGAGCTTCGGGGTCGGCCGCGTGCCAAAGCTGCGGCGCGGGCGGCAGGTGTGACGCCGGCCGCGACCAAGCCGCGGCGCCGCCCCCGCCGAGTGCCGACATTTTCTCGGGCTCTTGCTCCTCTGCCGCGATCGGCGCTTGCATGCGGGGTGCGTCTTCCACCAATCGTACGCCGCGCTGCCGAACTGGCGCAGGCATATCGAGGGGCTCGGCTTTCTCGAAAGACCGCGCCGGCCGTTCGTTCCGGATGTCCTGTTCGACCGCGGCCAAACGGTCAACCAAGTCGCCAAGTGCGCCGTGAATCTTGTTTAATGTGTCGTGGGCGCGCGCGATGTCTTCCTTGATCGCATCTTGCGAGCGCACGAGCTCTTGCTTGAGCGCATCGACGGCGAAATTATCCGGCGTCGGAGCAATGGCGTCGGCCGCTGCGGTAGCGTCACGGTTCGCCTGCATCTGCTGGATGTGCACCAAAAGCTCTGCCAGGCCGCGCTCGATAGCTTCCAATTGACCCAGCCGCGCATCGGAAGCGTCCAGCCGTTGGACGAATGTGGCGATGCGGTCCTCAAATGCGCTCAAGGCGACGGCATCGCCGCGGACATTCTGAATTTGCTCGATCTTGTCCGAGAGCGACTCCACCAAGGCTTCGAGGCGCGGCGGTGCGGCATCGCCGCTGCGCGCCCGTTCGGCCAGCCCATCGGCGAGCGCGTCGATACGGTCTTCGAGATTCCTGAGCGCATCGAGGCTGGTGCTGTTGCGCGCGAGATGATCGACCTTCTCGGAAAGCCTCTGCACCTCGCCGGCAAGCGCGCTCACCGCGTCATTGGAGGCGACGCTGTCGGCCATGCTGCGCAGTTTGGTGATTGCGCTCTCGAGCTGGGCCAAGGTGGCCGGCTCTCTTTCGGCAACGATGACGCCGATCTTCTGTGCGAGACCCTCGATCGCGCCGTTGAAGCCGATCAGGTTCTCTGCCGGAGTCAGGTGCTGCAAGGCATCCCGCACTTCGCCGAGCCCACGCTCGATGCGGGCCAACGCATTGCCGTCGACACCATTCTGCCGGCCCTCGGCGATACGCTGCGTTAAGCCCTGGATTCGCCGCTCTATGGTATCGAGGGCTTGACGCGGCATTGCCCGGTCGAGCGCATGGCCGATCTGGCCGAGTTCGGCGCGCAGCGCACTAATGGCTTCTTCCACGCCGGGACGGCGAAGGGTTTCGATATGATCGGTGATCTTGCGAAGTTGCTCTTCCAGCACCGAAAGGTCTTGGCTGGGCAGCGGCATACGCGCCGATTCCGGCGCCGATGTTTTCTCGCGCGGAGCCCGCGTTGCCGGCTGCCGCTGCTGCCGGCGGGTATCGTTATTGAGGACCTGCTGACGGGCGGCGATTTCGGCCAAAGCGCGCTCGAGCGCCGGCGGCATCGTGACATGCGGCATCGGCTTTGAGACCGGCCGCCCGGGGTCCGGGGACTGCGCCGAACGGGCGATACTGAGGTGTTGATCGAGGCGGCCGATCAGCTCGGCCCGTTCACGGGGATCTTGGCGACGCTGTTTAGGCGCGTAAGCGGCTGCTCCGGCGCGGGTGACCTCTTCGATGCGGCGGGTAAGTTCGTCGAGCCGCTGGCTGACGGCGGCAAGCTCGCCTCGATCCGTCTGTCCATTCCCGCCATCGACGCGGACCAGCGGTTGCGCCCCTGTCTGTCCCGCCTGCTGAAAGATGATGGAATTGAGCCAGTCGTCGAGCGACATGCCCGCTCGGCGCGCTGCCTTTTTTGCAGTTTCGCGCGCTTCCGGCCGAATCCCTTCTCTTGCGTTATTCCACGGGACGCCAAATTTCATGCTCGCACCGCGTTAGGGGTGGAGGCGCAAAGAGCCCGATCGACTCTCGTGGAACCGGCACGTATTAACCGATGATGGACAAAGGCGCGGTTCCCCTGGCCATCTGCGACCTTTTCCCGTTCGCGGTAAACATCGGGTTAAATTTTGATGGGGCGCTGGCAATTTGCCTCGACGTGCCGGCGGCGTGCTGTGCGGGTGCTGAGAGGGCAGCTCTGGGCCGCGGCAATTCGCCCTTAACGCGGGCGTAAAGCGGCCCTGTCATAATTCCGTGTTGGTGAGGGTAAGGGACTGGCCCATCGTCGGTCCGCCGATGACCTGATTTCGGCATAACCAGTGCACATGCGGGCCGCCGCGCCCGAGGAGAAGGTCTGATGCCTATCTACCGGGCCCCCGTCGACGACGCTCTGTTCTTGCTCGCCGATGTCTTTCACCTGGAGCGCTACGGCAATTTGTCCGGTTTCAGCGAGGCGAGCCCCGACCTGATCGAGGCAGTGCTTCGCGAGGCGGCCAAGTTCAGCGAAGAAGTGCTCACGCCGCTCAACCGGGTGGGCGACAAGCAAGGCTGCACGCGGCGTGACGACGGCAGCGTCAGCACGCCTGGCGGGTTCAAGGATGCCTACCGACAACTGGCCGAAGGCGGCTGGATCGGCATTTCGGTGCCGGCTGCATATGGCGGCCAGGGGTTGCCCGCGACTCTGACCGAACTCGTCAACGAATTCTTCTGCTCGGCGAACATGGCTTTCGCCATGTATCCCGGTCTCACGCAAGGCGCGATCGCCGCGCTTCTCGCCCATGCTTCCGAGGCGGTCAAAGCGAAGTACTTGCCCAAAATGGTCGAAGGAACGTGGACCGGCACCATGAACCTGACCGAGGCGCATTGCGGCACCGACCTCGGTTTGTTGCGCACCAAGGCAGTCAAGCAGGCGGACAACAGCTACCGGATCACCGGCAGCAAGATCTTCATCTCGGCGGGGGAGCACGATCTCTCGGAAAACATCATTCATCTGGTGCTCGCACGCATCGAAGGCGCACCCGCCGGCACCAAGGGCATTTCACTGTTCGTCGTGCCCAAGATCATGGTGAACGACGACGGATCGCTTGGGTCGCGTAACGCGGTCTCCTGCGGCTCCATCGAAGAGAAGATGGGTATCCACGGCAACGCCACCTGCGTGATGAATTACGACAATGCCACCGGCTGGCTCATCGGGGAGGAAAACCGTGGGCTCAACGCCATGTTCACGATGATGAACGAGGCGCGGCTCGGTGTCGGTATTCAAGGTCTCGCGCTGTCGGAGGTCGCCTACCAGAATGCCGTGGCTTACGCGAAAGAGCGGCTGCAAGGCCGCGCCATTTCCGGCGTGAAATATCCCGACAAGCCGGCCGATCCGATCATCGTGCATCCCGACGTGCGCCGCGCGCTGATGACCATGCGCGCCTTCAACGAAGCCGCACGGGCGCTTGTCGTGTGGACCGGCTTGCGGGGCGACGTTGCGCATCGTTCCGAAGATGCCAGGGAGCGTTCGGCGGCGGAAGATCACATGGGCCTGCTCACGCCGGTCATCAAAGGCGTGCTCACCGACCGCGGCTTTGCCAACACGGTCATGGCGCAGCAGGTTTTCGGCGGCCACGGTTACATCGCCGAGCACGGCATGGAGCAATTCGTGCGTGATGCGCGCATTGCGCAAATCTACGAAGGCGCCAACGGCATTCAGGCGCTCGATCTGGTCGGTCGCAAGATCGGCAAGGACGGCGGCCGCGCGCTGATGGCTTTCCTCGGTGAGGTCGGCGCCTACGTGAAGGAGAAAAGCGCCGATGAGGCCATGAAGCCTTACGTTTCGCCGCTCGGGGCTGCCGCCGGGCATCTGCAACATGCCTCGATGTGGTTCATGCAAAACGCGCTCACGAAGCCCGACAACGCGGGCGCCGGCGCCTACGACTACATGCACCTCTTCGGCCTCGTCGCGCTTGGGCTTATGTGGGCGCGCATGGCGGAAGCGGCGCTCGCCAAGCTGGCACAGGCCGACGGCATCGCATCGCGGTATCAGGCGAAGCTCATCACCGCGCGCTTCTTCATGGAACGCATGCTGCCGGAAACCGCGACGCACCTCGCGCGCATCCAGTCAGGCGCGGCGAGTACGATGGAATTACCGGACGACGCGTTTTGACTATCCGGCCGCCAGCTTCGGCCGCATGCGCGAGCGCAGGAGGAGGAAGCTCACGATGCACACGTTGAGTAGATTCCAGCCGAGCCCGTTGAGGAAGGCGGCCTCATAAGAGCCGGTCGCGTCGAAAATGACGCCGGCCAGCCAACCGCCCAGCGCCATGCCGATCACCGTCGCGAAAATGACCAGGCCGACACGGGTGCCAGCCTCCCTCGGCGCGAAGTATTCGCGCACGATAATGGCGTAGCTCGGCACGATTCCGCCCTGAAAGAGCCCGAACAGGCCTGAGATAACGTAGAGCGAGTACAATCCGTCGAACATCAGGTAGAGCAGAAGCGCGACGCCTTGCAGCATCGAGCCGAGCAGGAGCGTGCGCACCCCGCCGATGCGGTCGGCGATGAATCCCGAAGCGACGCGGCTGATGATGCCGAGGCCGAGCATCAACGACAGCATCTCGGCGCCGCGCGCCGGCCCGTAGCCGAGATCGCCGCAATAGGCGACAAGATGCACTTGCGGCATCGACATCGCCACGCAGCAGGCGACGCCTGCGATGCAGAGCAGCACTTGCAGCGCCATCGGCGACATCGGCAGCTCGGCGCTCCGTTCCGCCGCAGCCTTGGCCGCCGCAGCGCCGTCGTTCGCGAGCCGCCGGCGCATGAGGAGCACCAGCGGCAGCATGGAGACGAGACA
>DASTWX010000286.1:0-14298 GCA_035765795.1 Pseudolabrys sp. | reverse complement strand
CGCCGAACTGCGATTGCTGCCGCCCTATTCACCCGACCTCAATCCGATCGAGATGTCCTTTGCCAAGCTCAAGGCGCACTTGCGCAAAGCCGGAGCACGCTCGATCCCGGCCTTGTGGGATCGGATCGGCACGGCGACCCAGGCTTTCACCCCGCAGGAATGCAAAAACTACTTCCGCCACGCAGGCTACGCTGCAACCTGATCGGAATCCGCTCTAATGGCCGACTTTTCGCGCACCGCGCTATGGTGCAGGTGAATCACCGCAGAGCATCGACTGCAAAGCAGCTTTATTTTGGACGAAGGCAGCATTTAATGGATGCCGACCAAAAAATTGCGCCGATCCATATTAATATCTGCTCGGTAAAAAGATAGTTACTCGCAGAGGAATGGAGAGGGCAGCCCTTCGGCCCAATGCCGGATTTGGCTCGAATCAGCGCCTATCTAACACCGAGAGCTTTTCGCAGCGTGGCGGCCAACAGCGGCTGCGCAGGCTCTGCGTTGGCCCCAAAGCTGCCGACGAAGCCTCGCGAATCATCGCGAAACCGTAAACTTAAGAATTAATTTGAGTATTTGCCATACATGAGCCCGGCCAACTGCACGGGTGTTGGTTGGGCGGTGACTTAGGTTGCGCCAAGGTTGGTCGCATTAACTTTCCATAGGAATCGAGTTGTGCGTTCGCCGGCTGAAGAAGTTGAATTGCCCAAGGAATCCGGAGTCGCCGATCGTTCAAGCGGGCACAAATTTACCGCTCGCGAGCAACATAAATATCTCGAAGATGCCATTGATCGTTGGGATGCCTTCGCTGAAACTGACGCGGATGATAGAGACATTGCTCCGGTCGTCGATAAGTCGGTAGAGACGGACAAGAGTTTCGAATCCGAGGAGCCCCGCCGGGGCTTTGCAATTTCTGTCAAGCGCCGTTCACTAGCCATAAAATCTATCGCGGCACTCGCAGCCGCTTTTGCTCTCGGTTGGGTGCCGATCCAACAAATGTTCATATCCACGAGCACGGAAGCGGTTGTCAATGCCGCATTAATAAGCTTGCGTGCACCGATTTCCGGATGGCTGTCTCCCGACCTTAGGCGCTTTGAACCAGGGATGGAGGTTCACGCGGGGGAAAGCATCTTCACTATTAGGAATGCGCTTTCAGATCGGGGCCGCCTCGATCAGCTCAAACAGGAAGTCGCCAATACTCAATCGAGTCTTATGGCACTGAATGCAAAACATGACGCTTTAGAAAAAAAGCGATCGGAGCTTGTTGAATTGGGCGCACGATATAAGCAGGGTAGAGTTCAGGCGCTCGAAAGGCAAGTTGCGGGATTAGAAGCGCAGATCGAGGCCGCGCAAGCTCGGCAGAGAGAAATAACGCGCGATTTTGTTCGCAAGACGTCTCTCTTTAGCAAAGGTGTCGTTAGCGAGCAGAACTTAGACGAGGCGCGTCGAGATGAAGCCGTCGCGGGTCAAAATATAATCCAACTCAACGAACAGCGGAACGCAGCTCAAGTTGCGCTTAAGTTCGCCCGCGAAGGCGTATTCATCAGCGACGGATACAACGACACTCCCGTATCCGTTCAAGGTCTTCTCGATGTTGACGTTGAGCTAGCGGGAATTAACGCCAGCATAAAGGGCGCCTTGCACCAGCTAAAGTCCGAGCGGGAGAACCTCGCCGCGGAGCAAGGACGTCAAACAGGGCTATCGGTAGCGGAGGTCAGAAGTGCCGTCACGGGACGCGTGTGGGACGCGCAGGTTGCGGCGGGCGAGCATGTAAACGCCGGACAGATTCTATTTCGCGTTCTCGATTGTCGGACGTCTCATGTGACCGCCAGTGTAAGCGAATCCGTTTACCAGAAGCTTTTGATAGGACAGAAGGCGCAATTCAGGCCCGATGACGGCGGCCCGACTCTGAATGGATGGGTTTCGGGACTCAACGGCTTGGCCGTGGTGGCGACAAATGAGGCGATCCCGCCAAGCCTGCTGACTCGGGCACCATATCATGTGACGATTGAGCTTCCCGAATTGAGAGAAAAAGACGACTGCCGAATCGGGCGGAGCGGTTCGGTCCGCTTTGACACCGCGGATCGTGCTGTAAAAGCGATCGCATCCATTGATAGTACGCAATGATTGATAGCGCGCTTCCGTTTTGGATCGAGACGCTCACGCCGAGCTTGTTGATTATCGCCCTGGCCGCGGCAATTCTACCGTGGGTTAATCGAGACTATGCAGTCGTCCGTGTCTCCGCGCTCGGCGTTTGCGTCATCTTCGGCTGGAGATACATGGCATGGCGTCTCTGGGACACGATTCCACCGGTACACCACCCTGTGGACTTTGCGCTCGGCGTCGTCTTCGTGACAATCGAATTTCTGGCGCTTTTTGGGACGACTCTGACAAACTTCTTTCTATGCCGTATCAGAGATCGGTCTGCGGACGCGGATCGAAATCAGGTATGGTTGAAGGGCTTGAACCCGTCGCCCAGGATAGCCGTGCTCATCTGCACCTACAATGAGGAACGCGAAGTTATCGAGCCGACTATCTTGGGCGCTCTAGCGATCAATTATCGATCATTTCACGTCTGGGTCTGCGATGACGGAAAACGAAAGTGGCTGCAGGATCTCTGCAGGAAACTCGATGTCGGCTACCTGACGCGTGAGAGCAATCGTCACGCCAAAGCCGGGAATATCAATGCGGCACTTCACGCGCTGGCGGAATTGAAGCAACCGCCGGAATTTGTCGCGATTCTCGATGCTGATTTCGTTCCCATGAGTGATTTTCTCTTACGAACCGTTGCAATGATGCGGGAAAAAGATGTTGCAGTGGTTCAAACGCCGCAACACTTCTCCAACCCCGATCCAATTCAGGGAAATTTGGGGATTGCCAATGTATGGCCGGATGAACAGCGTTTCTTCTTTGACACCGTAATGGCTTGCAAGGATGCGTGGGGGGTTGCGTTCTGTTGCGGAACGTCATCTTTGATACGCTTTTCGGCGCTACAACGTATTGGTGGCATTCCGACCGATTCGGTGACCGAAGACTACCTTCTCACGCTTCGCCTGCGCGAGCGCGGACTCAGAACGATCTATCTCAATGAGGTGCTCTCGCTCGGACTCGCCCCAGAGGGCTTGAAGGAATATTACGGCCAGCGCAGCCGCTGGTGCCTCGGCGCGGTTCAAATCTTCTGTGGAAGAAGCAGTCCGTTAAATCTTGGAAACAAATTGCCGTTCATCGATAGAATAAGCGTATCGGACACCATTCTATTCTGGGTCGCAACCCACGCAATGCGATTGCTCGCATTCGCTATCCCGCCCGCGTACCTGCTGTTTGGAGTACAAGCGGTTGTGGCCACGCCCGCCGACGCGGTGTCATATGTCATCCCATTTTTGGTGGCTCAGGTGATCGTTTTATATTGGCTCACCGGTGGCAGAATTTTGCCGATCATGTCGGACCTCTACGCGACGCTCTGCGCGACCGAAGTCCTGAAAGCCGTGATTTCAGGACTGATAAAACCAAAAGGACAGAAATTCAAAGTAACTGCCAAAGGCGGCGACCGTAGCAAGCGAACGATCCAATGGCCGGTATTGAATGTGTTCTTATTCTACTTGGTCTTGAACATTGGCGGCATCGTTAAGGCGTTTTGGCTCGATGCATCATCTGACGTATCTGCGACCACTATGATGGCATGGTCTTGGTCTTGTTATAACATCGTAATCTTATCGCTTGCATGTTTCGTGTGCATCGAACAACCGCAAAGACGTTTCAGGCACCGATTTCTTCTGGACTCGACAGTTTTCCTTATGGCTGGAGGCCAAAGTTACGAGTGTCGGACACGAGACGTGTCTATAAGCGGGATTGGCCTAATCGGGAAACGGATGTTTCCCATCGGATCAACCGTGAGGGTGCAAATTGGTGGGTGCGAGCTTTGCTCGAGGATTGTTCGGGACACGCGAGGCGGATTCGCGTTGGCTTTTGAACCATCGTTGGCCAATAGGGCGCGGGTGATTAAATTCATCTTTGCGCGCCGATACGCTATGGCAGGTCGAGTAATCAGACCGCGCAAAGTTGCCACTGCGGTCGGCGCGCGCCTTTTCCGCTGAAGAGATTGAATTTCGCCTGCTTGAAATGGCGCGAAGCCGCCTCACTTGGCCACAGGGCGCCGCGGGATGTTCTTGGCGAAGATGCCGAGCGTGATCGAGCGGGCGACGTACTGGGCGAGGCAGTCGTAGCCTTCTTCGCTGCCCTCGAATTGCAGGGCGACGGGGTGGCCGGTTTCCTCGGCTTTCTTGAGCATTTGCATCGCTTCGTAGAAGCGGACGACGACGACATTCTCCTGCGCCGCCACCCGGCGCAACGCAGCGCGGATCGCCCTGTAGTGGGCGTCGCGCAACATTTCCGGCGCGAATTGGAGACCGACCAGCACGACGTCGACCTTGTGCGCCTTCAACCATTCGATCTGGTCCTTCACCGCGGCGGCGAAACCGGCGACCGGCACGTAGGCGAGCGCGTCATTGGTGCCGACCTGCCAAAGCACGAGGTCGGGCTCCTCGAGCGCCACCTCGTTCTTCATGCGCACGGCGGCATCGGCGGCAAGCTCGCCGGAGATGCCACGGTTGATAACCGTCACGTCGATGCCTTTGAGCGCGCTTTCCAGCATCGACTCGATCAGGTCGCTGTAATCGCCGCCCGGCCCGACGCGGCCCGGCGCGGCGCCCATCGAAAGGATACGCAAGCTCTTTCGCCGCTTGAGAGCGGCGGCGACATTGGGCAGCGGCGATTCCCGAGCAAGCGCGGCCGAGCCGCTCTGGCATGACTTGGAGAAGGGCATCGGCAAGGGCGCGACCGGCGCAGCGGGCGGTGTCTGCGCCGATGCTGCGGTGAGCAAGAATGCGCTCAGGACCGCGGCGGCAAGGCCGGCGCGGGCGGCCTGAGACGATCTCGGGATTCGGTGAGCCATGCGGCAACCGCCATTACGATGATACCTAGGATTACCACGGCGGTGTCGCTGGCAACAGTGCCATGATAGACATAACGGGCCACCTGCGCGGCGAGGCTCAGGAGGGAGCCGACGCAGAACACCTGTAACGAGTTCCGGCCGAGCATCGCGAAAAGCCCGATCAGGCCGGCCACCGGCATCCGAATGAGGGGCAGGGCGGTCAGCTTGCGAATGTAGGGGTAAGCGATCGAGAATACCGCCACCAAGGCGAGAAACTGGATGAGCCGCATGGGCGTGACGAAGGTCTTGTCGGCGATAAAAAACAACTTCGGATTGGGAACTTTGGTTGGATCGGGCCACCAATCGTAAAAGTGAACGAGGACGCCGAAGATCACGATCGGAATGCCGATGATGCGCAGCGGCACGATGTGGCGGCGCGCGAAAGCGCCGAGGCCGCGGTCAGCTTTGCCCAGCGTGAAGCCGAGCACGAAGACGAGTTGCCAGGCCAATGGATTAAAGAACCAGGCGCCGCCCACTGGCCAACTCGGCAACGTGATGCGGAACGCGAGCACGCAGAGATAAAGGACGAAAGACAGCGGCAGCAACAGCGCGGGCGCGAGCCGGTCGAGCAGGGCGAAAAACGGCGCCATCAGCATCAGCACCACGTAGAGCGGCAGGATGTTGAAATACCCCAATTGATGCGTGAGCAGGACGAGCCCGATGTCGGTGCGCACCGGATCGTTGAATACGGCCGCGGCGTTGTGCCATTGCAGCAGCAGCGGGTTGTTCAGGGCGATAGCGCTGACTGCCAGGATCGCGATCGCCAGCATCGTGATCAGTATCTGAGCGACGTAGATTTCGAGCGAGCGGCCGAACAGGCGCAGCATGACGTCATGGGTCGGTCGCGGCCGGCCACGGCCTTCGGACATCAGCCGTAGCGACCAGCCGGCAAGAAAGACGAACAAGTCCGCCGCATCCGCGATGGAGAAGTTCACCAGCGTATAGCTGGAGTAAAAGATGCCGGGGACATGATCGATGAAGATCGTGATCAGCGCGAATCCGCGCCAGAAATCGACGGCGTTCGGTTCACGCGGCATATCGGCTTCCGGCTTGCTTGCTCGGTACGCTAACGCATCCGATCAATTAACCGCCCCACCGTGGCCGCCCCTACTGAGAATAAACGGAGAAACCTCGTATCCCGTCTAACCAGACGGCCTCCGATATGCCGAACGGTCGCGGGTGCGGTCAAGGGTGCGCTCAAAAGCCGGTGGCAAAGCGCGCCATCACCACGATGATGGCGACTTGCATGCAGCCCTGCACGGCTACGACCCGCACGTAGGTCCGCATCCAGCGCGCCAGCTTCGCGTTGTCGGGCGCCGGCTTTTGGATTTCGAAGTAGAGCTTGAGGTTGGTCGGCAGCAGATAGCCGAGCCCCTGCACCGTGAGTACGGTAACAATGGCGAGAGCGGCAATCACCCACCAGAATTCGGGAAACCCGAGTTGAAGGAAGCCCAGCCGCACCGCCAGGAACCAGCCGGCAGTCGAGGTGATGATCGACAAGGTCGGCATCAACACCAATGTGCGCGGTATTAGTCCGGCAATGATCGCGCGCCGTGTATCGAGCGACACGCGGCGCATCACCGGGCCGACCACGAATCCCATGAACAGATCGATGCCGGTCCACAGCGCTCCGGTCATGACATGGACGAAATTCAGAAACCAAAGGCTGCTGCCGAGGATGGCCGCTACCATGACTGCGAAGGCGCAAGCGGCGGCCACGACATAAGCAGGCCGCAGCGGAGACGGTGCCGCGGCGGCAACGGGCGGCATTGCGAGGATAGAATCGGCCATGCGTCGTTTCCGAGTTGGAGTCCCGGAAAAGCTAGCGGCCGCCCATCCGGTTGCCAAGCCCGAGAACGCCGCGCGTACGCAAGCTTTTTCCCCCGCCGGGATTACACGGCGGGAGCCAAAACAGCGAGCGCAGGCCGTTAGAGAGAGCTGACTCGCGGCGCTGATATCCAAGAGTTTCCGACTTGGCTATCGTTCGCCGGCGGCGGAGCCGACGCACTCGCCACCTCGCGCATGTGCTGAAGGACGAACACACGGATCGCAGACGACAAATTCGAGTGCTGCCGCTCCGCATCGACCTTGCGCAGCAGCGCCGATGTGGTCACTCGCTCGGCCTCGGCAATATCACGGAACGTGTCCCAGAACGGCTGTTCAAGACTGACGCTGGTCTTGTGGCCCTGGATGACGACCGAGCGCTTGACGATGGATGATTTCATGGATCTCCCCTGATGTGATGTAGGCGCGGCTTGTGGGGATTGCCGCCGACCCGGGTCTAACTCGCCTACTCACGAGCGGTTCCGTGAAGCGGGCAAATGCGCGGCCTGTATGCGGGGCCAATGCCGTCCTGGCGAATGCCGGCCCGTTTATGATGGTGCGCCGCCTGTTGCTGCCGAACTATGGGCGTTCTGGCGTTTCGCCACGCAGGGCCTCCAGATCGGAAGCAATACGGTCAGCCGTGGCGTGTATCCTCACCAGGAGGTCATTAACCATTTCGTTCCTCTCTCCTTCAGCCTGTACCTGCTGGATGAGCTCCGCTTGCTGGTGCATGCGCGCGAGCTCGGCGCTCAATGACCGGAGGGCGGCTTCAAGGTTGGATTCGACCGGCAGCATGCGGAGTGAACGCGCAGGGCCCCGCGTGGGTCTACCGTCTTGCGGTGATCCGGCGATACTGTGCTTGCACGCGCCAGCCACGGAGGCGAGGCCCTGCGCTATGCGGACTCGCGGTTGTAGAGCGCTCGGGCCCTGCCTCGAACTCAGGGCCGCGCCGGCGAACCTTGCGTCAACCAATCGACGAATCCGCAGGCGGCGCAGCTGAAAATGTCATAGGCGGGCTGTCCGAGGCTTTCCGGAAGGTGCGCAGCCAATTCTGTCGCTGCGCCGCAACGCTCACACCGCCGCTGAGGTGGCGGTTTAAGATAAAATTCCTTCATATCGTCTGGCACGACATCGACCCCTCCGATGCTGACGGAGCGGCAACGTGTCATTTGGCACATTGTTCCCGTTTGATTTGTAAAATCAACGAGGTGGAGCGGCAGCCGCGTAACGGGGCGGACCGCGAGTCGCCTGCGGCCGAGACCGGCTCGGCCTCGAGGGGCCGCGGATCAGCGGATCAGTTGAACGACGATCTCCTGAAGAGCATGGAAATACATGCCGTCAGAATAATAGGCGTCCACTAGATATAGGGCCGCAAGGCAGATCGCCGCCGTCGGCATGAGCTTCATGGCAACCTCGCAAGGTCACGCCCCACTCACACGTCCGGTAGCATCATGCCATGCGCTCATTTTCGAAAAGCAAATGAAGAGGTTCAATATTTTCGTATTTCGCATCGAAAAGAACATATTGCGAACCTAGAACAAATAGGGTACAAGATTGCTCACCTGTCGATTCCGGCGTGCGGGTCCCGCAGGGGTTCCGCGTTGTCGGAGGGTCGAATCCCGGCCATAAGGAGCGCACATCATGAGTCAGCCTGCTTTGCGTGTCGTCGAAGGATCGTCCATGGACAAGTCGAAAGCCCTTTCCGCCGCGCTTTCCCAGATCGAGCGCCAGTTCGGCAAGGGCTCGGTCATGCGGCTCGGCAAGAACGACAAGGCCATGGATATCGAGGCGATCTCGACGGGCTCGCTCGGCCTCGACATCGCGCTCGGCATCGGCGGCCTGCCGCGCGGCCGGGTGGTGGAAATCTACGGGCCGGAATCCTCGGGCAAGACCACGCTCGCGCTGCACACCATCGCCGAAGCTCAGAAGAAGGGCGGCATCTGCGCCTTCGTCGATGCCGAGCATGCGCTCGACGTGGTCTATGCGCGCAAGCTGGGCGTGAACACCGACGACCTCCTGATCTCGCAGCCGGATGCCGGTGAGCAGGCGCTGGAGATTGCCGACACGCTGGTGCGCTCGGGCGCGATCGACGTGCTGGTGGTCGATTCGGTCGCCGCCTTGGTGCCGCGCTCCGAACTGGAAGGCGAGATGGGCGACGTGCAGCCCGGCAGCCAGGCACGGCTGATGAGCCAGGCGCTGCGCAAGCTCACCGCCTCGATAAACAAATCGCGCACGATGGTGATCTTCATCAACCAGATCCGCATGAAGATCGGCATCATGTACGGCTCGCCGGAGACTACCTCGGGCGGCAATGCGCTCAAGTTCTATGCCTCGGTACGGCTCGACATCCGGCGCATCGGCGCCATCAAGGACCGCGACGAGGTGATCGGCAACCAGACCCGCGTCAAGGTAGTGAAGAACAAGCTGGCGCCGCCGTTCAAGCAGGTTGAATTCGACATCATGTACGGCGAGGGCGTGTCCAAGCTCGGTGAGCTGATCGATCTCGGTGTCAAGGCGAGCGTGGTGGAGAAATCGGGCGCCTGGTTCTCTTACGACAATCAGCGCATCGGCCAGGGGCGCGAAAACGCCAAGAGCTTCCTCCGGCAGAACCCGGATGTCGCCAACCGTATCGAAGCGGCGGTGCGGCAGAATGCTGGCCTCATCGCAGAGGCGATCATTACCGGCGAGACGGCCGACAAGGACGACCTCGACGGAGACGAGGCGGCGGAGGCCTGATGCGGGCCGAACACTCCCTCATTCCGGGAATTTGTGAGGCGCCGCGGCGGCGCCGGTGAGACCCGCCGCGCCATTCGGTGAATGCGTAAACAGTTCGTGCGTTAGCCAATCGCCCCCGTCGGCACCCGGCTGCGTAAAGCGGCCGCCACCGAGGACGGGGGCGAAGGCGTTTGCGATGGCCGCCCAGGCGGACGTAGATCTGCCGGACCTGAAGGGCAAATTCAGGAAATGAACAGCCGTCCCGGTGGATGCGTCACCTCGCCGCGACCCTTGCGCCCCGGCACGCTCATACCGACATCCCTCGGCTAAAATGGCCCGACCGCGCTGACCGCGCGGTTGACGGTCCATGTCCGAGGGAGCGATGAATTATCTGCGCACGGGATTGCTGCTTGCCGGTTTGACCGGCTTGTTCGTGGTCGTGGGCTTTCTGATTGCCGGCCAAGCCGGCGCCGTCATCGCGCTCGCCATCGCCGCCGCGATGAACCTGTTCACCTACTGGAGCGCGGACCGGCTGGTGCTGTCGATGCACGGCGCGCAGGAGGTGGATCCCGCGACCGCGCCGGATCTGCACGCGCTGGTAGCCAACCTTGCGCGCCGCGCCGGATTGCCGACGCCGCGAGTCTACCTGATGGACAATCCGCAGCCCAACGCCTTCGCGACCGGGCGCAATCCGCAGCATTCGGCGGTGGCCGTAACCACCGGCCTGCTCCAGGCGCTGGACCGCGACGAGCTCGCCGGCGTGATATCCCACGAGCTCGCCCATATCGACCACCGCGACACCTTGATCATGACCGTCACCGCCACGATCGCGGGTGCGATATCGATGCTGGGCAACTTCGCCCTCTTCTCCGGCTTCGGCGGCAACAATCGCGACAGTAATGGAGTCGGGATTATCGGCACGCTGGCGATGATCATTCTTGCGCCGCTCGCCGCCATGCTGGTTCAGATGGCGATCAGCCGCACGCGCGAATATGCGGCCGACAGGCGCGGCGCCCAGATCAGCGGCGAGCCGCTCGCCTTGGCTTCCGCGCTCGGCAAGATCTCGCAGTTCGCTCATGTGGTGCCCAACGAGACCGCCGAAGAGAGCCCGGCCACGGCTCACCTCTTCATCGTCAATCCGCTGTCCGGCGCACGCATGGACAACCTGTTCTCGACCCATCCGGCGACCGAGAACCGGATCGCGGCGCTCGAAGAAATTGCGCGCGCCTCGGGTGCAAGTTCACGGCCCTCCGCCTCCGCCCTCGGCGGCCACGGCCCGTGGGGCGCGGTATCTCGGGATGCGGGCCGGGGGCCTTGGGGCTGACGCGCTCCTCGCGGCGATCCGCCCTTGCCGTTTGCCGGTGCTTGCTTCCGGCGCGTTCCTGGACTCGGCCCATCCCCGCCGCTAAATAGCCTCGCGAAACATCAGGCCGAATGGAAGTTATCCGATCCGGCTGATCAGTTCTCCGCTCATTCCCGCGAAAGCGGGAATCCGGGCAGACTGACCTGGGTCCCCGCTTTCGCGGGGACGAATGGCCAGTCAGCCAGCGGGAAGGGAGTTCAGGCGGCGGTTCATGAGCGGCGTCAACGATATTCGCAAAAGCTTCCTGGATTATTTCGCGCGCCACGATCATGCGGTCGTGGCGTCCTCGCCACTGGTGCCGCGCAACGACCCGACGTTGATGTTCACCAATGCCGGGATGGTCCAGTTCAAGAACGTGTTCACCGGACTGGAGACGCGCCCCTATAACCGGGCCGTCACCGCGCAGAAGTGCGTGCGCGCCGGCGGCAAGCACAACGACCTCGACAACGTCGGCTATACCGCGCGCCACCACACCTTTTTCGAGATGCTGGGGAACTTCTCCTTCGGCGACTACTTCAAAGAGCGCGCGATCGAGCTTGCCTGGAACTTGGTCACGAAGGAATTCGCGCTGCCCAAGGACCGGCTGCTGGTCACGGTCTATATCGACGACGACGACGCTTTCAATCTGTGGAAGAAGATCGCCGGTTTGCCGGATTCGAAAGTCCTGCGCATTGCCGGCTCGGATAATTTCTGGGCCATGGGCGAGACCGGCCCCTGCGGGCCATGCTCGGAGATTTTCTACGACCACGGCCCTCAGATCCCCGGCGGACCTCCCGGCAGCGCCGATGCGGAGGGCGACCGCTTCATCGAAATCTGGAATCTGGTGTTCATGCAGTTCGAGCAGATGGCCGACGGCCGGCGGCTCGAACTGCCGCGGCCGTCGATCGACACCGGCATGGGGCTCGAGCGCATCGCCGCCGTGCTGCAGGGCACCTACGACAACTACGCCATCGATCTCTTTGCCACGCTGATCCGGGCCATCGCCGAATTGACCGGCGTCGATCCGGAAGGCCCGCAGAAAGCGTCGCATCGGGTCATCGCCGATCACTTGCGCGCCTCCGCTTTTCTCATTGCCGATGGCGTGCTGCCGTCGAACGAAGGCCGCGGCTACGTGCTCCGCCGCATCATGCGCCGCGCCATGCGCCACGCCGAATTGCTCGGCGCCAAAGAGCCGCTGATGTGGAAGCTGGTGCCGACGCTCACCCGCGAGATGGGGCAGGCTTATCCTGAACTCGTGCGTGCCGAGGCGCTGATCACCGAAACGCTGAAACTCGAAGAAACCCGCTTCCGCCGGACACTGGAGCGCGGGCTCGCCATCCTCGACGAGAAGAGCGGCAGCCTGAAAAAGGGTGACATGTTCGACGGCGACACCGCCTTTACGCTCTACGACACCTACGGCTTTCCGCTCGATCTCACGCAGGACGCACTGCGGGCGCGCGGAATCGGTGTGGACGTCGCCGCATTTACGGATGCCATGGAGCGCCAGCGCGAGAAGGCGCGCGCGTCCTGGGCGGGCTCCGGCGAGGCGGCGCAGGAAACGGTCTGGTTCGCCTTGCGCGAAAAGCTCGGCGCCACCGAATTCCTCGGCTACGAGGCCGAAAGCGCCGAAGGGGTAGTGACGGGCCTCGCGCGCGACGGCAAGGAAGTAACCGAGTTGAAGGCCGGTGAGAGCGGGGCCGTGATGGTCAACCAGACGCCGTTCTATGGCGAAAGCGGCGGGCAGGTCGGCGACCAGGGCGAGATGCGGCGCGAAGGTGTGCGCGCGGCCGTCACCGAGACGCAGAAAAAAGCGGGCGACATGTTCGTCCACTTTGTGACGGTGAAGGAGGGCACGCTTCGAGTCGGCGATCCGCTGCTGATGGAAGTGGACCACGTACGCCGCGCCGCCATTCGCCAGAATCACTCCGCCACGCATCTCCTGCATGAGGCGCTGCGCCAGGTGCTCGGCGACCACGTGGCGCAGAAAGGCTCGCTGGTCGCGCCCGACCGCCTGCGCTTCGACTTCTCGCATCCCAAGCCGATGACCCTCGACGAAATCGAGCGCGTGGAAGACATTGCCAACGACATCGTGTTGCAGAACGCGCCTGTGACCACCCGGCTGATGGCCGTGGACGACGCGATCGCCTCCGGCGCGCGCGCGCTGTTCGGCGAGAAATACGGCGACGAGGTGCGGGTGGTATCAATGGGCGAGGGGACCGGCAACACCATGGGCTGGTCGGTCGAGCTCTGCGGCGGCACGCACGTGCGCCGCACTGGCGATATCGGCATCGTCAGCGTGCTGAACGATAGCGGCGTCGCCGCCGGCGTGCGCCGCATCGAGGCGCTCACGGGCCGTGCCGCGCGCAAGGCGGCCAATCGGCAGATTCGTCTGTTGGAAACCGCGGCCACGGAGTTGAAGGCGCCGCCGGACGAGATGCCGGCGCGCGTCACCGCGCTCCTCGATGAGCGCAAGAAGCTCGAGCGCGAACTCTCCGACGCGCGCAAGAAGCTCGCGATGGGCGGCGGCGCGTCGGCTGACGGACAACAATCCAATATCGTGGACGTCAACGGAATTAAGTATTTCCGCCTGCATGTCTCCGGCCTCGCCAACAATGAACTCAAAGCGCTGGCCGACGAGGGCAAGTTGAAGGTCAAGTCCGGCGTGGTCGCGGTGGCCAATACATCGCCCGACGGCAAGGGCGGACTCGTGGTCGGAGTCACCAATGACCTCGTTGGGCGCTTCAACGCCGTCGATCTGGTGCGCAAGGGTGCGGAAGCGCTCGGCGGCAAGGGCGGCGGCGGCCGTCCCGATATGGCGCAGGCGGGCGGCCCCGACGGCTCGAAGGCGGATGCTGCGCTTCAGGCGATCGAGGCGGCGCTGGGGGAATAGGCCAATCGGCCTCATGCTGAGGAGCCCGCCGCAGGCGGGCGTCTCGAAGCACGAGCCGCCCTCGTCCTTCGAGACGCATCGCTGCGCGATGCTCCTCAGGATGAGGGCGGGTAGACGTGTGGGCGCGCGGTATCGATTGTGCGCTACACCGCCATCGCCCTCTTGAGATTCTCATCCACCTTGTCGAGGAAGCCGGTGGTGGACAGCCATTTATGGTCGGGGCCGACGAGGAGCGCGAGGTCCTTGGTCATGAAGCCCGCCTCGACGGTATCGACGCAGACCTTCTCCAATGTCGAGGCGAACTTAGCGAGCGCCGCGTTGTCGTCGAGTTTGGCGCGGTGGGCGAGCCCGCGCGTCCAGGCGAAGATCGAGGCGATCGAATTGGTCGACGTCTCATTGCCCTTCTGGTGCTCGCGATAGTGCCGCGTCACCGTGCCGTGGGCGGCTTCCGACTCCACGATCTTGCCGTCCGGCGTCATCAGCACCGAAGTCATGAGACCAAGCGAGCCGAAGCCCTGCGCCACGATGTCGGACTGCACGTCG
>DASTWX010000285.1:0-6419 GCA_035765795.1 Pseudolabrys sp. | reverse complement strand
TACTGCCCGCCGGAGGAGATTCCGGTCGTCGATTTGACCGGCGGGCCGCCGGGCTCGTGCGCCATCGACTTGGTACGCGTGTTGACCTCGCCTTTGTGAATCTTGGTCTTGGTCTTGGAGTCGCTCCAAGTGCCTTTGTCCTGCGCACGGGCTTTCGACATGCCGTGCAGGTTGTTCGCGTTGCCATGCAGTTTTGTGCTGCTGCGGTCTTTTGTGCCGCCCGCGGCGCTACCGCCGGTGCCGAGGCTGGAGGAGGTGCCGCTCGGGCCGGTGGACGTCGCGCCGGCGCCCAGGGTCGATGCCGATGTGCCGCCCGCTGCGGCGCTGCCCCCTGATGCGCCAGTCGCGCTGCTACCCGAAGCGCCGCCGCTACCCAGCGTGGAGGCGCTTTGCGCGACGGCCAAACTGTTCGCCCCAACCGTAAGCGCACTAAGCGCACTCGCGAGAATAAGTGATTTCAAGAGAGCGCCCATATCAATGCTCCTTAATCCTTCGCTCCTTATGTGGTGCAGTTTATGTGGTGCAGTTCCCGCCAACAGCGCCGCAAGCCGCCGCACGGTTGCTTTCATGCTAACCGTGCGGCGCTTGTCCCGCCGCAAGGGCCGGCGGTTGCGCAACGCCTTTAGTCGCCGTGGCGCTCGCGCTTGTTGTGGTGCTTGCGCGCGTTGTCCCGGCCTTGCTCGCCGTGCTTGCCGGCGTGTTCATCGGCGTTGCTCATGCCGGCCGAAGAACCGCCGGTGCCCACGCTCGAGGATGATCCCATGCCGTTCGTGCCGGCCGAGGAACCACCCGTGCCCAAGGTCGACGACGAGCCGGAGCCGCTGCCGGATCCGTTGGCGCCCGCGGCCGAGCCGCCGGTGCCGAGGCTGGTGCCGCTCGAACCGCTGCCCGCGGTCGATCCGCCGGCTCCAAGTGTCGAAGCTGAGCCGGTGCCGCTGCCCGACCCGCTTGTGCCGGCGGCGGAGCCGCCCGTGCCCAGGCTGGTGCTGCTCGAACCATTGCCCGCGGTCGATCCGCCTGCGCCGAGTGTCGATGCCGAACCGGAGCCGGAACCCGTGCCCGCCGCGGAACCGCCGGTTCCAATCGATGTGCTGGTCGAGCCGTTGCCGGCAGTTGCGCCGCCCAAGCCGAGCGTGGACGCGGAGCCGGATCCCGAGCCCGTGCCGGCCGATGAACCCCCGGTGCCCAGCGTCGTGCTGCTCGAGCCGCCGCCCGCCGTCGAGCCGCCGGCGCCAAGAGTCGAAGAAGAACTCTGCGCGTATCCAAGGGCGGTGCCGCCGAGCAACAGGGTACTCGCCAAAGCGACCGTGCGAAGTTGCCTGAGTTTCATGAAGATGCCTCCTTTGGGATGGCGCGTCCGCGGATAAAGCTACGGCACGCGCGCAATTGATTGCCGCGTCAATCACGTTTGCATGCCGTGGAACAGAATTGTTCTTCCATCGACAATGCCGGAGGCAAACGACGAGCGCGCGTCAGCGTTCCGCATAAAAATCAGTTTTGCTCGAGAAATCGCCGATACGTGACGAATCGTATCACGTCATATGCCGAAGGAAGGAATCGGGATTCAGAGCCGCGCATTCATGCCCGATCCGCAGCCGCGTGCGTGAGAGCGCGCGTTATGCGTCTTACGCGCGTTCTTGCATCGAGTGAATTTGTATCTGGACGGCAAGGCGCGCTCCCGCCGCGGTCATGCGAGGGAGTCAAAAATTCGTGCACTTCAGGAACGAAATGAAATTGCCGGCTCAGCGCCGGCTGTCGGTATCAAGCGATAAACTGTGACGCGCTATTGCCGGTATTGTTGAATACGCGTGGTACGCAGTCCGGCGAGGCCGTGCTGGTCGATCGAATATTGCCAAGACAGGAATTCTTCGACGGTCAACGTATAACGTGCGCAGGCTTCCTCGAGCGAGAGCAGGCCGCCACGCACCGCTGCGACGACTTCCGCCTTACGGCGGATCACCCAGCGCTTGGTCGTGGGCGGCGGCAAGTCCGCGATCGTAAGCGGACTACCATCAGGCCCGATGACGTATTTGACCCTCGGGCGATGGGTTTCGGTCATAGCGATGTACTCACAACTCGACTGATACTCAGCAGAACTTACCTGCCGCGGCTTAAAATTTGCCTAAGCATGACGCGCGAACAAAAGCTGCTTTGCCTGTCTTTTGCTAACCTTTTGGTTACAGGTGAGGCGTGCGCCTATGTCTTGCGGTTTGTGCTTGTGCCGGTGCAAGGCCGCCGAACTGTCTCGATTTCGATCGCGCTCTATCATCACGAACGCACGATGCGCTTGATCTGGTCCAGCGTGTAGTCCTGGCCGTTGATGGAGAACGTCGGCGGGTTTTGCGTGAGATCGACGGAATCGACGGTTGCCTGTACCTCGCTTGAAATCGTGACCGGCTGCTGATTGGCATCCACAGCCGTCATCGACAAGGTATAGGTGCCGTCCGGCCACTGTTTGCTTCCATCGGCGCTCAGGCCATTCCAATTGAAAGCTTGATTGCCGGGGTTGACCGCGAAGCTGCCGGAGTAAGCGGTCTGGCCGGTCGCATCCTTGATCGTCACCGTGGCGTTGGCCGGCTTGCTGACATTCAGATTCCAGGTGGCCTTGCCCCCGGCAAGCTTGGCGCTGGAGCCGTCCACAACCACGGTCGAACCGACATAATTGAGCGCGGCAGTCGCCTGCATGCTTTTTTCCAGCGAGACCAGGCTGGCGAGTTGGTCGTTCGACTTCATCTGCTGCTCGACCTGGGCGAACTGCACCAGCTGTTGCGTGAACTGGTTGGTGTCGAGAGGATCGAGCGGACTCTGGTTCTTGAGCTGCGTGGTGAGCAGGGTCAGGAACGTGTTGAAGTTGTCCGCGATCATCTGGGTGTCGGCGGCCGAGCCGGATGATGTGCTGCTCGCCGCGGTGGTCGAAGCCGTCGTCGCCGGCACGGTAGGAGAAGAAACGGTGGTCATGGCTGATCCTCAGACTCGGATATCGATGCCGCCGGCGCGGCTGAAAAAACGCGCGTAGACGCGCGGCGCGGTTGCGCTCACCGGCGCGGTTTCTTCCGGAAAGATGACTTCTGTCCGGCGATGGCCGCCACTCGAGTGCTGTCCGGCATTGCCGTTGCTCCACTGGTCGCGCAGCGAGAATTGCAGCCCGCTGTCGGCAGTCTTCAGGCCGGCATCCTGCAAGGCGCGCTGCAATCCGGAGGCGTCGCGCTGGAGCAAGTTGAGCGTGTCTTTGCGGTCGGCGATCACGTGCGAGGTGATGCGTCCGTCCTTATCGACGTCGAGGCGTACGTCGATGCGCCCCAGTTCGGGTGGGTCAAGACGAATCTCGAAATGATTTTTGCCGGCGAGCGCCTTGCCGGCAATGGCAATCGGTACCCCGGCAAGCGGCACCGGAACGGGCAGCGGCGCCGGCGGCCCGGCCTGCTGAACCGGTGCGGGCGAGGGCAATGAGGCCGATTGCGGCGCGGGCGTTGTCGTTGGCAGCGGAGTGGACGCCTGCACCAGCGTTTTGGCCGCCGCGGCATGGGAGTCGTTATTGTTGTTTGTGTCCGATGCATCCGCTGACATCAGCCGGTGAAGGGCATCGCGAGCCTCGGCGTGCTCCGGCGCCGATGCTTTGGCATCGATGCTCTTCCGGTTTCCGGCCTGATCGTCGGCGGCGTTGCCGTCTGTCTCGACGGTTCGAATTCCGGCGGACGGCGCCGTGGCATCCGCTCGAGGGACCGCGGCACTATTCGAAGGGCTTTGATGCTTGCCGCCTGCTGTCTGCGAGCCGGCCGTCGGGCCGTGCGTGGTTTGTAAAACGGACAGCGGCGTCAGCGCCGATTTGATCGCATCGCCAGCCGCGGCGTCAGTTGGGTTCGCCTCTGGCGCACGCGGCGTTCCGGCTTGCGCCGGGGTTGCGACGGCGCTTGCAACGGCGCTTGCAACGACCGCCGCCATCGGAGAGCCACCGACGGGCTGGACACCGGCTTTGCCGTCGTCCTGGGGAGGCGTGCCGTCTTCGTTGTCGGCCCTGTCCCGATCGGGAGGGCGGGGATTCTCTGTCTTGTCCGACTTCACGGTCTTACCCGTGTCATCGGAGATGACACCCGCCGATGTGTCGGCTGTCTGGCCGTTGCCCACCACTTTCCCGGGATCGGGTGCTTCAACACCGGGAACAGCCTGCTCAGGTTGCGCAGCATCGCCAGAAGCCGCCCCAGCTTGTCCCTGCTTTGCAGGCGGGGCGGCGGCAGACTTGTCGCCCTGTTGCGGGGTGCGGCCTGTGACGGGCACCGTTTGCTCGCTCGCGGGCGTGGGCGTGCAATCGAGCAAATTCTCGAAGCTGCCGCCGGAGGCCTGCTGGCCGGTGCCTGCATGCGGCGGCGTGCGCGATCGCGCGGCGGGAGCGGCATGGCTCATGAGTTCAGACGCGGCCTGGGGCACAAAAATCTCCGGATATCCAGCATCGCCGTCTGCAATCATCAGGCCAATCGGCCGTGGCAAATTCGGTCGATTCCGCAAGGGGCGCAGCCACAGCCGGCGGTCGCCCGGCACCCACCCGGCAGCCGCTGCAGGGCGAAGTGGGCAAATTTTGCCGGTTTTGGTGCCGCAGTATCGGGGTTCCCGCTGCGCCTACGTTGCACAGCCTCCGTCCCCACCTATAGTAAGGGGCACGATGACCAACTCCCTCGACCTCGACGGCCGTCCCGAAACGACTCGTGTTGTCGTCGCCATGTCCGGCGGCGTCGACAGCTCGGTGACGGCGGCCTTGCTTAAGGCGGAGGGCTACGACGTGGTCGGCGTCACGCTCCAACTCTACGACCACGGCGCCGCCGTCCATCGCAAAGGCGCTTGCTGTGCCGGCCAGGATATCTACGACGCCCGCAGCGTCGCGGAACGGATCGGCATTCCCCATTACGTGCTCGACTACGAGAGTCGTTTCAAGGAAGCGGTGATCGACCGTTTCGCCGAGAGTTATATCCACGGCGAGACGCCTGTGCCTTGCGTCGACTGCAACATGGCGATCAAGTTTCACGATTTGCTCGACACCGCGCGCGAACTCGGCGCTGCCGTTCTGGCGACCGGCCATTACGTCGCCTCCCGAGCGCTGCCGGCGGGAGGCCGAGCCCTCTATCGCGCGCGCGACGAAGAGCGCGATCAAAGCTATTTCCTCTTCGCTACCACGCGCACGCAACTCGATGTGCTGCGTTTCCCGCTCGGCGATCGGACCAAGGCGGAAACGCGCGCGTTGGCGCGCGAGTTCGGTCTCGCGATTGCCGACAAGCACGATAGCCAGGACATTTGTTTCGTGCCCTCCGGCCACTACGCCGATGTGATCGAACGGCTCAAGCCGGGTGCAGCCGAAGCGGGCAAGATTGTCGATCTCGACGGCAAGGTCCTCGGCGCCCACGCGGGTATCATCCACTATACCGTGGGCCAGCGTCGCGGTCTGGGCGTCGCCACCGGCGCGCCACTCTATGTTCTGCGGCTCGACGCCGCGCGCCGGCAAGTGGTGGTCGGACCGCGAGAGGCGCTGCGCATGAGCCGTATCGTCCTGCGCGACGTGAATTGGATCGGCGACGGCTCGATCGACGAGGCGCTTGCCCACGACCGGCGCGAGGTTTTCGTCAAGGTGCGTTCGACGCGCGCGCCGCAGGCCGGTTGGCTGCGCCGCGCCGGCGATGCGCTTCTGGTGGAATTGGCCGCCGGCGAGCACGGCATCTCGCCGGGGCAGGCTTGCGTCTTCTACGATGCGGGAGAGGGGCAGGCGCGGGTTCTTGGGGGAGGCTTTATCCGCAGCGCGCAGCCGACCGCCGACAACATGGTCTCGCGTGCGCAACCTGAGACAGCGGCGCTGCGGGGCTGAACACTTCAACGATGCGCATCCGGAACAAAAGAAGCCAGGGCAGCTTCTGATTTCCTAGTATGGATCGAAGGCGATGAATGCGGGAGCGGATATCAACCGGCAGAGCGTCGAGCGCGCTTATGCGCGGTGGGCGCCGATCTACGACTTCGTCTTCGGCGCGGTGTTCGACGCCGGCCGCCGCGCTGCCATTGAGGCAGCCGAACGTATGTGCGGCCGTGGCGGGGGACGAATTCTCGAAGTCGGCGTCGGGACGGGGATTTCACTTCCCGAATATGCGCCGGGCAATCGCATCGTCGGCATCGACATTTCGGCGCCCATGCTGCGCAAAGCGTGCGCGCGGGTCGCCCGGCATGGGCTCGAAAACGTGGATGCGTTGGCCGTGATGGATGCGCGGCATTTGGCGTTGCCCGACGAATCTTTCGACGTCGTCGTGGCGCAGTACGTCATCACGACCGTGCCCGAGCCGGAAGCGACCCTCGACGAATTCGCTCGCGTGCTGCGCCCCGGCGGCGAGATCGTGCTCGTCAACCATATCGGCGCCGAGAGCGGACCTCGCCGGCTGCTCGAGCAG
>DASTWX010000284.1:0-4307 GCA_035765795.1 Pseudolabrys sp. | reverse complement strand
CGTCACGGCCAGCACGCCCAGGGCCGCGGCGGTAAGGCGCCGGGCCGCCATCATCCGATTGCCTCCGGCATATCGGGCAGGCGCAGATAAGCCGCGGCGGCGCGGAGAGTGGCGGCGATGCCGGCCGGCGCGGACCATAGCCAATCTCCAAGCGCGACGAAGTCGGCACCGGAATCGACGAGCGGTGCAATCTCGTCGAGGCCGGCGGCATAGCCGACGCACGGGGTCTCAAAAATTTCCGCCCACCAGGCGACCTGTTCCTCGACCGCAGCGAAGGACGGCTGACTGCCGGCCGGCTCAGGCGCGCCGAACATAAGGTAATCAACCCCTTGCTCGGCAACGAGCATGGCGTCATGGCGGGTGGCGAGACCGCCGACGCCGACGATGCGCTCGGGCTTCATTCGTTCCATCGCCTCGGCGAAATCCGTAAGGCCCGAGAGGTGGACGCCATCGGCGCCCGCGCGCGCAACCAGATCGGTATGGCCATCGAGTAAGAGGGCGGCGTTTTGAGCCTGCGTTATCGGGACCAGCGCTTTCGCGCGATTTATGAGAGTGCGCTCGTCCGCGTCTGCAAGCCGTAACAGCACGGCCGCCACGTCTCCTGCTGCCAGAGCCTCGGCCAACGAGGCGACGAATCCTTCGGTTTCGGGAAGGCGCGGAGTCAGCAGGTAGAGGCGCGGGACGGGACGCGGATCGGCGTGTTTCGAACGCGAAGCCATGATTCCCCGCATGGTAGCTCAATCCGGCGGAAAATTGGCGTGGGTCAGCCTGCGCCGACGCGCCGCGCCCGTGCTAATTCGGCAAGAATGCCGGGCGAGCCGCGCAGCATAGCCGCGCACGCATAGAGACCGGAGCGCCGTCTCACGGCATCGGAATGTCGCCGGCGTCCTTCGGCACTTTATAGCCCTTCTGCACCGCCGGCCGCTTGGCGATCGTTTCGTACCAGCGCATGACGTTGGGGTATTGCTTGAGATCGATCGTCTGCCACTCGAAGCGGGATATCCAAGGCCAGATCGCAATGTCGGCGATCGAGTATTCATCGGCCACGAAGTCGCGGGCTTCCAGCCGCGTATTGAGCACCTTGTAGAGCCGGTGCGCTTCCTTCAGGTAGCGCTCCTCGGCATAGGGTGCCTTGCCTTTGTTGTATTTTACGAAGTGATGGACTTGTCCGAGCATCGGGCCGGGGCCGCCCATTTGCCACATCAGCCATTCGATCACGCGGTAGCGAGCTTCGCCCGCCTTGGGCAGTAGCTTGCCGGCCTTGTCGGCGAGATAGATCAGGATCGCGCCGGATTCCATCAGGGCGATATTGGTGTCGCGATCGACGATTGCGGGGATCCGGTTGTTGGGAGCTATTTTGAGAAAGCTGGGCGCAAATTGCTCATCTTTGGAAATGTCGATGGCGTGAACGGTATAGGGCAGACCCAGTTCTTCCAGCGCAATGGAGGCCTTGCGGCCGTTGGGGGTTGTCCACGTGTAGAGATCGATCACGGCGGAATATCCTTTGTGTGCGGCGAATGGCGCCGTGCTTAACGGAATTCGCTGCTTCCGTCACCTGCACACGATGATTTGAGCATGCCACCATGCGAAACCGCTCGCGGCGAAAGCCGGTTTGCCGCGTCAATTTGGGCCTGGATCGGCAGCCTATTGTCTCGTATTCAATACAGTCGTGATTTCACCGAGACGACGGCAAGGCGGGGCGTCTGGAAATTGCGCCGAGGGGGATAACCCCATGATCACGCCAGAACCACATGGTCGAAAGTCTGTGATTTGCCGCAGCACCCGGCTGAGCCGCCGTACGTTTGCAGCCGCGCTGGTCTTGGCGCTTGTTGCCTTTGTCTCCGCTGGAATGCCGGCCAAAGCCTGGAATTCGGACGACATGACCGGCGCGCTGCCGCCGCTCGCCTTCACCATGAAGCGCGCCAGTGACGGCAAGACCGTCACCGCCGCCGATTTCAAGGGCAAGATCGTGCTGCTCTACTTCGGCTATACGTTCTGTCCGGACGTCTGCCCGGCGACGCTGCTCAACATCACGGATATGTTGAAGAAGCTGGGCAAGCAGGCCGACGACGTGCGCGTGTTGTTCGTCACCGTTGATCCCAAGCGGGACACGCTGCCGGTGCTCAAACAGTATACCGAAGCCTTTGCGCCGCAGGTGGTGGGCTTACGTGGCTCGCCCGACCAGCTCGCGACTTTGGCGAAGCGTTATCGCCTGTCCTATTCGGTCCAGCCGGCGCAGGAGGGCCATCCATATACCGTCATCCACAGCTCGGCGGTGTACGTCTTCAACCGGGCGGGCGATGTGAAGCTCCTGTTCACCGGTCTGTCGGCGCCGAACGAAAAGCTCGGCCCGACCCTCGCCGATCTGCGCGGAATGGTGGACGGCGCCGGCAGCGAAAGCTGGTGGCGAAGGCTGCTGAGCTACCTCTGACGGTCATTCCGGGGCGCCGCGAAGCGGCGAGCCCGGAGTCCAGATGCGGATAATACGGCGTATGCGCTGGATTCCAGGTTCACGCGCTTCGCGCGTGCCCCGGAATGACGCTGGAAAAAGCCGAGCTATTTCTTCCCGCCCGGCCCGGTGACCGGGAATTGCGCCGTCACCGACTGGCCGTCCGCGAATTTCAGCGTCACCGGCACGCTCTTGCCCACGATCATCGAACTCTGCGGGTGCATGCACATCAGGTGGTAGCCGCCCGGTGCGAAGGTGAGTTTGCCGCCGGCCGGCACTTTGATGCCGTTGACGTGCATCATCGTATCCATACCGTTCTGCTCCTTCGATTGGTGGAGCATGAGCATGCCGCAGGCGCTCGATGAGGCGCCGGTCAGTTCGACGGTTTTGCCGGTGCTGTTGTGCAGCGTGAAATAGCCGGCGGCTGGCCGCGCCTTGATGATCAGCCGCATCCAAGGCTTCTCCACTGTGATGCCGCCGGCCAGCGCCGCGCTGCCGGCCCCCGCCATCAGCAGGGCAGCGGCAAGGCCCGTCTGCAATGCTCTGCTAACCGGTCCATTGGCTCGCCTGGATGATCGGCCCTGTGTCGTTCTCGTCATCGGCATCTTGCAAATTCCTTTCCTCAGCCTTGCGCAAAAAATTCAAGACCAGCACCAGCCCCAAGATTCCCATCATGCCGGGTGGAATCCAGATGATCAGCCCGCCGACGGTCTGGTCGTAGTGCGCGCCCAATTCCGGATAGATGCGGCCGCACAGGTCGTAGAAAGAATAAAGGTCCTTCGGGCTGAACGCGATCATGGCGCCGCCGATGATCTGCGGGAGTATCGTCAGCACCGAAAGTGCGGCGCGCGCGCCAAAGGAAATTCGCGCCGGGGGGGTGGGGCGCGGATCTAGCACCAGGAACCAGAACAGGAGGCCATCGACCACCATGCTCCAGTTCATCAGCGAGAACAGGCGCGGGTCGATCATCGCGCGGAAATGAATCGATGGCGTCAACCAGAAGAAGATCAGTCCCACGAACAACACACCGGCAATGACCGGTTGTTGCAACACATTAGTGACGGCGCGTAAGGCCGGATGGTCGAACAAGCGGATTACCGATGAGGGAGCGCCGCGGCGCAGTGTCGCGCCCGGCCACGACAGCGCGATCAGAAAGGGGCCGAGGTGGTGCATGCCCACGTGCTGAATACGGTTGAAGAAAAACTGATGCTCGGCAAGGTACTCGTAGCGCGTTTCCAGCGCGGAGTAGATCACGAGCATTCCGATGAAAAAGCTGACAGTGCGCCCGATCGAGGGACGCTCGGCGGTGGGCATCAACATCAGCCCGCGTACATACCACCAGACCGTTAGCCATGCGCCGAAAAACTCGACGAAGGAGAACTCCCAGGGGGCCCAGACCGGAAGCCAAGAGACGTGCGCACGCGTGAGCCACCATAGCGTAATGCCAGCGGCGGCAATTGCGCCGTAAACGAGCGGATCGGCTTTGATGATGGTACGAGGGACGGCAAACGGCTGCAGCGATGTTTCGGCCTGAGTCATGGGCATTCCGCCGATCGGCTGTCGCCGCCCCGGGGAGTTCCTTGCCCAAGTCGCCGCCGATGTCAAAACCGCGGCGCCAGTGGCAGGATTCCCTGCGTACCCCTGCGCCTTGAATAAGCGAGCGTGACCCGCACCACAACGGCGCCGTCTGCATGCGTCCTGCGCGCGCGCCGAAGGCTTAGGCCGCCTCTTTTTCCAATTCCGGCTGCCATTGGCCGAGCGCAGCTAGGCCGTTCATGGCGGCACGGTGGGCGAAGGCGCGCTGCGCCGTGGCAACGTTTTCTCTCTTCCCGCTCCAGGCCTTTTGCGGCGCCGCTTG
>DASTWX010000283.1:0-12219 GCA_035765795.1 Pseudolabrys sp. | reverse complement strand
ACATGTGAATCGCGCGCTTCGCCACCGCCATAGCGGCTTCTTTGACCGCTTCTGACAGTGTCGGGTGGGCGTGGCAGGTGCGGGCGATGTCCTCCGACGAGGCGCCGAATTCCATGGCCACGGCGGCTTCCGCGATCATGTTGCCCGCGTCGGCACAGATGAGGTGCACGGCGAGCACGCGATCGGTCTTGGAGTCTGCGATGATTTTCACGAACCCTTCCGTGGTCATGTTGACCTTGGCGCGGCCGTTGGCGGTCATCGGGAATTTGCCGACCGTGTAGGTAACACCGGCGGCTTTCAGCTCTTCCTCCGTTTTGCCGACGACGGCGATCTCCGGATAGGTATAGACCACGTTCGGAATGGCGTCGTAATTCACGTGGCCCGCCTGGCCGACCAGGATCTCAGCCACCGCGATACCTTCGTCTTCCGCCTTGTGCGCCAGCATCGGCCCGGCGATCACGTCACCGATCGCCCAGATACCGGGCACATTGGTCGCGAAACAATGGTTGGTAGCGATGCGCCCGCGGTCGTCGAGCTTCACGCCGATCTCCTTAAGCCCGAGCCCTTCCGTATAAGGCACGCGCCCGACAGAGACGAGCACCACGTCGGCTTCGATGGTTTCCGCCGCACCGCCTTTGGCCGGCTCGACCGTAGCTTTGAGCAGCTCGCCCGAGGTATCCACCGCCGTCACCTTCGACGAAAGCTTAAAAACCATGCCCTGCCTCTCGAACAGCCGCTGCACTTGGCGGCGCACCTCGCCGTCCATGCCGGGCAGGATGCCCTCGGTGAACTCGACCACCGTCACCTTGGCGCCGAGCCGGCGCCAGACGGAGCCGAGTTCGAGGCCGATCACGCCGGCACCAATCACCAAGAGATGCCTCGGCACCTGCGGTAGCGCCAGCGCGCCGGTCGACGACACGACTCGTTTCTCGTCGATGTCGATGCCGCGCAGACGCGCCACGTCCGAGCCGGTAGCGATCACGATCGACTTGGTGTCGAGGACTTGGGTATTGCCGTCCGCGCCCTTCACTTCAACCTTACCCGGCGCGGCGATGCGCGCCGCACCGTGGAAGGCATCTATCTTGTTCTTCTTGAGCAGAAACTCGACGCCTTTGACATTGCCTTCGACCCCTCGATCCTTGAAGGCCATCATGGCTTTGAGATCGAGCTTGGGTCCGGAGACGCCGATGCCCATCGCGGCGAAGCCGTGACCCGCTTCCTCGAATAGTTCAGAGGCATGGAGCAGCGCCTTCGACGGAATGCAACCGATGTTGAGACAGGTGCCGCCGAAGGTCGTGCGCTTTTCCACCACCGCGGTCTTGAGCCCGAGCTGGGCCGCGCGGATAGCGCAGACGTAGCCGCCGGGGCCGGTGCCGATAACGATGAGGTCGTGGGAAGGCATGAAGCTGCTCCACTTTCTTTATCCCTCCCCCTGCAAGGGGGAGGGCGGCGAGCCGCGAAAGCGGCGAGCGGGTGGGGGTTACTTGTGCCGTGCGCGGACCCCACCCCGCCTCGCTGCGCTCGGCGACCCTCCCCTTTTCAGGGGAGGGAGAAGAGGAATCACAAATCCAGCACCAGCCGCGCCGGGTCTTCGAGGCATTCTTTCACACGCACCAGGAAAGTCACCGCCTCGCGCCCATCGACGATGCGGTGGTCGTAGGAGAGTGCCAGATACATCATCGGCAGCGGCTCGATCTTGCCGCCCACCACCATCGGCCGCTCTTGAATCTTATGCATGCCGAGAATGCCCGATTGCGGCGCGTTGAGAATCGGCGTGGACATCAGCGACCCATAGATGCCGCCGTTGGAGATCGTGAAGGTGCCGCCCTGCATCTCGTCGATCTTGAGCTGGCCATCACGAGCGCGGCGGCCGAAGTCGGCGATCTTCTTTTCGATTCCCGCGAGCGACAGATGGTCGGCGTCGCGCACCACCGGCACAACTAGCCCCTTTTCGGTGCCGACAGCCACGCCGATGTGATAATAATTTTTGTAGACCAGATCGGCGCCGTCGATCTCCGCGTTCACCGCGGGGATTTCCTTGAGCGCCTGAATGCAGGCGCGCACGAAAAACCCCATGAAGCCGAGCTTCACGCCGTGCTTCTTTTCGAACAATTCCTTGTACTCGCTGCGTAGGTCCATCACCGCGCGCATGTCGACCTCGTTGAAGGTCGTCAGCATGGCAGCGGTGTTCTGCGCGTCCTTGAGCCGGCGCGCGATGGTCTGGCGCAGCCGCGTCATATGCACGCGCTCTTCGCGTGCGGCATCGTCGGGCGGTGAGGGCGCGCGCATCTGCGTCGTCGGCACGGGCGTCGGCTGGGCGGCGGCGCGCTCGATGGCCGCGAGCATGTCGCCTTTCGTCACCTGACCGTGCCTGCCCGAGCCTTCGATCCGCGACGGGTCGACGCCGCTTTCGGCAGCGAGCTTGCGCACCGAGGGCGGTTGCGTCGTGACAGCGGACGCGCGGGGGGCTTCCGGCTTGGGCTGCGCCCGCGGCTTCGGTTCTTCTTCCGCAGCATTGATCGGCGTTGTGCCGGAAGTCTTGGTATCGGGGCGGCCGGTCGGCGCTCCGCTGGCAACCCCAGACTTGACCGCGCCTTCGGATATTTGGCCAAGGAGAGCGCCTGGAGCGACTGTTTCGCCGTCCTTCGCCGCGATCTCGCCGAGCACGCCGGCCGCCGGCGCCGGCACTTCGAGAGTCACCTTGTCGGTTTCGAGTTCGACCAACGGCTCGTCGACGGCGACGGCATCGCCCGGCTTCTTGAACCATTTGCCGACGGTCGCCTCGGTAACCGACTCGCCGAGAGTGGGGACGCGGATATCTGTCATGAATGTTCTGCCTTGTCGTTATCCGTCATCCTGAGGAGCGAGCGCAGCGAGCCTCGAAGGATGACGGCCCCGAGCTATGCCCGTCATCCTTCGAGGGCCGCTTCGCGGCCACCTCAGGATGACGGATTGTGTCTCACCGCAGCGCGTCCTCGAGCAGTTGCTTGAGTTGGGCGAGATGCTTCGACATCTGACCGACCGCGGTCGAAGCCGAGGCCGGACGGCCGGCGTAGCGCGCATGGTGGTGCGTAGCGCCGATCTGCTTGAGCACCCAGGTCAGGAATACGTCGACGAAAAACCAAGCGCCCATGTTACGCGGCTCTTCCTGGCACCAGACGATCTCCGCCTGCTTGAAACGGTTTAGCTCCGCCATCAACGCCTTGGTCGGAAACGGATAGAGTTGTTCGATGCGCAGCAAGTAAATGTCATCGATGCCGCGTTTCTCGCGCTCCTCGTAGAGATCGTAATAGACCTTTCCGGCACACAAGATCACGCGGCGAATCTTCTCGTCAGCGACGAGTTTAATGGGTTCGTTTGGCCGCAGTTGCGCATCGTCCCACAGCAAGCGGTGGAAGGTCTTGCCGATCGCCATCTCGTCCAGCCGCGACACCGTACGCTTGTGGCGCAGCAGGCTCTTCGGCGTCATCAGGATCAAGGGCTTGCGAATTTCGCGCTTCAACTGCCGGCGCAGGATGTGAAAGTAGTTGGCCGGAGTTGTGCAGTTGGCGACCTGCATGTTATCCTCGGCGCACATTTGCAGGTAGCGCTCGAGGCGTGCCGAGGAATGTTCGGGGCCTTGTCCTTCGTAGCCGTGCGGCAGCAGGCAAACGAGGCCGGACATGCGCAGCCATTTGCGCTCACCCGACGAAATGAACTGATCGAACACGACCTGCGCGCCGTTAGCGAAGTCGCCGAATTGCGCCTCCCAGAGCGTCAGCGCGTTCGGCTCGGCGGTCGAATAGCCGTACTCGAAACCGAGCACCGCCTCTTCCGACAACATTGAGTTGAGAACTTCGTAGCGTGCCTGCCCGCCGCCGAGTTCGTTGAGCGGGGTATAGCGATCTTCGGTGTCCTGATCGAATAACACGGAATGGCGCTGCGAAAAGGTGCCGCGCTCCGAATCCTGCCCCGACAGCCGCACCGGGTGGCCTTCCTTCAGCAGCGAACCGAAAGCAAGGGCCTCGGCGGTCGCCCAGTCGATGCCCTCGCCTGTTTCGATCGCCTTGGCGCGATGATCAAGAAAGCGCCGAATGGTCCGGTGGACCTTGAATCCTTCCGGAACCGTGGTGATTTTTTCACCGATGTCGCGCAGCACTTCAATCGCGACTCCGGTGTTGCCGGGACGCGGCTCGTCGGTTTCGTGTGCCGGCTTCAACCCGGACCAGCGGCCGTCGAGCCAGTCAGCCTTGTTGGGCTTGTAATTCTCCGCAATCTCGAATTCGGCGTCCAGACGCGCACGCCAGTCGGCCTTCATCTTGTCGACGTCACCCTCGGTGACGACACCCTCGCCGATTAGTTTCTGCGCATAGATTTCCAGCGTGGTCGGGTGCGCCCGGATCTTCCGGTACATCAGCGGCTGGGTGAACGAGGGTTCGTCGCCTTCGTTGTGGCCGAAGCGCCGATAACAAAACATGTCGATGACCACCGGCCGCTGGAATTGCTGCCGGTATTCGATTGCGACCTTGGCGGCAAACACCACCGCCTCAGGATCATCGCCGTTGACGTGAAAGATAAGCGCCTCGATCATCTTGGCGACATCGGACGGATACGGCGACGAGCGCGAATAGCGCGGATACGTGGTGAAGCCGATCTGGTTGTTGACAATGAAATGGAGGCTGCCGCCAGTGCGATAGCCCTTGAGGTCCGACAGGCCGAAGCATTCGGCCACCACGCCCTGACCGGCGAAAGCGGCATCGCCGTGCAGCAGCAGCGGCATTACCATCCGTCGCTCGTCCGGCGAGGCATTGTGTTGATCCTGTTTGGCACGCACTTTGCCGAGCGTCACCGGATCGACGATCTCGAGATGCGACGGATTGGCGGTAAGCGACAGATGCACCTTGTTGCCGTCGAACTCACGGTCCGACGAAGCGCCGAGGTGATATTTCACATCGCCGGAGCCTTCGGTTTCTTCCGGCGTCGCGGAGCCGCCCTTGAACTCATGAAAGAGCGCGCGATGCGGCTTGCCCATGACTTGGGTGAGCACGTTGAGCCGACCGCGATGCGACATGCCGAGGCAGATTTCCTGCACGCCGAGATTGCCGCCGCGCTTGATGATCTGCTCGAGGGCCGGGATCAGCGACTCGGCCCCGTCCAAACCGAAACGCTTGGTGCCCGTGTATTTGACATCGAGAAATTTTTCGAATCCCTCGGCTTCGACCAACTTGTTGAGGATGGCGCGCTTGCCTTCACGGGTGAAGGTAATCTCCTTATCGTGTCCCTCGATACGCTCTTGAATCCACGCCTTTTGCGCCGCGTTCGAGATATGCATGAATTCTACGCCAAGCGTCTGGCAGTAGGTGCGCCGCAAGATAGCGACGATCTCGTGCATTGACGCGAATTCGAGGCCGAGCACGTTGTCGAGAAAAATCTTGCGGTCGAGGTCGGCTTCGGTAAAGCCGTAGGAACTGGGTTCAAGTTCTTCTTCGTCTTTCTCTGGCTCGAGCCCGAGCGGATCGAGCTTGGCATGAAAATGGCCACGGATGCGGTAAGCGCGGATCAGCATCAGCGCGTGGATGGAATCGCGCGTCGCCTGCATGACATCGGCAGAGGAAAGTTCGACGCCCTTCGCCTGCGCGGCGGCGGAGACTTTTTGGCCGATGCGTCTCTCGGTTTCGGCCCATTGGCCATCAAGCGCCGCGACCAGTTCGCCGTTCGGCGTCAAAGGCCAGTTGGGTTTTTGCCAGGAAGGTCCCTGAGCATTGCGCGCGATGCTTGCCGCGTCTTCTTTCAAGCCTTGAAAGAATTCCCGCCATTCGGCGTCCACCGCGGCCGGGTTTTTCTCGTACCGGCCGTAGAGGTCTTCGATGTACGTGGCGTTGCCGCCGTAAAGGAAAGAAGTACGGGCGAAGGCGGCATTTGCGTCCTGGCGGGACATGGCAATCGAGTTCCCTGGCGCGTCTGTTTCGGCGCGGTTTTGCCGGCGCGGCCAGAATGGCCGCGCTCCGCCGACCCCAAGACCCGAAACGGGCTCGGTTCCGACGGCGGCATCCTTCTAACCCGATTTATGACGCCAGTAAGTCTACGAAAGTGCTAAGGACTGAATCAGGATTTCAGTACTTGAACAAGGGTCTTTCCGATCCGCGCCGGGGATGGGGAGACGACGATACCGGCCGATTCCATGGCGGCGATCTTCGACTCCGCGTCGCCTTTGCCGCCTGAAATGATCGCGCCGGCATGGCCCATCCGCCGCCCCGGCGGCGCCGTGCGGCCGGCTATGAAGCCCACCATCGGCTTCTTGCGGCCACGTTTGGCCTCGTCCTTGAGGAACTCGGCGGCATCCTCTTCGGCCGAGCCGCCGATTTCGCCGATCATGACGATGGATTCGGTTTTCGGATCGGCCAGAAACATTTCCAGTATGGCGATGAACTCGGTGCCCTTGACCGGGTCGCCGCCGATTCCCACCGCCGTGGTCTGGCCCAGACCTTCCCGGGAGGTTTGAAACACGGCCTCGTAAGTGAGTGTGCCCGAGCGCGAGACGATGCCGACAGAGCCCGGCTTGAAGATGTTGCCGGGCATGATGCCGATCTTGCATTCGCCGGCGGTCATCACACCAGGGCAGTTCGGCCCGATCAGACGCGATTTGGAGCCGGAGAGCGCGCGCTTCACCTTGACCATGTCCATCACCGGGATGCCTTCGGTGATGCAGACGATGAGCGGGATCTCGGCCTGGATCGATTCGCAGATCGCATCGCCCGCCCCCGCCGGCGGTACGTAGATGACGCTGGCGTCGCAGCCGGTCTTCTCCTTGGCCTCAGCGACCGTGTCGAACACTGGCAGGCCGAGATGGATCGCGCCGCCTTTGCCCGGCGAGGTGCCGCCGACCATGTTGGTGCCATAGGCGATGGCGGCTTGCGAATGGAAGGTGCCGTTCTTGCCGGTGAAGCCCTGGCAAATAACTTTTGTATTGTTGTCGATGAGGATGGGCATCAGGCAGCTTCCTTTACGGCCTTCACGATCTTCTGCGCCGCATCGTCGAGGTCGTCGGCAGAGGTCACGTTCAGCTTCGATTCGGCGATGATTTTCTTGCCGAGATCGACATTGGTGCCTTCAAGCCGTACCACCAGCGGCACCTGCAATCCGACTTCTTTGACCGCCGCCACTACCCCTTCGGCGATCACATCGCATTTCATGATGCCGCCGAAGATATTGACCAGGACGCCCTTCACGTTCGGATCGGAGGTGATGATCTTGAACGCCGCGGCGACCTTCTCCTTGGTCGCGCCACCACCGACGTCGAGGAAGTTCGCCGGCGTCATGCCGTAGAGCTTGATGATGTCCATGGTCGCCATGGCGAGGCCGGCGCCGTTGACCATGCAGCCGATCGAGCCGTCGAGCGCGATGTAATTGAGGTCGTACTTCGACGCCTCGATTTCCTTGTCGTCTTCTTCGGTCAGATCGCGCAGCGCCACCACGTCCGAGTGGCGGTAAAGCGCGTTACCATCGAAGCCGACCTTGGCGTCGAGACAGATGAGCTTCCCGTCCTTGGTCACCACCAACGGATTGATTTCCAGAAGGCTCATGTCCTTGGCAGTGAACGCCGCGTAAAGCTTGGGCAGCAGATCGGCGGCCTGCTTGGCGAGATCGCCGGAGAGCTTCAACGCCTGCGCCACGCGCCGCGCATGATGCGGCATGATGCCAGTCGCCGGATCGACCGAGAACGTCAGGATTTTCTCTGGATTCTTTTTGGCAACCTCTTCGATTTCCATGCCGCCTTCGGTGGAAACGACAAAGGCGACGCGCGAGGTCTCGCGGTCGATCAGGGCCGAAAGATACAACTCGCGGTCGATCGCCGAGCCTTCCTCGACGTAAAGCCGATTGACCTTCTTGCCTTGCGGGCCGGTCTGGTGCGTGACGAGCGTTGCGCCGAGAATGCGCTCCGATTCTTTCTTCACGTCATCGACCGACCTGACGACCTTGACGCCGCCGGCCTTGCCGCGGCCGCCGGCGTGGATCTGGGCCTTCACCACCCAGACAGGGCCGCCCAATTCGTCGGCACCCTTGATCGCCTCCTCCACGGTAAAGGCAGGCACCCCGCACGGCACCGGCACTCCGAATTCGCGCAACACCGCTTTGGCTTGGTATTCGTGGATGTTCATAGGCTCTCCGGCTGGAAAGGGGCGAACAGCGAATTGCGAATAGTGAGTGGAAAGTTGCTATTCGCTACTCACCATTCGCTTAATTTCCTAGATTCGGCGCGATTTTCTTGCACGCCTCGACCAGCGACTGCACCGCTTGCGCGGACTTTTCGAACGCTGCGCGTTCATGAGCGTTGAGCTCGATCTCGACGATGCGCTCGACGCCCTTGGCGCCGATCACGACCGGCACGCCGACATAGAGATCGTTGATCTTGTATTCGCCGTTGAGCCAGGCCGCGCAGGGCAGCACCCGCTTTTTGTCGAGTAGGTAGCTTTCGGCCATGGCGATGCCGGAGGCCGCCGGCGCGTAGAAAGCCGAGCCGGTCTTGAGCAGGGCCACGATCTCGCCGCCGCCCCCGGCGGTGCGCTTTATGATCTCATCGACGCGCGCCTGCGTGGTCCAGCCCATTTTGACGAGGTCGGGCACCGGAATGCCGGCAACGGTCGAATAGCGGATCAGCGGCACCATGCTGTCGCCGTGGCCGCCGAGGACGAAGGCGGTGACGTCCTGCACGGAAACGTTGAACTCGTCGGCCAGGAAATACCGGAAGCGCGCCGAGTCGAGCAGGCCCGCCATGCCGACCACTTTCTGCTGCGGCAGTCCGCTGTATTTCTGCAGCGCCCAAACCATGGCGTCGAGCGGATTGGTGATGCAGATGACGAACGCGTTGGGCGCGTATTTCTTGATGCCGGCGCCGACCTGCTCCATCACCTTGAGATTAATGCCGAGCAGGTCATCGCGGCTCATGCCCGGCTTGCGCGGCACGCCGGCGGTGACGATGCAAACATCAGCGCCTTCGATTGCCTCGTAACTATTCGTACCGGTGAACTGGGCATCGAACCCATTGACCGGTGAGGACTCGACCAGATCGAGCGCCTTGCCTTGCGGAATGCCTTCCGCAACGTCGAACATCACGACATCGCCAAGCTGCTTGAGGCCGATGAGGTGTGCAAGGGTGCCGCCGATTTGGCCGGCGCCGATCAGAGCAATTTTCTTACGCGCCATGGTGGGAAAACTCTCGGTTTTTCTCGGGAACCGCGGAATGCGGCCGGGAGGTGGTTAACCCCTCTGGTGCGCTGCCACAAGGCTGAAGGCCCGGTTCTGCATTGTGTATACATTATACCGTATACCAGCAGACCTGGGAACCGCTGTCCAGCTTTTTTGTGAAGCGGTGGCTTGGGGCTGGGCGCCTCATGATACAACGTGAAAAGCATCCGGACTTGGCGCTCACGTCTCCACAATGCCGCCCGTGCCGCCTGCGTTTTCGACTGCGCGGGGGCCGTGCGGGAGCGCCAAATAGCTATCCGAGCGCATCTCGATCAGCCGGGATGCCGTGCGCTTGAATTCGTGCGCCTCATAGCCGTCAGTAGCGAGATAAAGCTCTGCGGGCTCTGCCGCAGCCGAAGCGATCAACTTCACCGCGTTATCGTAGAGTGTGTCTATGAGGATGATGAACCGCTTGGCGGCATTGCGCTGGGGAAAATCCATCACCGGGATGTTGTCGATGATCAGCGTGTGGAATTCGCGCGCCAAGCGCAGGTAATCGTTTGCGCCGAGCGGCTGTTCGCACAGTTCAGCGAAACTGAAGCGTGCCACCCCCATGGCGGCTTGCGGCACCCGCAGCACGCGGCCGGGCAACTGGAGATCGCGCGGCTCGGCATCGAGCTGCCCGGTGAGCTTCTGCCAAGCCATGTCGAGCGCCACCTCGGCATCTTCGTCAGCCGGCACGTACCACACCGAGACATGGGAGAATTTCTCCAGCCGATAGTCGGTGCGGGCGGCAAGCCGCACGGCATCCACATGCGCGTGCAGCAGCCGGATGAAAGGCTCGAACAGGGCACGGTTGAGCCCGCCTTCGTAGAGGTCGTCCGGCGCCACATTGGATGTGGCAACCAGCACCACCCCGCGTTCGAAGAGCCGTGTGAACAGGCGACCGAGGATCATGGCATCGGCAATATCGGTGACATGGAACTCGTCGAAACAGATGAGCCACGTCTCGTCGGCGATCTGATCGGCGGTCAACCGAATCGGGTCCTCGCCCGTGATCTCGCCGTATTTGATCTTGTGACGGAAGGTGCGCACACGTTCATGGACGTCGGCCATGAATTCGTGGAAATGGGCGCGGCGCTTGCGCTCCACAGGGCTCGCTGCGAAGAACAGGTCCATCAACATGGTTTTGCCGCGCCCGACCTCGCCATAGACGTAAAGGCCCTTGAGCGGTTCTGCGCGATCGCGTTTGCCGAACAACCAGCCGAGGGCGGAAGATTTGCGGGCGAGCCGGTGCTGCGCGATCCGCTGCTCCAGGTCGGCAAAATGCCGCGCCACCTCGGCCTGGCCGGGGTCGGCGTCGATCTTTGCGGCAGCGACGAGCGCCGCGTAGCGTGTGCTGAATGGGTCGGGCATCACAAAAGAGGGGGATAACAGGCGACACCTAAGACCAACCGGCTCTGCTGTAAATCCGCGACATTGCAGCAAGCCGCTGCGGCAACCATGTAGACGGCCGGGGAGGCCGGCTTTGGCCTCTCGTCTCACGCTTGTTATGCTAGGTCTTTGCGCGACCATGTCCCCGATCGAGACCCATCAACACGCGCCGGCACCCGGTGCGATCGAAAAGACGCCGCTCGAGCGCTACGTCGCGCCGGCGCGGCCGTCGCTTGTCGGGCTCAGCCGGGCTGAACTCGCGGACGCTCTCGGGGCGCTCGGCGTGCCGGAAGGCCAGCGCAAAATGCGGGTACAGCAGCTCTGGCACTGGATCTATTTCCGCGGGCTCACGTCATTCGAGACGATGACCAGCCTGTCGAAGGAGTTGCGGACAGCGCTGGCCGAACGCGTCACGCTGGATCGGCCGGAGGTGGTGACTGAGCAGGTTTCCGTCGACGGCACCCGCAAATGGCTGATGCGCTTGCCCGGCGACCCGTTGAGCGGCCGGTCGCACGAGGTCGAGTGCGTCTACATCCCCGACACCGACCGCGGAACGCTGTGTGTGTCGAGCCAGGTCGGCTGCACGCTCAATTGTTCGTTCTGCCACACCGGCACGCAGCGCCTTGTACGCAACCTAACAGCCGGCGAGATCGTCGGGCAGGTGCTGGCGGCGCGGGACCGGCTCGGCGACTGGCCGGGCGGCATCCGGCCCGCTGATGGCGTCGTTCCGACTGACAAGCGCTGCATCACCAACATCGTGATGATGGGCATGGGCGAGCCGCTCTACAACTTCGAGGCGGTGCGCGACGCGCTGCTGATCGTCGCCGACGGCGACGGCATCGGGATCTCCAAGCGCCGCATCACGCTTTCCACCTCCGGAGTCGTACCCAACATTTCGCGCGCGGGCGCCGAAATCGGCTGCATGCTGGCGGTATCGCTGCACGCGGTCCGCGACGACCTGCGGAACGAGCTCGTGCCGCTTAACCGCAAATTTCCGATCGCCTATTTGATGAAAGCCTGCCGCAGCTACCCCGGCCTGTCGAACGCCAAGCGCATTACCTTCGAATACGTCATGCTCAAGGGAGTCAACGACTCGATCGACGACGCCAAGGCGCTGGTGCGCCTGCTCAAAGGCATCCCGGCCAAAATCAATCTCATCCCATTCAATCCCTGGCCGGGCTCGCAGTACGAATGCTCCGATTGGGAGCAGATCGAGAAGTTCTCGCAAGTGGTGTTCGACGCCGGCTACGCCTCGCCGGTGCGCACGCCGCGCGGGCGCGACATCCTTGCCGCCTGCGGCCAACTCAAGAGCGCGAGTGAAAAGCTTTCCGCGCGCGAACGCATGGCCCTGCGCGCGATGGCGATGGTGGAATAATCTCAATCCGTCATCCTGAGGCGCGAGCGCGCTGCATTGCGCGCGAGCCTCGAAGGATGCACGGCCCGGGCCGCCGCCCTTCGAGGCTCGGCCTTCGGCCGAGCACCTCAGAGGCTGTGAATCTTTCATTGGCCGGCGATGAGTATAGCCGATACGGCGCCGATTGTGATTCGCTTGCGATGATCGATTCGCAGGAGGCGGCAATGGCTGGCGAGAGTCTTTTTGAAGAACTGCCGGAACGAGCG
>DASTWX010000282.1:0-8019 GCA_035765795.1 Pseudolabrys sp. | reverse complement strand
TTTGCTCCCGCGCATTAACCGGACGCTAACCTTAAACTGGGCAAATCTTGCCGGGTCAGGCGGCGATTGCGCCGCTCGGTTGAGGCTGATAGCCGGTGCAAGGTTTCTTCGATTTCGTGAAATCGCTCGGCGCCGCCCGCCTCACTGCCATGGCTGCGGTGAGCTTGGCGTTGATCGGTTTTTTTGCGTTCCTGATGGTCCGCATGACGTCGCCGCAAATGGTGCCGTTGTTCACCGACCTCACGCTGGAGGACTCCGGCTCCATTCTGAAGAGCCTGGACCGTCAGGGCGTCCCCTATGAGTTGAAGAACGGCGGCGCCGTGATCATGGTGCCGCGCGAGAAGGTGGCGCGGCTGCGCATGACCCTCGCCGAGGACGGCCTGCCCAAAGGGGGCGGCGTCGGCTACGAGATCTTCGACAAGTCGGATGCTCTTGGCGCTACGAGCTTCCTTCAGAACATCAATCACCTGCGCGCGCTGGAGGGCGAGCTTTCGCGCACCATTCGCAGCCTCGACCAGGTCGAGGCCGCGCGCGTGCACTTGGTGCTGCCACAGCGACAGCTGTTCTCGCGCGACAAGGTCGAAGCGTCGGCTTCCATCGTGCTCAAGGTGCGCGGCAGGCTGAGCGCGCAACAGGTGCGGGCCGTTCGCCACCTGGTCGCAAGCGCGGTCACCGGATTGAAGCCCGAGCGCATCTCGGTGGTGGACGAGACGGGCAAGCTGCTCGCCGACGGCTCCGGAGATGACGATACGATCACCGCGGAAGGCGCCGCCGAGCGCAAGATCGCCTATGAAACGCGACTGCGAAAGGAAGTAGAGACGATCGTCGACTCGGTGGTCGGCGCGGGACACGCGCGTGTCCAGGTCACGGCCGATTTCGACATGAATCGCGTCACCCAGACGTCGGACAAGTACGATCCCGACGGCCGCGTGATCCGGTCCAGCCAAACGCGTGAGGAGACGTCGTCTTCCGGCGCCGGCAAGGCCGGCGGGGCGGTTTCCGTCGGCAACGAGCTGCCCGGCAGCGGCGGCACCGGCACCGGCGGCGTCACCAACAACGACCAGACCCGCAAAACCGAAGAAGTCGTCAACTACGAAATCTCGCACACCACGAAGACCGAGGTCACCGAGGCAGGCCGTATCCGCCGTATCTCAGCCGCCGTGCTCGTGGATGGCATCTACAGCAAGGATGCCAAGGGTCAACTCGCCTATGCGCCGCGCTCCAAAGAAGAGATCGACCGCATCGCCGCGCTGGTGCGGTCGGCCATCGGATTTGACGCCAAGCGGGGCGATCAGGTCGAGGTCGTCAATCTCCGCTTTGCTCAACCACCAACGCCGCCTGCAATCAATCAGCCGACGGGTTGGCTTAGCGCGCTGAATTTCACGAAAGACGACATCATGCGCGCCACTGAGCTCGGGATCATGGGGCTGCTCGGCCTGGTGGTGGTGTTGTTGGTGGTGCGGCCGCTGGTGCGGCGGATCGTGACGCCCGAGAGTGCCGCCGCCGGTCGCGCCGGTATCGCCGGTGTCGCCGGCGCCCTCGGCATGCAGACCGACCCCGCCGCCATTCCCGCCAGCGGTCCGGATGCCACGATGGCCGGCCACGAAGAGCAGGTCGCCATCTCCAACCGCACCTCGGCAATGATCGACATCGCCCAGGTGCAGGGCCAGGTGCACGCCCAATCCGTGCAAAAGGTCGGCGAACTGGCCGAAAAGAACCCGCACGAGACGGTTTCCATCATCCGCAGTTGGTTGCACGAGGACGCCGCGTAAGCCATGCCGCCAGCCAATGCCGCCAAGGCCAAGCCCAACGAGGTCCGCGAGGATATCAGCGCGCTCATTTCCGATCTGGCCAGCCGCCAGCAGGTCAACGAAGGCCGCCGCAAGCTGACCGGCCCGGAGCGCGCGGCCATCCTGATGCTGGCGCTCGGCGAGGGGCACGGCGGCACGATCTTCAACCTGCTCGACGATGACGAGCTGCGCGAGATTTCGATCGTGATGTCCTCGCTCGGCACCATCGAAGCGGCCTCCGTCGAGCAACTGCTGCTCGAATTCGTTTCGCGCCTGTCGGCCTCCGGCGCGCTGCTCGGCACCTACGACGCCACCGAGCGCCTGCTCACACAGTACCTGCCGCCCGAGCGCGTGCACGGCATCATGGACGAAATCCGCGGCCCCGCGGGCCGCAACATGTGGGAAAAGCTCGCCAACGTGCAGGAGGAGGTGCTGGCGACTTATCTCAAGAACGAATACCCGCAGACGGTCGCCGTCGTCCTCTCCAAGCTACGGCCGGAGCACGCCGCCCGCGTGCTCGCCATCCTGCCGGAAGACCTGTCTCTCGATGTGGTCAACCGCATGTTGAAGATGGAATCCGTGCAGAAGGAGGTCATCGAACGCGTCGAACAAACGCTGCGCACCGAATTCATGTCCAACCTGTCGCAGACGCGCCGCCGCGACGCGCACGAGGTGATGGCGGAAATCTTCAACAACTTCGACCGCCAGACCGAAAGCCGCTTCCTTACCGCACTTGATGGCGAAAATCGCGAATCCGCGGAGCGCATCAAGGCGCTGATGTTCACCTTCGACGACCTCGTCAAGCTCGACACCGGGTCCGCGCAGACACTGATGCGCGCCATCGACAAGGACAAGCTCGCCATCGCGCTCAAGGGCGCGAACGAGACGGTGCGTCAATTCTTCTTCACCAACATGTCCTCGCGCGCCGCCAAGATGCTGGTGGACGACATGCAGGCAATGGGGCCGGTCCGCTTGCGCGATGTCGACGAGGCGCAGGCTTTGCTCGTCAACATTGCTAAAGACATGGCGTCGAAGGGCGAAATTCTCATTGCCAAGGCTCGCGGCGATGAAGAACTGATTTACTGATACGAAGATGAAAACGACCGCGAAATATCTGTTCGATGAGGATTTCGGAGGCGGCGCCAAGCCGACGATTACGCTCGTCGAGTACGAGCGGCGGCGCGCCGATGCCGAGTCGGTCGCCTATCGCAACGGTTTCGCCGCCGGCCAGGCGCAGGCCGCCAGCGAAACGGCGCAACACGTGGCCACCATGCTCGGCGTGATCGCCGACGGCATGAAGCGTCTCGACGATGCGCTCGCCGGCATCGAGACTCGGCTCGAGATCGAAGCGGTCGAAGTCGCGGTGGCGGTCGCCGCCAAGCTCGCACCGGAGCTGATCGCGCGCGAGCCGCTGGCCGAGATTTCCGCCCTCGCCACCGAATGCTTCCGCCATCTGGTCAGCGCCCCGCACGTGGTGGTGCGCGTCGGCCCCGATATTTACGAAGCGGCCGAGGAGAAGCTCACCCAAATCGCCCAAGCGCGCGGCTTCGAAGGCCGCCTGGTGGTGCAGGCGGATACGCGTCTGGCGGCGGGCGACTGCCGCATCGAATGGGCCGACGGCGGAGTAAACCGCGACCAAACAGCGGTGCGCGCCAGCATCGACGAAGCGGTCGGCCGCTACATCGCCGCCCGCACCGCCGCGATCGAGGACACAGATGCATCCTGAATTGGCTCCCGGCAAAGCCGACCCGCTGCGGAAAGCGCTTCTCCGTCATCCTGAGGCGCGAGCGCGCTCCTTCGCGCGCGAGCCTCGAAGGATGAACGGCCGGGGCCGTCGCCCTTCGAGGATCGCCTTCGGCGACCACCTCAGGGTGACGGATACCGTTCGTTGTTTGCCGCACCATGAATATGAACGAAAAGGGGTCCGGAGACCATGCCATGAGTGAGAGCGAAAACCGCGAGCTGCCGCTCCCCGATCTCGATGCGGCCGGCGTGCCGAGCATCGAAGAGAGCGGGACGCTTGCCCCCGAAGCCGATCACGGCAGCCATGGGGCCGCCGACCTGGAAGCTGTATTCGATGTGCCTGTTCAAGTCTCGGCGGTGCTCGGCCGCGCGCGGATGGAGGTCGTCGACCTGCTCAATCTCGGTCCCGGCGCGGTGATCGAGCTCGACCGCAAAGTCGGCGAAGCCATCGATATCTACGTCAATAACCGGCTGGTCGCGCGCGGCGAGGTCGTGCTGGTCGAAGACAAGCTCGGCGTGACCATGACGGAAATCATCAAGGCGGAACGGAATTGATGACGATGCCCTCCGTCCTCTCTTCTTTCGTCATTCCGGGACGGCCCCAACGGGTCCGGCCCTCTTCGGCCGGCCCGATGGCAGGCTCCGGGCCGGACCCGGAATCCATAACCCCGGGTACGGAGTATGGATTCCGGGCTCGCCGCTTCGCGGCGCCCCGGAATGACAAAAAATCTCGGAGTGAAATCTCATGCGCCTCTTAATCGTCGGCTCGCTCGACGGCCAACTCACCGCCGCCACCAAGCTCGCCATGGATAAGGGCGCGAGCGTCACGCATGCCGATAGCAACGCACAAGCATTGGCCGTGTTGCGCTCCGGCCGCGGCGCCGACCTGCTGATGGTCGATGTGACGCTCGACATTCGCGACCTGATCGCGCGGCTCGATGCCGAACGCATCCATGTGCCGGTGGCCGCCTGCGGCACCAGTAACGATGCCCGCGCCGCGGTTGCCGCCATCCATGCCGGTGCGAAAGAATACATCCCGCTTCCGCCCGATCCCGACCTCATCGCAGCGGTACTCGCCGCTGTCGCCGATGACCACCGCGAGCTGATTTATCGCGACGAAGCCATGGCGCAGGTCGTCAAGCTCGCAACCCAGATCGCCGGCTCCCATGCCTCGGTGCTGATTACCGGCGAAAGCGGCACCGGCAAGGAAGTGCTGGCGCGCTACGTGCATTCGCGCTCGCAGCGAGCAAAAAAGCCCTTCATCAGCGTCAACTGCGCGGCCATTCCGGAAAATCTCCTCGAATCCGAGTTGTTCGGCCACGAGAAAGGCGCGTTCACCGGCGCCCTTGCCCGCCGCATCGGTAAGTTCGAGGAGGCCAACGGCGGCACCCTGCTGCTCGACGAGATATCGGAGATGGACGTGCGCTTGCAGGCCAAGCTCCTGCGCGCCATCCAGGAGCGCGTGATCGACCGTCTCGGCGGCACGCGGCCGGTGCCGGTCGATATCCGCATTCTCGCCACGTCGAACCGCAACCTGGCCGAGGCCGTGCGCGAGGGCAAATTCCGCGAGGACCTGCTCTTCCGTCTCAATGTGGTGAATTTGAAAATCCCGCCGCTGCGGCAGCGTCCGGCGGACATCGGCGAGTTGGCGGAATACTTCATCAAGAAGTACGCCGAGGTGAACAGCCTGCCGGTACGCCCATTGTCCGCGGAAGCGCGCCGCGCACTCGGGCTGCACCGTTGGCCCGGCAACGTGCGCGAGCTGGAGAACACGCTGCATCGCGCGGTGCTGTTGTCGAGCGGACCGGAGATCGGAATCGACGGCATTCTCACGCCGGACGGCAACCGCCTCGACCAATTGCGTACGCCTGACGCCGCGGCGCACGCCGCGATGGCGGCCGAGCAGGTCACCCGCAATCTCGTGGGCCGTACCGTGGCCGAGGTCGAGCGCGATTTGATCTTAGAGACGCTCAAGCACTGTCTGGGCAACCGCACGCACGCCGCTAACATCCTCGGGATCTCGATCCGCACGTTGCGCAACAAGCTCAACGAATATGCCGCCGACGGCGCACCCATTCCGCCCGCCGGGGGTGCCGAATTGCGCGGGGCGGCGTGAAGCAGCACGCAATTCCTCGATAGTGTCGGGGCATGCGTGTAAGCGCATGAGCCCGGAATCCGTAACTCCGCTATACCTGGCTTCGAAAGCATTGACCCATTCGTCATCCTGAGTTGGCCATCGGCATAGCAGACCCGCCGCGGATGAAACCTCTCTCCGTCACCCTGAGGCGGCTTCGCGAAGCGAAGCCCTCGAAGGGTGAACGGCTTCGGCCGTCGCCCTTCGAGGTTCGGCGCGTTCCGCACCGAACACCTCAGGGTGACGGGTCAAGGTTTACGCAGTCCGACACAATTCCTCTATAAGCACCGCCGGGATTATGGATTCCGGCCCTCGCTCACGCTCGGCCGGAATGACGATGGAGAGGACAGTGGGCGATATTCCCGCAGCCGAGCTCGCGGCCATCGAACGGTTTGCAGCCGAGCTTGCGGGGCTCGCCGGCACGCAAATAATAGCCGCGTTCAGCAGCCCCGCTTCCGTCCGCTACAAGCCGAGAGATGACGCCCCACTGTGGAGCGATCCGGTATCGGTCGTTGATGATCGGGTGGAGGCGTTGATCCGCGCCAAGCTCGCGGCTCGTTTTCCCGACCACGATATTATCGGCGAGGAATCGAATGAACGTCCGAACCGCGGCCACGATATCGTCTGGGCGATCGATCCGATCGACGGCACCGCGAATTTCGTGAACGGACTGCCGATCTTCGCTGCCTCTATCGGCGTCCTCCATCGCGGGCGGGCACTCGCCGGTGCGATTTGGGTGTCGGCAAGTCACAATCTGCGCCCGGGCGTCTACCATGCCAAGCGCGGTGACCGGTTGCGTTTCGACGACGAGGATGTGGTTGCGCCGGCAAACCCCGGCGTGCGCCGCCGTCTCGCCGGTGTGCCGCGCTCCGGCCGCGAAAGCGAATTCTGGGATACGCGCACCGTCGGCTCGGCCGCCTTCGAGTGCGCCATGGTGGCGGCGGGCTCCCTCGACGTTGCGCGATTTTCGGCGCCGAACATCTGGGACGTCGCCGCGGGCGTTGTTCTGATCGAGGCCGCCGGGAGCATAATACTGCATCAAGCCGGCGGCGCCTGGCGGCCCATGCAAGCCTTCACCCCGGATCGGGGGCCGGACGGCATGCTCGATTTGCGCTATTGGACGGAGCCGATTATCGTCGGCGAGCGCAACGCCGTCAGGCAGCTTGCAAGCCTGCACACCGAAGCACTTGAATGAAAATCTACAAGATCTGCCCGGCCATGCTGTGGGGCGAGGCCGAACGTACCGGTGTTTTCCAAGGCGCTGCCGTCGATCGGCACGACGGCTTCATCCATTTCTCCACGGCCGACCAGGTGGCAGAAACCGCCGCCAAGCATTTCGGCGGCCAAGCCGATCTGCTGCTCATAGCCGTTGAATCCGATCGACTCGGAGACGCGCTGAAATGGGAGCCCTCACGCGGCGGCGCGCTCTTCCCCCATCTCTACGGCGATCTCGCCCTCTCCACGGTGACGCACGTGGAGCCGCTACCGCTTGGGCCGGATGGCCGGCACGTATTGCCGCATTTGGACACCTGATCGGCTGCGTAAGATTACGGCGTCAAGTCAAGAGCACGGGCGCAGTGCTGCCCTGCACCTTATTCCGGAACCACAGCCAACAGGATGAGTTAACGGCCCAGCGTGCGACAAACCAGGGTTCCCAATGACAATCGCAAATGATGAGAGCGGTGCGCCGGACTATCGCACCGGCGTGCTGAACTGGATCGAGGCGGAACCGCGTCCGCTTGGCGCGTTGCGCTATCAGTGTCCGGTCGACGACAGTTTCGTCGTTGTAACAGACGACGCCACGCTCGCCGCCCTCGCCCGTCCCCGTGCGCAAGTGCGTTGCCCCTTTTGCGGGCAGCAGCATGTGCTGAGGCGCGGCAGGAGCAAGGACACGGCGATTGTTGTCGCGCGCGCGGCGTCCTGAAGTCGACCGTCGCGGATGAAACCTTTTCGACTCTCCCAAGAGTCTGGCCGGAAATGCCGCGAGTCAATTCGATGACGTGGCCGGGCATGACGGGGCGTATTGTAACGCCTTGAGTTCTCAGAATTCATTTCCGGCCAGACTCTAAGACCGAGACATCGAACCGGGTCAGGAGCTAGCATACTTGGTGTAACAGGCCGTTTCGCCTTGGTCGCGCCATCCCAAAAACATAATCGTTAACCCGCCGCTAACCATATACTGGGCAAATATTACCGGGGGACTGGGGGTTATTGCCCCGCTGTAGCCGTTACTAGTGCCTCGCTTCCGAAGTTCGTGAGACATGGCAGCCAGCTCTGACACGAACTTCGGAAGCAAAGGGGCACTACCAAGTTTATGGTTCTAGTGCCGCTTTTCGATTTGAAGTTCCTGAA
>DASTWX010000281.1:0-35183 GCA_035765795.1 Pseudolabrys sp. | reverse complement strand
CCTCGCCCGGGCGGTGATCGTGGCCGAGGACGGCCGCTTTTGCAGCCACTATGGCGTCGATTTCAATCAGATCCAGGATGCAATTGAAGACGCCGACAGCCTCGAAGACATGCGCGGCGGCTCGACCATCACCCAGCAGCTCGCCAAGAACCTGTTCCTGTGGCAGAGCCGCAGTTATGTCCGCAAAGCGCTCGAGTTTCCGTTGGCGCTCTGGATCGACTTGGTGCTGTCGAAGCGGCGCATTCTCGAGCTCTATCTCAACATCGCCGAATGGGGCCCGAGCGGGCAATTCGGCGCCGAAGCGGGCGCCCGATACGCTTTCGGCAAGTCGGCGCGCCACCTCAGCCATAGGGAGGCCGCGCTTTTGGCGGCTGTGCTGCCCAACCCGCACGAGCGCAACGCCAGGCGTCCGGATGCGGGCTTACGCCGGCTCGAGCGGCTCTATATTGCCCGCGCCGCCCGCGCGCCGGCGGCGGTCACGGCTTGCTTGCGTAAGCACTAGCCATGTACCGGGCCATCCATTATAAGCCCGGCCCAAACCGAGATTTCCCGCTTTCAGGAGTTCGTTCCCATGGCTGTGCCGAAAAAGAAAACTTCGCCGTCACGCCGCGGCATGCGCCGGTCCGCCGATGCGCTGAAGCGGCCTGCTTACGTCGAGGACAAGGATTCCGGTGAATTGCGTCGTCCTCACCACATCGATCTGAAGACGGGAATGTACAAGGGGCGGCAGGTGCTGAAGGTGAAGACCGAAGCCTAAAGCCGAGCGCCGGCAGCGGAGGACATCGTGTACTTGATTGCCTTTCCGCTGCTGCTGATCCCGTTCGCGATCTACAACATCATCGCCTTCATCATGCCGGGCGTAAGCTGGACCGCACCGGCTTCGCAAGTGCACATGATTTCCAGCGCCGAATGGACCATGTCGCCGGGCGACATGCTGGTCGCGTTTTCCGTCCTCCTGCTGTTCGGCGAAATGATGAAATCGACCCGCATCGGCCTGCGCACGGTGCTCGATCACGGCCTGTCGTTGCTCGTCTTTCTTGCCTTTCTGGTCGAGTTCCTGCTGGTGCCGCGGGCTGCGACGGCGACTTTCTTCATCCTCCTCGTCATCAGCTTCGTCGACGTCCTCGGCGGTTTTGCTGTGAGCTTGCGCTCGGCCCAGCGCGATCTTACGGTCGAAAACAGCTTGAACGCACCCTGACAATTACCCATGAGCCGTGATTTCCAGTTGCCCGGCCGCTCGCCGGTGATCGCCTGCGAGGGCATGGCGGCGACGTCGCATCCTCTCGCAACGCTCGCGGCTATCGATGCCTTACGTGCCGGTGGCAGCGCGGCGGACGCCGCCGTGGCCGCGGTCGCGGTGCTTTGCGTGGTCGAGCCGCACATGACCGGCATCGGGGGCGATTGCTTCACGCTCGTGTCGCAGCCCGGAAAGCCGGTCTGGGGCTATAATGGCTGCGGGCGCGCCGGCGCCAAGGCTTCCGCCGAGGCACTCCGTACGAAGGGCATGCGTGAAATCGGCGGCTCCATTCACGCCGTCACCGTGCCGGGTTCGATTGCGGCCTGGGAGGACATCCTGAAGGCGCACGGCCGTTTTGGCCTCGACCGCGCGCTGGCGCAGGCGATCAAATATGCGGAAGGCGGCTTTCCGATCGCGGCTCGCGTCGCCTGGGACTGGTCGCGGCACGTCGCCAAACTCAAGGCCGATCCGGGCGCGTCGAGGCATTATCTGTTCGACGGCAAGGCGCCGAAGGAAGGTGACGTCATCCGCTTTCCGGCCCTTGCGCAGACGCTGAAGACAATCGCCGCAAAAGGCGCGCGCGGCTTCTACGAAGGCGAGATCGGCGAGGAGATGGCGGCGACTGCCGCGGCGCGCGGCTCGTTCCTGACGGCTGCGGATTTCGCCGGCCATGGCGGCGAGGTGGTTACGCCGATCGCCACCCGCTATCGCGGGCTCGATCTCGCCGAAATTCCTCCCAATGGGCAGGGCCTCACCGCGCTGGTGATGCTCAACATCCTGGAGAATTTTGATCTCGCCGCGCTCGATCCGAACGGCCCGGAGCGCTTTCATCTGGTGCTCGAGGCCGCGCGCCTCGGTTATGCGGTGCGCGACACCCATATTGCCGAGTCCTCGTTCATGCGCGCCAAAGTGCCCGATCTGCTCGACAAGGCCTTCGGCAAGAGGCTCGCCTCTCTCATAGACCTGAACAAACGTACGAATTTGCCGAACACGCCGACGCCGGGCAGTGACACCGTCTATCTGACCGTGGTTGATCGCGACCGCATGGCCGTTTCGTTCATCAATTCGCTCTATTCGAGCTTCGGCGTCGGCCTCTGCACCGAAAAGAGCGGCATTCTGCTGAATAATCGCGGTGATTGCTTCACGCTCGAAGCAGAACATCCCAACGAATTCGGCCCGTCGAAGCGGCCGATGCACACGATCATTCCGGCACTGGCGATCAAGGACGGCCGCTGCGACATGAGCTTTGGGGTCATGGGTGCGCATTACCAGCCGATGGGACACGTGCAGATCGTCACCAACATGCTGGATTTTGGCATGGACGTGCAGCAGGCGATCGATTCCCCGCGCTTCTTTTTCGAAGGCGAGGAGACGGTGGTCGAGACCGGGACGCCGGATGCGACCATTGAGGGGCTCAAAGGGCGCGGGCATCGTGTGGTCCTCGCGGATCAGCCGTGGGGCGGCGCGCAGACGATCAAGATTGATTGGGACCGGGGCGTGCTGATCGGCGGCTCCGAGCCGCGCAAGGACGGCTGCGCGCTCGGCTATTAATACCAGACTTCATAAGCACTGACTCTCCGCGTCATCGCCGGCTTGACCCGGCGATCTATGATGAGCTTCTACGCGCCTCAACCGTAAGGCTTTTGTGGTCGAATTTCATCATGGACCCGCGGGTCAAGCCCGCGGGTGACCGTCATAGGCTTATGGACGACGGTCAAGTTTTCGGTGGGATGATAATAATTCTAATTCGCCAGCGTCGCCGCGGTGCGATACGCATTCACCGCCTGCGCCGGTTCGACGCGGCGCCGCTCCCGGGTCTGCGGAAGCTGGTCGCGCGTGGCGATGAGTTGGGCGAGAAAAGCCGATTGGCAGCGATGTAGTGAAAGGCGGTGGGGCGCGGTCGAGCCTACGGGCACGAGCACACGGCTCTTGCCGTCGTTCATTGTGGTGTGTTCGGTTTCGCTTCTCATCCGATGACTGTCCCAATTCAGGACAGAAGCCCTGCCCGCCATTGAAGTCGCAAGAGGCGTGCCGGCATCTCGGGCCTGTGATTTTCCTGATTGTTTAAGGATTTTCCTTAGCGTAACCCTCAATCTCCGTTCCGCGATCAACGCCCGCGTTGGACCGGGCGTTCCAAAAAGGGGCGCGTGTGACCAATCCCGAACACCCCGTTCCCGACGCCGCGGCGATTCTCCACTCGATTGGCGATGTTGCCTACGAATGGCGGCTTGATACGGATGTTTTGATCTGGACTGCGAACGCGGCTGATGTGTTCGGGGACGTGGGCGCCATCGGCAGTGGTCGCGCCTATGCGCAGCACCTCGATTCCGAGGGCGGGCAGAGCCGTTTCGACGTCATCGAGCAGTCGGCGGAAGCCGACCCCGGCGCCGGCGTGTCTTACCGGGTCGAATACGCGTTCTGCCGTCCCGGAGGGCGGGGCGCGAAGGTCTGGCTCGAGGACAGCGGTCGCTGGTTCGCTGGGCCCGACGGCAAACCCGCACGGGCGCACGGGATCGTTCGCGTGATCAACGAACGCCACGAACGCGAATTCCAGCTTCTGCGGCTCGCAAAATTCGATCCTCTCACTGGCGAGATGAACCGCGGCCATCTGACGGAAGTTCTACAATCTGTGCTTGATGAGGCGGTGCGCTTCCGCGCCTCCTGCGGCTTTCTCTTGATCGCCATTGATCACCTCGGCCAGTTCAATGATGCCTACGGCTTCGATGCGACCGACGAGATCATTGCGAAGGTGGCCAAGCGTATCCGTGAGCGGTTGCGCGGCAAGGATCATTTCGGCCGCGTTTCCGGCAACAAGTTCGGCGTTATTCTAACCCGCTGCACACCCGACGAGTTGAAGGTCGCGGCCGAGCGGCTGCTTGCCGCTGTGCGTGACGAGACGATCGCGACGGAGGCCGGGCCGGTAGCAGTGACGGTGTCCATCGGCGGGGTAACTGCACCGCGCCACGCCCGCTCGGTGCCGGAGATTCTCAGCCGCGCTGAGGACGCCTTGCACAGCGCGCGGGACAAGCGGCCTGGCTCGTTCCATGCTTACCGGCCGAGCCTCGAGCGCGAGGCCATGCGGCGAGACAGCCTGCGCGCCACCGACGAGATCTGCGCGGCGCTCAACGAGCGACGCGTTGCGATCGCTTACGAGCCGGTGGTCGAGGCGAAGAACGGGCGGCTTGCGTTCTATGAATGCCTGATGCGGGTCAACCGCGCCGACGGGCGGATTGCGCAGGCGAACGAAATCGTGCCGGTTGCTGAACGGCTGGGGCTCGTGCGCATGCTTGACCACCGTGTGCTCGAGTTGGCGGTCGAGGAACTGACCGTCGAGCCCGAACTCACTCTCAGCATCAATGTATCGCCCGCATCGACCGTCGATCCGGACTGGTGGAGCGGGCTCGTTGCGCTCCTGCGTGAGAACCGTGCCGCTGCCGAGCGGCTCATTGTCGAGATCACCGAGACCGCGGCGATCCAAAACGTCGACGACGCGCGCGGCTTCGTCATGCGCGTAAAGGACCTCGGCTGCCGCATCGCTATCGACGATTTCGGTGCAGGCAACACTTCATTTCGTAACTTGCGCAAGTTGAGCGTGGATATCGTGAAGATAGACGGCGCCTTCGTGCAGGATATCGTCAGGTCGGAAGACGATTCCGCATTTGTCCGTACGCTGATCGACTTGGCGCGCAGGCTGAAGCTGAAGGTCGTTGCCGAATGGGTGCAGGACCAGGCGGCGGCGGCGCTTCTATCGCAGTGGGGCTGCGATTACCTGCAAGGCGCGGTGATCGGGCTCGCCGCGAGCGAGCGGGTGCGGCGCTTCGGCCCGGGCCATGCGGTGAACGGCTGAGCGGCCGCCTTTATTCATTTTTGCTGCTGAGGCGGTCGAGGCGTTTCTGCATTTCTTCGAGTTGCCGTTTTAATTCGTCCATTTCGCTCGACGTGCCGCCACGCTGTGGTGGCTTTTCGCTGGCTGGTTTGGCCTGGCCGGGGGCGAACGGCGTGAACATGGCGAAAGTCTTCTCGAACATCTCCATGTTCCGGCGCACTTGATCTTCTAGCGGGCCGAAGCTGCCGACGCCGAACGCCTGCGCCATTTGCTCGCGGAATTTACCTTGTTCGCGCGTGAAGCTCTCGATCGAGGCTTCGAGATAACGCGGCAGCAGCATTTGCATGCTGTCGCCGTAGAAACGGATGAGTTGGCGCAAGAACGTGATCGGCAGCAGGCTCTGTCCCTGCTTGTTTTCCTGCTCGAAGATGATCTGCGCCAGGACCGAACGGGTTATGTCTTCGCCGGTCTTGGCGTCGTAGACAATGAAGTCCTCGCCGACCTTCACCATCGCGGCCAAGTCTTCGAGCGTCACATAGGTGGAGGTGCCGGTGTTGTAGAGGCGCCGGTTGGCGTATTTCTTGATCGTAACAGGTTCTTTTTCGTTTTCTGCCATGAAATCAACTTCCCCCTGCCTGGTGTGTGAGCATAACCGCATTCCGGCCACGTCGGCGAGTCGTTTTGTGGCGGCGCGGCAGAGGGCGCGCGCGGCCCGGGAGCCCTTGCGGAGCCGGCGAAAAGGGGCCAATTGCCAAGCATATCCGCAAGACACCGGTTATTGACAGGTTCCCCCGTGCCGCGGAGGATACCGCACTGCCAAAAACGGCCTTGCCCCGAGTGACCATCAAAGGAGTGTCGGATGCAGGACGATATCGTCATCGTGAGCGCTGCGCGGACGCCGGTCGGCGCCTTCAACGGGGCATTTGCCAACTTGCCGGCTCATGAACTCGGCAAGACCGCCATCCATGCTGCTTTAGAGCGCGCGGGCGTTCCGGGCGAACGCGTCAGCGAAGTCATCATGGGCCAGATTCTCACCGCCGGGCAGGGACAGAATCCGGCGCGGCAAGCATCCATCGCGGCCGGCATCCCGGTGGAGAGCCCCGCTTGGGGTGTGAACCAGCTATGCGGCTCGGGCTTGCGCGCGGTGGCGCTCGGCTATCAAGCGATTCTCAACGGCGACAGCGAGATCGTCGTGGCAGGCGGCCAGGAATCGATGAGCATGGCGCCGCACTGTCAGCATCTACGCGGCGGCGTGAAGATGGGTTCGTTCGAGATGATCGACACCATGATCAAAGACGGGCTCTGGGACGCGTTCAACGGCTATCACATGGGCAATACGGCCGAGAACGTCGCCAAACAATGGCAGATTACGCGGCAGCAGCAGGACGAGTTTGCCGTCGGCTCGCAGAATAAAGCCGAAGCCGCCATGAAGGCCGGCAGATTCAAGGACGAGATTGCGCCGGTCACGGTCAAGACGCGCAAAGGCGAGACGGTAGTCGATACCGACGAGTATCCCAAAGCCGGCGTGACGCTGGAGTCAATTTCGAAGCTCAGGCCCGCCTTCGACAAGGAAGGCACCGTGACCGCGGCCAGCGCCTCGGGGATCAATGACGGCGCCGCTGCGGTGGTGCTGATGAAGGCGAGCGAGGCCGCCAAGCTTGGCCACACCCCGCTCGCGCGCGTCGTGTCCTGGGCGCAAGCCGGTGTCGATCCGGCCATCATGGGTACCGGCCCGATTCCCGCCTCGCGCGCCGCGCTCAAGAAGGCCGGCTGGAAGACCGATGATCTCGATTTGGTCGAAGCCAATGAAGCCTTCGCCGCGCAAGCTTGCGCGGTCAACAAGGATCTCGGCTGGGATACCTCCAAGGTCAACGTCAATGGCGGCGCCATCGCCATTGGTCATCCGATCGGCGCCTCCGGCGCCCGCGTCCTGGTCACGCTGCTGCACGAGATGCAAAAGCGAAACGCCAAGAAGGGCTTGGCCACACTTTGCATTGGCGGCGGGATGGGCATCGCGATGTGCGTCGAGCGTTAACCCGGTAACGCAAAGCCGATCCTTCGTGGTGGCCTGACTTGTCTCGCCTGCGCGCCGAAGCCACAATGGCTTGGGTGTCGAGGGACGCTCGGCGGGAGAAGGCCCGGCCGCGGACGTCTTTAAGCTGCCGCGAAGATTGTGTGCATTGCCGGCCCAGTGTTGGCCGGCGAAACAAAAATGCTGGCGCACGACGAAAGGTCCTTGGGAGGGGACGACAAATGGGTCGCGTTGCGTTGGTCACCGGCGGTACTCGCGGCATCGGTGCGGCGATTTGTAAAGCGCTGAAGAAGGCTGGCTATCAGGTTGTGGCGAACTACGGCGGCAATGACGAGGCCGCGCAGAAATTCAAAGACGAGATCGGCATTCCGGTGTTCAAATGGAATGTCGCCTCCTTCGAGACATGTGCCGAGGGCGTGAAGAAAGTCGAGGCGGAAATCGGGCCGATCGAGGTGCTGGTCAACAACGCCGGTATCACCCGCGATGCCATGTTCCACCGCATGCAGCCTGAGCAGTGGCACGAGGTGGTGAACACCAATCTCGGTTCGTTGTTCAACATGACACGGCAGGTCTGGGGCGGAATGCGCGAGCGCCGGTTCGGCCGTATCGTCAATATATCCTCCATCAATGGCCAGAAGGGCCAGATGGGCCAGGTCAACTATTCGGCGGCTAAGGCCGGTGAACTCGGCTTCACCAAGGCGCTGGCGCAGGAAGGTGCGCGTGCCGGCATCACCGTGAACGCCATCTGTCCGGGTTACATCAACACTGAGATGGTGCGGGCGGTGCCGAAAGACGTTCTCGAGAAGAATGTGCTGCCGCAGATTCCGCTTGGCCGATTGGGCGAGCCGGAGGAGATCGCGCGCTGCGTGGTGTTCCTCGCTTCCGAAGAGGCTGGATTTATCACCGGCTCGACGCTCACCGCCAATGGCGGGCAATATATTGCTTCGTGATTTTCACCGGCGCTCCAAATCCGCCGTGCATCCGGGCGGCGTCCAGCCGGCTGCGTGATGGGGATGGTTTCCGTTTAGGCAACAGTAAGTTGCAAAAATGCACTATTATCAAGTGTGATTTTCTCCCATGATAAGTGAACAACGAAGAAGCCTGACCGGTCGTGCCGCTGCATCTAACGCTCGCGGCCATTCAGGGATCCGCAACTCGGGGGGAAGCCTCATCTGGCACGCCGTCGCCGCTCGGTGCGATCTGCGCGGGGCCCGCTGCTGATAGACAATCAGTTGAACCGCAACCCGCCTGAATCCCATGCAGGAGGAATGAAATGAATCGACGTTCTTTGATGTTGAATGCCGCCGGCTTCGCAACCCTTGCGGCCCTGGGCGTCCGGCCCGGCTCGGCTGTGGCCGCTGACGCCGATGTCATCAAGTTCGGGGCGCCGTTGCCGCTGACCGGCGCCTTGTCTCCCGAGGCAACGAAGCAGCGCCACGGCTATGATCTCTGGGCTGAGACCGCGAACGCAAAGGGCGGCATCAAGGCGGGCGGCAAGAGCTACAAGGTGGAGATCGTCTACACCGACTATGCCTCCAATACGCCGCGCGCCGTGCAATCGGCCGAGAGACTGATCACCGACGATAAAGTGAATTTCCTGTTCGCGGCCTTCGGCTCGGGCGCGGCGAAGGCCGCCAGCGGCGTGTCGGAAAAATATGGCGTGCCGACCATTGCCGCCGCCGCGTCATCGGTCCAGGTGTACGACCAGGGATATAAATATCTGTTCGGCACGTTCACGCCGAACGATACGTTGACCGAGCCGCTGGCGAACATCGTTTCCAAGAACCCGGCAATCAAAAAAGTCGCCATTCTCGCACGCAACGATCTGTTTCCGTTGGCGATCGCTCAGGAATTGGAAAAGTCGGCCAAGAAGCGCGGATTACAGATCGTGCGCCTCGAGCGCTACGCCATCGGGACAATGGACCACAGCTCCGCGATCACGGAGATGCGCGTGCATTCGCCCGACTGGGTATTCGCCACCGGCTACATCAACGACCTCATCCTCATCCGTAAGCAGATGAACGATCTCGGGCTCAAGCCGCCGGTTCTCTCGATGATCGCCGGGCCGGCCTATAAAGAGTTCATCGATGCGACGGGCCGCCTCGCCGAAAACGTATCGAGCGCATCATGGTGGCATCCGGCGGTGCGCTATCAAGGCAAGGACATCTTCGGCACCACGCAGGCCTTCAACGAGCTCTGGCGCAAGAAATACGGTCACATTCCGGATTATGCCGAAGCGTCCGCCGCTGCGGCCGGCGCGATCTTCCAGCTTGCTATCGAGGCGGCCAATTCGATCGATCGGAAAAAAGTTCGTGACGCACTAGCGTCCCTCGACGTGGTGACTTTCTATGGGCACGTAAAATTTGGCCCCACTGGACAGATCACCTCTCTGGAGCCGCCGGTCTTCCAGATTCAGAACGCCAAGCCGATGGTCATCTATCCGGCAGCCGTCAAGCAAGCCGACTTCAAGTTCGGCAGTGTGTAAATCTCCAAAGGGATCGAATCTCTCTCGGCAGCTTTTGGCGTTGCTGCCGAGAGGGCGATCGGGGCGACATGATCTACTTACAGATATTGGCCAACGGAATCGTTCTCGGCGGCCTCTATGCCTGCATCGCCGTTGGTTTCTCGCTCGTGTGGGGCGTGCTCAATGTCATCAACATGTTGCACGGCTCGTTCATCGTGCTCGGCGCCTATATTGCTTACTTCGCTTATGTCTATGGCGGCATTCACCCCTTCGTTGCCCTCATTCCCTGCGGGGTGGTTCTATTCCTGATCGGGTACGCGCTACAGGCGAGCGTCATCAATCGCGTCATCACCGCGCCCGTGTTGATCACTCTTACGCTTACCTTCGGGCTCAATCTCATCCTCAACAACGCCATGCTGGCCGCTTTTACGGCGGATTACCGCAAGGTCAATTTGGCTCACCCTCTTGGTTCCATCCAGATCGGCCCGGTTTATCTGCCAGGCGACCGCGTCGCCGCGACCATTCTGGCCGTCGCTCTTACAATTCTGCTCTATTGGTTGCTGCGCAACAGCCGAATCGGGCGCGCTATCGTCGCGGTGCGGATGGATCATGAAGCGGCGGCGCTGATGGGAGTGGACATCAGCCGCATCAACGCCATCACGTTCGGCATCGGCGCTTTCATGGCAGGGGCCGCCGGCGCACTGCTGAGCATCATTTATCCGATTTCGCCGATCGGCTCTTCGGCCTTTCTCTTTCGCGCCTTCGTGGTGTGCATCCTGGGCGGATTAGGCAGCGTTCCCGGCGCTGTGGTCGGCGGCTTGGCCCTCGGGCTTATTGAAAGCTTTGGCGGGCTGGTGTTCGGCACCGAACATGTGACGACGCTTGCCTTCATCCTGCTTCTGTTCCTGCTCTTCGTTCGGCCGACCGGGCTGCTCGGCAAGCGGGGCTACGAATGAGAAACTGGCTCGTTCTGCTGATCGGAATCGCCGTCTTCGCTGCACTGCCCCTGCTGCACGACAATTACATGCTGCGTCTGGGAACGACGCTGGCGATGTACGTCGTGCTGGCGCAATCCTGGAATTTCATCGGCGGGCTGGCCGGGTACCCGTCGTTCGCGACCGCCGCGTTCTTCGGTCTCGGGGCCTACGCCTCTGCCATGCTGCAGTTGCGCGGCATTCCGATGGTCGGTAGCTGGTGCGTTGGCGGTCTTACTGCCGCGATTTTTGCCGCTCTCATCGGCGGTGCTATTCTGCATTTGCGTGGTCATTATTTCGCAATCGCAAGCTTGGTGATCGCTGAAGTGTTGCGCGAGACGATCAACTCGGCGCCCGCCTTCACTGGCGGCGGTATGGGTCTGAATCTGCCGGTCATGCGTTTGGGGATCGTCCAACAGTCGGAGCTGTTTTTCTACGCCATGCTGCTGTTGGCCGCCGTTTGCGTAGGGGCCGCCATCGTGGTGCAGAAAAGTAAGCTAGGCTTTGGTCTGCGATGCATCGAGCAAAGCGAGGATGCCGCCAATATGCTCGGCATCAATACGTACGGCTACAAGACGGCCGCTTTCGTGCTTTCTTCAGTCTTCGTCGGCGTGGCCGGCGGGATTTATGCTTCCTGGGTCCATTACATCGAGCCGCCGGACGTCTTCGACGTCATGTTATCGATCAAGCCGATCGTGATGGTCCTGCTCGGCGGGCTTGGAACGCTGTTCGGACCGGCTCTTGGCGCCGCGATCATCATTGTGTTCGAGGAAGTGGTCTGGCGCAATTTCCTCATGATTCATGAAGCCATCCTAGGCGCCATTATTGTGCTCCTCGTCTTGTTCATTCCGAACGGCCTGCTTTCGCTCGTAAAGCGGCGGCTCAAGCCGTTGAAGCCTGTGCCATGACGCCGCTGTTGTCGCTTACCGGCGTCACGCGCCGATTCGGCGGGCTCAAAGCCGTTGATAATGTTTCCCTCTCCATCGGCCAGGGCGAAATCCTCGGCCTGATTGGCCCTAACGGCGCCGGCAAATCGACGCTGATCAATGTCGTTACCGGCGTGCATCCGGCAACGGCCGGCCAGGTACGCTTTCGGGGCCAGGACATCACGCGGCACAAGTCATATCAGATCGCGCGCCTGGGGCTCGCCCGCACCTTCCAGATCGTCCAGCCGTTCCCCCGCATGACCGTCGCGGAGAACGTCGCGGCCGGCGCCGTCTTTGCCGGCGGTGCAGAAAATTTGGTGCAGGGGCGGGCGGCGACTCGCGATCTCTTGCGGCTCACCAAACTCGACCGCGTGGCGGAGGCGCCCGCCGCAACGCTTACCCTTGCCCAGCGCAAACGGCTCGAGCTCGCCAAGGGACTGGCCATGCGCCCGTCTGTTCTCCTGCTCGATGAAGTCAATGCGGGCCTAAACCCGACGGAAATTGACGAGGCGCTTGCCCTGATCCGCCACATTGCCGAAACCGGGATCACGATCGTCGTGGTCGAACATCTGATGAAGGTGGTGATGTCGATTTCGCAGCGGCTCGCCGTCTTGCATCAGGGCCAGCTCATCGCGGAGGGCAAGCCGGACGTCGTGATGGATAATCGCGCTGTCGTCGAAGCCTACCTCGGCCCCCGGTACGCTGCGTCCATGGAGAAACAGCCATGAGCGCGGCGTTCAAGCTGGAAGTCGAGCATCTCGCCGCCGGTTACGGCGACGTGCAGGTGTTATGGGAGGTCACGATCAATATCCAACCGAGCGAAGTGGTTTGCCTCGTGGGCTCCAACGGCGCCGGCAAGACCACCTTCATGCGCTGTGTTTCCGGTCTGCTGCCGGTCCGCGCAAACATTTTTCGGCTGGACGGGCGTGACATGACGAACGCCCGTCCGGCGGACTTCGTCGCCGCGGGTGTGGCGCACGTTCCCGAAGGACGCCGGCTGTTCCGCGCCATGAGCGTGCGCGACAATTTGTTGATGGGCGCTTATCTGCGCACTGATGCCGACGAGGTGCCCCGCGATCTCGACCGCATCTATTCCATCTTTCCCGTATTGGCCGAGCGGCGCCGGCAGGACGCCGGCACGCTGTCCGGCGGTGAGCAGCAGATGTGCGCCATTGGGCGCGCACTGATGGGCCGGCCAAGCCTTCTATTGATCGACGAGTTGTCGCTCGGATTGTCTCCGCGCATCGCCGAACAGTTGGTCGAAAGCCTGCGCATCATCAATAAAGAGGGCGTTGCGATCCTTTTGGTCGAGCAGGACGTGGTGATTGCCCTTGAATTCGCGCAACGCGCCTTTGTTATGGATCGGGGCCGCATCACGATGTCGGGAGAGGCCGCCAATCTCGCCGCCGATCCGGCCATTCGCGAAGCCTATATGGGGCTTTCCTGACCCCTTCGCATTTCCTCTCACTGGGCACGTACCACACGCTTTTTTTGGGGCTATAATGATGCAGACGAGTGAATTTCCGGCCGGCGGCTACCGCTTTATCAATGGCGTGTTTCAATATTCGGCCGGTGTGGCCGCGATGCCCGGCTATGCTATCCGGCGGGTGCGGTTCATGAACCCCGTGCCGCTCGCGGAAGGGTTTCGCCGGATTGAATCCTTCCTGCGGGACATCGGCCGGCCCGCCACTTCGTTCTGCGCCTGCGAATTGAGATCGCCGGCGCCCTTCTCCGAGCAAGGATTTACCGATTTCAATCGGCATTACGTCACCACATTGACGGCGTGGAAGCTGTTCGACGGCACGACTAATCCGGTTGCGCGTAGCAATGTCTGCCCGGAGATCAATCCACCCCCGGAGCCGTCCTTCTATGCTTTCTCGTTTACGGTCCCGGACTCATCCGCGGCACCGTCCTTCGTCATTTCGGGTAGCGGCGAGGCCATGGAAGGTGGCGCCAGCTATCGCGAGCGGACGGTCCGGTATGGTGAGACGACGCTGGATGCGATGCGCGAGAAAGCGATCTATGTGCTCGCCCAAATGGAAAACCGCATGCGAGTGCTTGGATTCGGCTGGCCCGATACGACTGCCACGCAAGTCTATACGGTGCACGATCTGCATCCGTTCTTTGGCGACGAGATCGTCCGCCGCGGGGCCGCGCCTGCCGGACTCACGTGGCACTTCAATCGGCCCCCGGTGAGCGGTCTCGAATATGAGATGGATTGCCGCGGCGTCTGGGATGAACAAGTCATTAAATAGTTAGACCGCTGGAGCCCCTCCCCGGCAGGAAAAGACCTACTGCGCCAGCACACGGGTGGCGGGGAAGGTGACCTCGACCAGCGTGCCGTCATCGACGCGGCTGGTGATGCGGAAGCGGGCATGGTTGGCTTCGGCCAGCGCCTTGGTGATCGGCAGGCCGAGGCCGGTGCCGCCCCAGCGCGAGCTGGTAGCGATCTGACGGAAAGGCTCAAGCGCGGTCTGCAATTCCTTTTCGCTCATGCCGGTGCCGGTGTCGCGCACGCGCAAAACCACCTCGTTGTCATCGCCGATGGCGGTCGAAACGATCACCTGACCTCCGGCGCCGGTGAATTTGATCGAGTTGGACAGAACGTTGAGTGCGATCTGCCGCACCGACCGCGCATCGGCGACGATCGGCGGCAGGCTTGTCGGGAGCGACGTGCGGATGATGACGCGCTCGCGATTCGCCTCTTGCTGCATGATGGCGACGCATTGCGCCACGAGGTCATTGAGATTGACGCTGACGAAAGTGAGATCGAGTTTGCCGGCTTCGATCTTGGACAGGTCGAGCAGGTCGTTGAGCAGTGAAAGCAAGTGGCTGCCGGAGGCGTGAATGTCCTTGAGATATTGTCCGTAGCGATCGTTGCCCAAGGGGCCGAAGCGCTCATCGATCATCACTTCGGAGAAGCCGATAATGGCATTGAGCGGGGTGCGGATCTCGTGACTGATCTTGGCGAGGAATTCGGACTTGGCGGTGGATGCCTTCTCGGCTTCCTGGCGCGCGTTGATCAGCTCTTCTTCGCTCCGCTTGAAAGTGGTGAGATCGCGGATTACCGCGCACAGCTTTTCGCCGTCGTCGATACGTCCCAAGGTGATGTAGAGCGGCACCAGGCCGCCTTGGCGCACCCGGCCGATCGCCTCGCGGCCGGCGTCGAGCATGCCCGCGCCGGTGGCCTTCGCGTGCTGTTGCAGGTGGTCGAGCATCCCGCGGCGGCTCTCCGGCGCCAGCAGGTCGCCAAGGGACAATTCGGTGAGCGCGGCGGCTCCATAGCCGAATAGCGCCTCGGCGCTGCGGTTGGCCGAGAGAATGCGGCCGGCGCGATCGAGCACGATGACGCCGTCGGTCGCGGTGTCGAGAATAGACTTGAGATTCCGATTTTCCGCTTGCAGCCGGCGCAGGGAGGCTTCGGCGGCGCGAGCCCGCTGATCGTCGGCGCCGGCTTCCGTGTCGATCATCAGCACCAGCGCGCTTTGGTCATTCCAGGCGGTGCTGAAAAGGCGGCCCTGGATCGTGCGTTGCCTGCCATCGGCCGTGGTGATGGTCAGCGGCTTGGGATTGTTCGGGGTACCGGTGCCCGTATCCTTCGGGAGTGAATCGTCCTCGGAGCCGGTGAAGAGACGGTCGAAACCGCCGGCATCTGCAAGCGCGCCAAGCGATTCATAGCCCGTCCACGCCAGAAAAGATCTGTTGGCGTAAAGCAAATTGTTCAGCCGATAGACCAAGATACCGGCGGGAAGCCGGTCGAGAAACGGCCGCGCTGCATCGCCGGTGCGGGCGATGCGCGGCGGTTCGGCTGGCGCGGGTGCGAGAAAAGGTTCGCTGGGCGGCTCCGGCGGAGGCGGCTTGCGCCCGGGCTCGCCGGGCGCGCGCTTGAGACGCTCGCTGAGTTCGCGCGCCAGTTCCTGGAACGCGCTGTGCTCGCCTGGGCTGAGCATCGGCACTGGATCGGCGGATTCGGCGGCCGCGGGCGGTGGCTCAGGCGGCGGCTCCGGCCGCGGTGGCGACGGAACCGTGGGGAAGGGCACGACCTTCGGTTCTTCGCTTGGCGCGGGATTTGGCCGGGGCGACGGTCGCGGCGAGGATTGCGCGCGCCGCGCTTCGATCGCCGTGAGGCGCACCCTGTCACGGCAGATGCCGAAGCCGCGAAAGCCGGCGAATTGGCGATCCCGATCGAACACGGGCAGGCCCGACATCTCGATCGGCAGGCGGGCGTCACCTTCGTCGGTCGGCCAATCGAGGACGATACCGCTCCAGGTGTCGTGCGCTGCGAGCGCGCGGGTGACCTGCGCGCCTGCCGCCCCAAGTGCAAACGCTTCGACGATTTCAGCCCAGGGGCGGATCAGTGCCGCCGCGGTCGCCGGTCCGAGCAGCCGCGCGAAATCCTGGATGCCTTGCGTGAAACGGCTGGCGGCATCCATCTGCCACACGAAGCGGAGCGGGGTGTGTCGCAACGGCGTCAGTTCATTCGCAGCCGGATCAGGCGCGGTAGGCGGTGCCGGCACGGAAACGATCTCGCCGGCTGCAGGTGACGCCGGCCGCGGTTCCGGCGTGTCGGCAAACGTGGCCAAGAGCAGAAAAGTCGAGCCCGCGCCCAACCGTTGCAGGACGATGCGGCCTATGCCGATGTCGCCGGCCGCCCTCCCCTTCGACGTGGCATCGCGGGCAAGTGTGGCGGCGTCAAGCGCGACGAGATCGCGTTTGTCGCCGAGCAGTGCGTGCGCTTCTCGCGTGGCTTCGATCAACTCGCCGTCGGCGCTGAACGCCGCCGCCGGCTGATGCAGATCAAGCAATAGACGCCGCGCACGATCAGGCAGCGCAAGCTCGATGCCGACGCGTTCGGTCGACTGCACCAGAATAGCGGCGCTGTTGTTCCCAAGCGTGATGCGCGAGCACAGGCAGATCAACGGACCGCCGAGGCTTGCGCCAAAACCGCGCAGCCGCTCGAGCCGCGGCGCGCCCGTGGGCGGCAGCATTCCGGCGAGCCGCGCAATCTGCATGGCACCCGGGTGGTCGGGCTCGAATCGCAACGCAGCCAAGGCGCCGGGCGTATCGGCATTGAAAATAACGGCGGCGGTCGGATTGGCCCATAGGACGCGGCTGCCGTCGGTGCTCCACAGCCACACCGGCGCGGGGGCGAGCGCATGGGCGGCGAGCCGCGGATCGCTCGTGAGTACGCCACAAAAGTCAGAGGCTGTCATAACTTCGTCGCAAGGATTACGGCTAATGAAGCATTAATACGGCGGGCCATCGGACGCGTAAACGTAAGCGAGTCGTCGGCACCCATTCAATTTTCGATAACCTTAACGACACAAGGAGCGAGCGTTGCGGCAGATGAGCGCAATCCGACACTAAGCCCGAGATCGGCCGATGGCCGGTCGCAAAAGGAGGAACAGTTCATGGCGAACGGAACCAATACGAATTTCGAAATCCCTCCGGAAATGCGGGCCATGGCGGAAAAGAGTGTGGAACAGGCGCGCAAGGCCTTCGATGTTTTCGCGACCGCTGCCCAACAGGCGGTGACCACGGCGGAGAACCAGGCCAAAGGGGTCCAATCGGGCGCTCGCGAAGCTGGCCAACTGGCGATGCGTTTTGCCGAGCGCAACATCGCCTCCTCGTTCGATTTCGCGCGAGCGTTGGTCCGCGCCAAAGACGCGCGCGAGGTGATGGCGCTGCATGCGGAATATGCCAATAGCCAGATTGCGACGCTGACCGAGCAAGCGAAAGAATTAAGTGAGACGGCCAAGAAGATGAGCGGGCAAAACAGCCATTAGCAAACCAAGGCTTTGACGGTACTGCACGAATCGCCGGCTCAGCCCAGCGGGAGGGGGGCTTCGTACTTTTGTGCATTGCAAAATAATTGTTGCAATGCAACTAAGATGATGCTAAGAGGTTAAGGTCAAACTGGCTGCCGTGCCCCGCCCGGCAGCGGTCCAGATCCGGCGCGGACCGAGCGAGCCCGAGGGCGGTGGTTCGCGAGCATCCGCTCCATTTCCGCCCTTCGAGCCGAGGAGTTCCAGTTATGAGCGAAGCCGAAACCGCTACCGTTCCGCCTTCTTCGCCTTTTGGCATGCCCAAGTGGGACATACCAAATTTCGATATCTCGAAGATGGAAGTTCCCGCCGCTTTTCGCGAAATCGCCGAGAAGAGCTTGACGCAGGCCAAGGAGCAATACGAGAAAATCAAAGCCACCGCCGAGCAAGCAACCGACGTACTCGAGGAAACCTATACCGCGGCCTCGAACGGTTGCGCAGGCTATGGCCTCAAGCTGATCGAGGCAGCGCGCGCCAACAGCAATGCGACCTTCGACTTGATGAGCGGGCTGATGACGGCGAAGTCCTGCTCCGAGGCGGTCGAACTCTCGTCGAGCTATTGGCGCAAGCAATTCGACGCGCTCACCACCCAGGCCAAGGATCTGGCCGACCACGCGCAGAAGGTCGCCACCGAGGCCGCCGAGCCGGTAAAGGCGAGCTTCTCCAGCGCCGTGAAGAAGGTGGCCTGACGTCCAGGGATCAGTTCTCAGGCGTCAGGAATCAGAGGTTCTTGATAGCTGTTGTCTGGTACCTGGTTTCTGATTCCTGATTTCTGATTCCGGCTTGCCAAACCCTGACGCTGAACCTAGTTTCGCCCCGCCGTGTCACAGCGACGTCCCGTGCAGGTGTAGCTCAGTTGGTTAGAGCGCTGGTCTGTGGAACCAGAGGTCGGTGGTTCGAGTCCACCCACCTGTACCATCAGGCGTCTGTCTAACCCTGGTATTATCTCCGGTCATGGATGATCCCGTCATTCCGGGGTGCTCGCAGGTGCCCCCGGAATGAGAGTGAAAGATCAACAGACCCGCGGCTGCTGCAATAATTTGCCCAGCGCCGCGCGCGTTTCCGTCACCCGCTTCCATTGCAGTCCGCCGAGCGGGAATTCGGTGCCGAATATCGAGCTCAAAATCGCGTTGGTGCGGCGCAGCCATTCGTCGCAAGCCTGGCCTTCGCGGCGCGCTTCGATCAGCGCGTCACGCATTCCGGCGAGTCGCTCGACGACCAATGCAAGCTGCTTTTTTGCAGCGTCGGCATCGGCCGTATCGAGTTGATTGATCGCTGCCATGGCGACGTCGCCATATGCGCGGACGTGCAGATCAAGCTCAGCCATCACGCCGCCTCCTGTGCGCTACGCTCGTGCGAAGCGGAAGTAATCGCGTGGCCGCTGCGCCGACTCGTTGCCGGTGAACATGATGACCGCGCGCATGAGCAGACCACCGACCAGCGCCAAAATGGACCCGGCCAGCAGCAGCGCGAAAGTGGCGAAAAAATTGGCGGCGATGAAAAGCGCGAATGCGATCACCAAGCCGAACAACTGAACGCCGATGATGTTGACGGGGCCCCAGGGTGGCTCTTGGAGGGGTCCGTACGCGCCGATGCGTTTGAGGATCCTGGCCGAGCCACGCGAGGCGATGAACTCGACGAGCAGGGCGAGCGCGGCGAAGTTGCCGAACGCCAACGCCATGCTGAAGCCGGGAGCAACGCCGAGCGCGACCAGGCAAGCGGCGGCGGCGCCGGTGGACATCGCCCCAGCCGCGTAGCGCATCGCGAGCAGCTTGTACGAGCCCGCCCATAAGGGAGTCGCCGTGGCGCTTTGCAGCGCGGCGGTATAGGTGCACAGCCACCAGCCGGTCACCGCGGCCAGAGAGCCGCAGACCTTGCCCAGAAGTATGACGCCGCACGCCTGCCCGATGACCGCGATCAGTCCCCAGAGGCCGGAGGCCAGCAGCAGGTAGGTGCCGAACGACATCGGCGAGGTAGGGCGGAAAATACGCAGCATGTTGAAGAAGCGCTGCTTGGTGTGGAGATCGGCGATCAGCAGAAGGGCGCCAACGATAATAAGACCGAGCGCGATGGCGCGGCCGATCAGTGCGACCCAGTAGTTGCCGGGCAGGCTCAGCAGTTCCGCCGCGGTGACCACGACCTGCAATCCGGCGGCAAGTCCGCTGATGTAGATGTAGATCGCCACCATCCATCCGTAGAGACTCGGCTTGACCGCGGAGTGCCCGTAATAGGTCGGAATGTCATCGGCTCGTTGTGAGGCGGCGGTGGTACGGACGTCCATCGCGCTTCTCCGTTAGACGGTTGCCAGAAAACCGAAAACGGCGCCGGTCAGCGCGATGGCGGTCATCACGCCGGTGATCATCGCCGGCAAGACGCGGTTCGCTCCGCGTGAGGGATGCGGCGCCAAATTATAAACCTCCGGCCGGTCGGTGAGCAGAAAGAACGCGTGCAGGTGCCCAAGCCCGCCCGTCGCGCCGGGCGTCCCCGGCATACCGTAGATGTAGGCCTCACGGGCGCCGTTATTGTGCAGTGATGCGACGCGCTCCGTGGCGCGCCGATGCAGCTCGCCCAATTCGCCGAACTGGATCGAGTCGGTTGGGCACGCTTTGGCGCAAGCTGGTTCCAGGCCGCCCTTCAGCCGGTCATAGCAGAGCGTGCACTTATGCGCCTTGCCATCGAACAGATTGATGTCGATCACGCCGAAGGGGCAGGACGGAACGCAAATGCCGCAGCCGTTGCAGATATCCTGCTGCACGACGACGGTGTCGAACTCCGTGCGAAACAAGGCGCCGGTCGGGCACGACTCTTCACAAGGCGCGTTGTGGCAATGCTTGCAGACGTCGCTCATCATCTTCCAGTGGCTTTGGAAGGGCGGCATGGCGTTGGCATCGTCACCGTCGACGCGCACCTTCTCGACGAATGAGACATGCCGCCAAGTGTTCGCCGACAGGCCGCGCGTGTTGTCGTAGCTCCAGCCGCTGAGCTCGAGGTGATCGGCTGGCAGCGCATTCCATTCCTTGCAAGCCACTTCGCAGGCCTTGCAGCCGATGCACAGCGTCGTATCGGTGAAGAAACCGTATTGTTTCCCCGGCTCGATATTCACGCCGGCGGTCAATTCCGACTCGTCGGGAATCATGCGGTCGAGATGCGACTGCGCGTATTCTGTGGCGCGCGGATGCACGTTCATCATGCCGCTCCCTCGATCACCACGTCGAGCCGATGGGCGTGATCGACCGGCGGGAATTGTCTGCTGCGATCGATGCGGCCCTTGCGCAGATTGCAGGTCAGCGATTTATTCTCGTGGATCGTGGTGTTAGGCTCGCCGACCACGGCCGTGAGCGCATTGGCGATATCGCCGGTCGCGTAGCCGGACCAGCCGAAGTGCCAGAACATGCCAACCTGATAAATCCTATGCCCGTCGATTTCGAACGGACGTAATCGCCGGGTGATCATGGCACGCGTCTCGATCTTGCCGCGCGCGGTCGAGATCGTCACCCAGTCGAGATTTTCGATGCCGAGCTCGCGCGCGAGTTCAGGCGGCAGTTCGCAAAAGCCTTCCGGCTGCAATTCGGCGGTGACCGGTACCGAGCGCGTCGGTGTTGCGCCGGAATGATGCTCGGTCAGGCGATAGGTGGTCAGCAGATAAGGATATTTGAGGTCGCCGACGGAATGATAATGATTGTCCGGCCGCTCCCACTTCTTCGCTACGGGATTGTCCTGCTGGCTGTAGAGCGGGTTCTTCACCGGCGACTCCACCGGCTCGTAATGGGTCGGCAGCGGTCCGTCCTTTAATCCGCTCGGCACGAACAGCGAGGCGCGGCCGTCGGCGATCATGATAAACGGCGATCGGCCGTTGATCGCATCCATTCCTTCCGGCTTCTTCGACCAGTCGGGCTCGTAATCCGGCGGTTTGGTCGGCTCGAAGTCGAGGGAATCCGTACCTTCCCATTGGCCCTTGGCGGGGTCCCACCACATCATCTTCTTGCGCTCGGACCAGGGCCGACCCCGGGCGTCGGCGGAAGCGCGATTGTACATCGTGCGGCGGTTTGACGGCCAAGCGAAGGCCCAGTTCAGATGCGTGCCGGGGCCATCGGGGCCGTCCGCTTGGCGCGAGCGCGCTTTGTTGGTGTTTTCGTCGGGGAAGATGCCGCAATAGAGCCACGCACCGCAGGCGGTGGAGCCGTCGTCCTTGAGCGTTTGGTAGCTGTCGATCTGTTTGCGCTCCGGCCAGGTGTAGCCGTTCATTTCCTTGAGCACCGCCTCCCCGGACGGCTCGCCGCGCTCGTCCTCGACCGGATAAGCCCAGGTCAGGTTCTGGAGCGCAGCGTCCTTCGGCTCTTTGCTGTCGGCGTAGAGCGCCTTCAATCGTTTGCCGAGTTGGTGGACGAACCACAATTCGGAGCGGTTATCGCCGGGCCCGTCCACCACCTTGTCGTGCCATTGTACGAGACGATGAGTGTTGGTGAAGGTGCCGCCCTTCTCGCCGGCGAGCGCGCCGGGCATCAAAAAAACCTCGGTCTTGATGTCTTCGGTCTTAACTTCACCCATGCGTACGAGCTGGCCGGAGCGCCAGAAGCCGGCGGTCTCCGTCTCGGTGATATCGCGCACCACCATCCATTCGAGATTGGCGAGCCCGCGCTCGATCAACCGCGAATTGCTGCCGCCGATCACCGGGTTCTGCCCGAGGAACATCATCCCGCGGATGATTCCGTCATGCATGGCCAAGGTCATCGGCAGTTGCGAATGGTCGCCGACAATTTTCGGCAGCCATTGGTAGCCCCACTCGTTTTCAGCCTGCGCAGTGTGCCCGTACCATGCCTTGAGCAGGCTCACGGCGTATTTGGGAAAATTGTGCCACCAGCCGGTCGGCGTTGTTTCCGAGCGCAGATAGTCGTCGAAAGTCTTATGGTCCTTGTATGCCTTGGGCTGCGGCAAGTAAGTCGGCAGCATGTTGTAAAGACTCGGGATATCGGTCGAGCCTTGGATGCTGCAATGGCCACGCAGTGCCAGAATTCCACCGCCCGGCCGTCCGGTATTGCCGAGCAGGCCCTGGATGATGGCGGCGGCGCGGATGATTTGCACGCCGGTCGTGTGATGGGTCCAAGCAACCGCATAGCAGAAGGCGCCGGTGCGCCTGCGGCCCGAATTTTTCGCCAGCGTCTCGGCGATTCTAATGAAAGTTTCCTTGGGACAGCCGGTCACGCGCGCGACCATTTCCGGCGTGTAACGCGCGTAATGGCGGCGCATGATCTGATAGACGCAATTCGGGTGCCGGAGCGTGCGATCCTGCGGCGGCGGCCCTTTCTCCATACGTCTGGTTTTTTCGCTGAACGACTCAGTTGAGTTGGTCGAGTGCTCGGCGAGCGAAGAAGGGACGGCCTCGCCCTCGTACTGCCAGGAGTCGTACTGGTAAGCGCCTTTCTTCTCGTTCCAGCCGGAGAAGAAGCCGTCGAGTTCATCGGCGTCCCGGAATCGTTCGTCGATGATCGTGGCAATGTTGGTGAATTCGAGCGCGTACTCCTTGAACCAAAGATCGTTTTCCAGGAGGTAACGAATGATTCCGCCGAGGAACGCGATGTCGCTGCCGGTGCGGATCGGCGCATAGATATCGGCGAGCGCCGAGGTGCGGGTGAAGCGCGGATCGACGTGAATGACGGTGGCGCCCTTCGCCTTGGCCTGCATCACGAAGCGAAAGGCGATTGGGTGGTTCTCGGCCATGTTCGAGCCCATCACCACCACGCAGTCGGAATTGGCGAGCTCCCACTGCGGCATTGTGGCGGCGCCGCGGCCGTAAGTGGCGCCGAGGCTCGGCACCGACGCGCTGTGGCAGACGCGAGCTTGGTTTTCGATCCAGACCATACCGAGCCCGCCTGCGAACAGCTTCTTGATCAGATAGTTTTCTTCGTTGTCGAGGGTCGCGCCGCCGAGCGCGCCGACGCCGAGCGTGTGGTTGACGATTGTGCCGTCGGGCAATTGCTCGACGAAGGTCTCGTCGCGTGTCTGTTTGACCAGATGCGCGATGCGGTCCATGGCCCAGTCGAGCGGCTTCGCCTCCCAGTGGTCGGATCGCGGTGCGCGATAGAGGACGTGGTTGAGCCGTAATGGACTGGTGAGCAGATCGAGCGTGGCTGCGCCTTTCGGACAAAGCGTGCCCTGGTTGATCGGGCTGCGCGGGTCGCCTTCGACCGCGATCACTGTGCCGCCCTTGGCGTAGACAAGTTGTGCGCAGCCGACGGCGCAGTAGGAGCATATGCTGGTGCCGATATTGTCGGCATCGCCCAGGCGTGGCTTCAGATTCTGCGATTCGGCGCTGCGGGCGGCGAGGCTATCGGCATCTTCGCCCCGAAGCTGACGAGGCAGCGACCAATTATGGAAGAAGCCGCGCACACTCGCGCCGATGCCGTGATGGGGCGCTACGCCGTCGCGTGGCGCGGAAGCTCCATGCGCGGCGCGCCTGATCGAATGGGCGACCGCGGCGACCAGGTGCTCGGGCTCACCGTAGGCGATGGTCACCCGTTCCTTGGAGCGCGATAGCGCCCGCAAGTCTTTCGGATTGAAGTTCAGTTGATGGCCGGTGATGAACAGTCGGTGGCCGCCGTTGTCTTCTTCAAATAGGAAGCGTCCTTCCTGGACGACTGTGATGCGGCCGCTGCTCGTCTTCATGAACCTGCCGTCTCGTGTCCCCGTTCCTCAACAGGACGCATAGGCTTCGGTTCCAAGACAGCACCACGGGCCATATCGTGTTACCTCACGGTGTCGTGTATGAAGCGGCGGCCACAACGGGCGGCGACAAGGGCCGCGCCTTACAATGGGTGGGACAGGCCTCGCGCCAGCCGATCGCGCTTTCTCGAAAAGAAAACGCCGGCGAAAACCGCCGGCGTCGTGCTTTATTCAAACTGTTGCGAAAGCTAGCGGCGCGAAAACCAGCGGCCATTATCTGTCGCATGCGGCCCGATGAAGCCGCGCGGCCGATCCGGGCGATAGTACTGCCGCGGCGGTTCCGGTGATGGGCCGCCGAAGAGCCAATCGAAAAAGTTGTTGCCGCCGCCATAACCGCGACCATAGCCGTCACCGACGTACCCACCGTCGCCGGCCAACGCGCCGACCGGCAGGCGCACCGGCTTTGCCGAGGTATTTGGCGCGTGCTCGACCGGGATGTAGGCGATCCGGCGCTCCCGCGCGTTATCGAGAATTGCAATCATGCGAGCATCGCGGCCATAGATGTCCTCACGGAATTGCAGCTTCCCGTCCTGATCGACGAAGGCGGTCTGATACGTCAGATGCACCGGGATCGGATGCGGGAAGTTGATGTTGATCTCGCCATCGCCGAACATGCTTTCGATGCGCGCCGGGGTGTAGTTCTGCTGCGGTTGTTCGATCGAGAGCAATTTCGTCGCGTACTCGACCGGGTCCTCCACCCGCATGCAGCCGTGGCTGTAGGCGCGCTTGGCGCGCTTGAACAAGTATTTGTCCGGCGTATCGTGCTGATACACCAGGAACTTGTTGGGGAAGTTGAAGCGGATACGCCCGAGCGCGTTATCGGCGCCCGGCGGCTGGAAAATATGCACTGTGCCGTCCGGATCCTGCCTGATCTTCAGTCCGATGCGGTCGAGTGCGTTCGGGTCTTCTTGCAGTGCGGGCAGGTACTCGTTCTGGATGATCGAGGGTGGCACATTCCAGGTTGGATTGACCGTGATGTACTTCATCTCGGCGCTGATCATCGGTGTCGCCTTGCTCGGCTTGCCGACCACGATCTTTGTCTTCCAGTAGGTCTTGCCGTTACGTACGAGCCGCAACGTGTAGTCCGGCACGTTGACCATGACGTAGGTGTCCTGGGCATTGCCGAGCTTCCGCGGCAGCCACCGCCAGCGCTCCATATTGACGATGACGGTATCGATGCGGTTGCGGGGCTGGTGCTCGACGGACCGCGCGCCGTTAAGCGCGCGCAAGGTATTGCGGCCGACCATGCCATCGGCGTAAAGGCCGGCCTGCGTCTGGAATGCCTTGACAGCCTTGGTCACCGCTTCGTCGTAAAGCGTGTTGCCGGCGTCACCAACGTTCAGCCGCTGGCGCAATTGCGCCACGCGCTCGCTGCGCATGCCGGGACGTAGGATAGGACCCGCATCGATTCTCACCTGCTCCTGTGCTTCCTCATGCTTGGCGAGCATGCCGCCACGCAATTCGGCAAGCTTGGCCTTGAGCGCCTTGAAGCCGGCCTGTGGCGGATTGTAGCTGTCGAGGGCGGCGGCCATGTCTTTGGCTTCGGCCATTCTCGTCAGTACTTCCGCGGGCTCGGGTGGCACCAGCTTGAAGGAGATATCGCTGCCCACACGGCTGAAGTGGATACGGCCGATCTGCGCATCGCGCGCATAGGTCAGCACCGAATTGGTCAGCTTCAATTCGTCTTTGGCGAGGTCCTCAGGCGTGGCCGACACCGTGAAGTTGGGCCGCGGATAATCGCTCGGCTCGAGGCCATCGGCGTCAGAATGGGCGAGATAGTCCATCGCCGTTCGGGCGCGGGCGTCGACTTTGCCATCGTTTATCCACAGCGGCTTGTAGTCGCGTGCCCGATAAAAGGCTTGGATGCCGGCGCGATCCTCTTTGCGTGGCACCATGCGGTCAAGACGACCGGTGATGATGTCGCGCAGCCGTGCGGCGACCGCATCATCGGCCGTTGGGGCGGCGATGGTCACGGTCTTCGGCGTGCTCGTGCCCTGCTCGGCGGTTGCTGGCGCGGCGTTTGCCGGACTTGCTCCGACGTCCTTCGCCGTGAGCGGCGGCAGGGGAGTGGTATCCGGTTTGGGTATCGCCGCATCAATCTGCGCTGGAGTGGCCATCGGCGCGGCGGCTGTGTCTTGCTTTGGCGACGATGTGGAAGCCGGCGCGACATCCTGAACGGTCAGTGGTGGAAGAACAGTCGTGTCCGGCACCGGCACGCCGGCTTCGATCTGCGTTTCGGCCAGCGGTTGCGCCTGCACCGGCTGGGCGGACAGCGCCAGAATCACCCCGAGAGCCGTTGAGGCCACGAGGCGGTCAAATCCGTTACTTTTCAACCGCATCTCCCGCTCATTCCACCGGCGCAGGCCAGAACCCTACGCGCCGCGATTCCATTGTATCCGATAGCATATAGCTGGTTACGGAATTCCCAAGCGGCGCATCCGAACTAATACCGACTGTGGCTATTTTGCACTGCAACTGACTCGGGGTGGCGTTGCGCTGAAATAGGGCAGGGAAGCGTCAAAATCCTTCGACCCGATTGCCTTTCGCTTGGCGCTTTTCGAGGCAGCGAAGCCGATAAAAAAAACCGGGCCCCACGAAGGGGCCCGGTTTGAAAGGATGCCGGTGTGGGGACCGGCAACGTCTTCCAGAGGGGAACGCTGCGCGCCGGCGACTCTGGGAGGATATACATCCGGCGCAACAGCAAGGCTGCAATTAGCGCGAACGCGGCAAGCGGAGCAACGGTATGGGCCGCATGTCAGCCATGCGCAATCGCCGGATACGATTTGACGCAAACTCAAAGAGCATCGCGTCGTGACTCCATGCAGCAAGGCGAGCGTGATCAGAAATGCCAGCGCTGTGCATTGGCGACCAGGAAGTCGCGAAAAACTTGGATGCGTGCGACGGTCTTGAGTTCTTCCGGGTAGACGAAATACGCGTCGAGCGCGAGCCTGTCTGCTTCACTACCGAAAAGCTGGACGAGGCCGCCGTTCTCTTCGACGAGGTAATCCGGCAGCACAGCAATGCCGAGTCCGCGCTGGCACGCACGCAAGGCGCCGAGCACGTTATTGACGCTGAGTGTGGGCGCGCGCGCTTCTTTGCCTTCACGGCCGATTTCGAGCAACCAGCGCCGATTGGAGAGGTGCGCCGGAACGGCGCCGACGAGGAGGACAATACGATGGTTGTCGAGGTCTTCGTGGCTGCGCGGCGTGCCGAATCGCTTGAGATAGTCGGGCGAGGCGTAAGCGTGGAAATGCACCGAGAACAGTTTGCGTTGGATGAGCTCCGGCTGCGTCGGCTGGCGCAGGCGGATGGCGACGTCCGCCTCGCGCATGGCGAGATCGAGTTCTTCGTCGGTGGTGATCAGCGTAATTTGGATTTCGGGATAGAGGTCGAGAAATTCGCCGAGCCGCGGTGTCAGCCAATGCATCCCGATGCCGGGCGTGGTCGACACCTTCAACTCGCCATGCGGCCGTTCGCGACTGTCGGTGAGCTTGGTGCGCGCTGCCTCGAGCTTCATGAACACTTCGTGCGCGGTGCGGTAGAGCAGTTCGCCCTGCTCGGTCAGAATCAATCCGCGCGCGTGGCGGTGAAACAGCGAAACGCCGAGCTCGGATTCGAGCGCCGACACCTGACGCGAAACGGCTGACTGCGACAGCCCCAGCCGTTCGCCGGCATGGGTGAAGGAGCCGGCCTCGGCGGCGGCGTGAAAGACCTTCAGCTTGTCCCAGTCCATGCTGGCGTTGGTCGCGGCCATGCTCACTCCGCCGCCGCCCGTTGGTGTTCATGGGCAGCGAGGAATTTCTCCGCCTCGAGCGCGGCCATGCAGCCTTGGCCGGCGGCGGTGACCGCCTGCCGATAAATATCGTCGGTGACGTCGCCGGCAGCGAACACGCCGGGTACCGAGGTGGCGGTGGAGTGCCCGGCTGTAACAATGTAGCCGGACGGCTTCATCTGTACCTGGCCCCCGAACAATTCCGATGCCGGCTGGTGTCCAATGGCAATGAACACACCGTCGATCGCGCGCTCGGTCACTGCGCCGGTCTTCACGTTCTTTAGTTTCACTTTGGTGACCTTGAGGGGCTCTTCGCTGCCACTCACGTCTTCGAGCACGCTGTCCCACAGCACCTCGATCTTCGGACTTTTGAACAGCCGCTCCTGCAAAATCTTCTCAGCGCGAAACTGGCCGCGCCGGTGCACGATCGTTACCTTGGAGGCAAAATTCGTGAGGAACAGCGCCTCCTCGACGGCCGTATTGCCACCGCCCACGACGATGACTTCCTTGTTTCGATAGAAGAACCCGTCGCAAGTCGCGCAGGCGGACACGCCGTAACCCCTGAATTTCTGCTCCGAAGGCAGGTCAAGCCAGCGCGCCTGCGCGCCGGTGGCGATGACCAGCGCATCGGCGAGGTAGACGTCGCCGGAGTCGCAAACGAGCCGGAACGGCCGCTGAGCGAGCTCGGCCTTCACCACGATGTCCGTCACGACGCGCGTGCCGACATGCTCGGCCTGCGTCTGCATCTGCTCCATCAGCCAGGGTCCCTGGATGACATCGGCGAAACCGGGGTAGTTCTCCACATCCGTAGTGATGGTGAGCTGACCGCCGGGCTGGATACCCTGAATCAGGATCGGCTCTAGCATCGCGCGCGCGGCATAGATCGCGGCGGTATATCCGGCCGGGCCGGAGCCGACGATCACGACCTTAGCGTGGGTGGTCTTAGGCATTTACAGGCGGCCCCCTGGCCGGCAACGGCTTAGTGGCTTTTCGAGAAGCCAGCTTGTGGCCGGTCCGCTGCCGGCTCTTGAGCCCGGCGAATCTAGGTATTTTCCGGAGCTATGCAAGCCACGCAACCCCGCGTCGTCCACAGTCGAGGTCTTGGCGGCGCGACTGCGCAACAATCTTTCGCGAAAGAATCTTTCACGTTATGAATATCACACGACCGCAGGAGCCCCGTGCTGTGCCCGACCGTCTAGATGATATTGATCGCAGAATCCTCAAGGAATTGCAGGACGAGGGCCGGATGACCAACGTGGAACTGGCGCGCCGGGTCGGCATTTCAGCGCCGCCGTGTCTGCGCCGGGTCCGGGCTTTGGAGGAGGATGGCTATATAAAGGGCTACCGTGCGCTGCTCGACGAGAAGAAGTTGGGCTTCGAGATGGCCGCCTTCGCCATGGTGCATTTGGCGAGCCAGGCCGAGGCCGATTTGATCGCCTTCGAGGCGTTCGTGCGGAATGAGCCTTTGGTGCGCGAGTGTTGGATGCTCTCGGGCGAGGTCGACTTCACCTTGAAGTGCGTGGCTCCCGACCTGAAGACGTTCCAGGCTTTCGTGGAGAAGCTTACCGCCGTGCCGCAAGTGCGCAACGTGAAGACCTCCCTCGTTCTGCGCAATTCCAAGAACGCCGCCATGGTGCCGATGGAGTTCTAACGTGGTCATTCCGGGGCGCGCCGAAGGCGCGAGCCCGGAATCCAAATGCACATTCGGCACTGCGATGTATTACGTGTACCTTTTAGCCGGCCGCAAGCAAGGGACGCTTTATCTCGGTGTGAGGGGCAATCTCGTCCGCCACGTATACGAACATAAGGAGAAGATCGTTCCTGGCTTTACCAAGCGGTATGACGTTGATCGCCTCGTTTGGTTCGAATGTTATGACGACCCGACGAACGCGATCGAGCGCGAGAAGGTTGTTGCAAAGTGGCGTCGTGCCTGGAAAATCAGGTTGATCGAAGAAGCCAATCCGGACTGGAAAGATCTCTATCCGGAAATCGCGATGTAGCATTTGCATCTGGATTCCGGGCTCGCGCCTTCGGCGCGCCCCGGAATGACCAGTGTGGGGCCAATCGAATAAGCTACCGCCACTCGACCTTCTTGATTTCATAAGCCTTGGCGCCGCCGGGCGTATTCACCTCGACGGAGGCGCCTTTGGCCCTGCCGATCAGCGCGCGCGCGAGCGGCGAGGTGATCGATATGCGGCCAGCTTTGGCGTCCGCCTCGGGTTCGCCGACGATCTGCCAAACCTTCTTCTCGTCGGTATCCTCGTCGATCAGGGTGACGGTGGCGCCGAATTTGATGGTATCGCCCGAAAGCTTGGAAACATCGATGATGTCGGCGCGGGCGAGCTTGTCCTCGAGCTCGGCAATGCGGCCCTCGTTGAGAGACTGCGCCTCCTTGGCGGCGTGGTACTCCGCATTCTCCGAGAGGTCGCCGTGCGTGCGCGCGTCGGTGATCTGCTGAATGATGCGGGGCCGCTCGACCTGCTGACAATGCTTCAGCTCGTTCTCGAGCGTGGCGTAGCCCGCGGCGGTCATCGGAATCTTTTCCATCATCTCGTCTCCTCTTGGCGGGCGCTGCCGTTTCGCGAACGCGTCCTGCGCCGCCAAGCCCTTCAACACTACCAAACCAGTCCTGATCGACTCGTAATTCGACTCCGGCAGCGGATTGCCCGCACACCGGAGCCGCTCAGACGAGCGCCGAATATACTCCATCGCGGCCGCGCAATGGACCGCTATCGTCGTATTTCGGCCTGGCGTGCCGCCGCCAGTTCCAAACCCTCGGCACCTAGCTAGTCCCGAGTCTTATAACTTTGCAGCGCGCGGACCTCGAGGTCACCCGCCAGGTAGGCCTTGATACCCCGCGCCGCGGCGACGGCCCCTGAAAGAGTGGTGTAGTACGGCACTTTATGCAAGAGGGCGGCGTGGCGCAGGGAACGGCTATCCGCCAGCGCCGTCGCACCCTCCGTGGTATTGAAGACCAGCTGCACCCCGCCGTTCTTGATGGCGTCCACGATGTGTGGTCGACCCTCCAGCACTTTGTTGATCTTGCTCGCCTCCACCGTGTGCTCCGCCAGGAAGCGCTGGGTTCCCGAGGTGGCGATGATCTTGAAGCCGAGAGATGCCAGCAGCTTAACCGCGGGCAGGATGCGCGCTTTGTCGGCGTCGCGCACCGAGACGAAGACGGTGCCCGCGCGGGGCAGGCTGGTGCCGCTGCCGATTTGGCTTTTGGCAAACGCGATTTCGAACGAGGCATCGATCCCCATCACCTCGCCTGTGGACTTCATCTCGGGGCCAAGCAGGGTATCGACGCCCGGAAAACGGGCAAAGGGGAATACGGCTTCTTTCACCGCCCGGTGCTTGAAGCGCATGGGCTTGAGGCCGAAGCTCGCAAGCTTCTCGCCGGCCATGATGCGCGCCGCGATCTTGGCTACCGGCAGGCCAATGACCTTGGCGACAAACGGCACGGTGCGGGACGCGCGCGGATTGACCTCGAGCACGTAAATCTCGTCGTCCTTGATGGCGTACTGCACGTTCATCAGCCCCCCGACGCTGAGGGCGAGTGCAAGCGCACGGGTTTGCCGCTCGAGTTCGGCGATCGTCTCCTTCGAGAGCGAATGCGGCGGCAGCGCACAAGCGGAATCACCGGAATGAATCCCGGCCTCCTCGATGTGCTCCATGATGCCGGCGATGAAGGTGTCGGTGCCGTCGGCGAGGCAATCGACGTCGACCTCGGTCGCGTCGGAAAGATAACGGTCGATCAGTAGCGGGCTCTTGGCCGAGACCGCAAGCTCGCTCGGCCGGTCGAGGTCGCCGGCAAGCCGCGCCACATAACGCTCGAGTTGGGCCGAATCACGCACGATCTCCATGGCGCGCCCGCCGAGCACGAAGGATGGTCTTATCACCACCGGATAGCCGATCTCTTCGGCGATGGCGCGCGCTGCGCCGGGCGAGGTCGCAATGCCGTTCTGCGGCTGGCGCAGCTTGAGCTTGTCGAGAAGTTGCTTGAAACGGTCGCGGTCCTCGGCGAGATCGATCGCGTCGGGCGAGGTGCCGAGGATCGGTACGTTCGCTGCTTCCAGCGGACGCGCCAGCTTGAGCGGCGTCTGGCCGCCGAACTGCACAATGACACCGTGCAGCGTGCCCACGGAGCGCTCGGTCTCGATGATCTCCAGGACGTCTTCCGGCGTCAGTGGCTCGAAATAGAGCCGGTCCGACGTATCGTAGTCGGTCGACACCGTTTCCGGATTGCAATTGACCATCACGGTTTCGTAGCCGGCATCCTTCAGCGCAAAGGCGGCGTGGCAGCAGCAATAATCGAATTCGATCCCCTGCCCGATGCGATTCGGGCCGCCGCCGAGAATGACGACCTTCTTGCGCGCGGAGGGCGCGGCCTCGTCGACCGGCTTGCCGCTGAACGGGGCCTCATAGGTCGAATACATGTAGGCGGTGGGGGAGGCGAATTCGGCGGCACAGGTGTCGATGCGCTTATAGACCGGCCGCACACCCAGGGCGCGCCGCTTCTGCATCACCACGTCGGCGCTGGTCGCCGTTAGCTTACCGAGACGGGTATCGGAGAAGCCCATCGCCTTCAGGCGCCGGAACGCGCCCGCGGTTTGCGGCAGGCCGCGCGCCTTGATCTGCGCCTCGGCCTCGACCAGTCCACGAATCTCGGTGAGGAACCAAGGATCGATGCGGCATGCATTGTGGACGAGTTCATCGCTCGCGCCGAGCCGCATCGCCTGCGCCACGTTGAGCAGACGGTCGGGCGTCGGCGTACCGAGCGCGGCGCGAATGACGTTCTTGTTGTCGGCATCGTCCACGGGCTTGGCGGCGTCGTAGCCTTCGATGGCGATCTCATCGAGCCCGGTGAGACCGGTTTCCAGAGAGCGCAATGCTTTCTGCAGGCTCTCCTGGAAGGTGCGGCCGATCGCCATCGCCTCGCCGACCGATTTCATGGAAGTGGTCAACACCGGCTCGGCGCCGGGAAATTTCTCGAAGGCAAAGCGCGGAATTTTGGTGACCACGTAATCGATGGTCGGCTCGAACGAGGCCGGCGTCGCCCCGCCCGTGATGTCATTGGCGATTTCGTCGAGAGTGTAACCGACCGCGAGCTTGGCGGCGACCTTGGCGATCGGAAAGCCGGTCGCCTTCGAGGCCAATGCCGAAGAGCGCGAGACGCGCGGGTTCATCTCGATCACGACCAAACGGCCGTCGGCCGGATTGACGGCGAACTGCACGTTGGAGCCGCCGGTTTCGACGCCGATTTCGCGCAGCACCGCGATCGAGGCATCGCGCATGATCTGGTATTCTTTGTCAGTGAGCGTGAGCGCCGGCGCGATGGTTATGGAATCGCCGGTGTGCACGCCCATCGGGTCGACGTTCTCGATCGAGCAGACGATGATGCAGTTGTCGTTCTTGTCGCGCACCACCTCCATCTCGAATTCCTTCCAGCCGAGCACCGATTCTTCGATCAGCACTTCGCTGGTGGGGGAGGCGTCGATGCCGCGCTCGACGATGTCGATGAACTCGGCCTTGTTGTAAGCGATGCCGCCGCCGGTGCCGCCGAGCGTGAATGAGGGGCGGATGATGGCAGGAAGCCCGATGTCGTCAAGCGCTTCGAGGGCCTGCGGCAAGGTCTTGATCTGGTGCGAACGCGGCGTCGGCAGGCCGATCTTTGTCATGGCCTCGCGAAAGCGCTCGCGATCCTCGGCCTTGTCGATGGCGTCCGCGGTGGCGCCGATCATTTGCACGCCGAATTTTTCCAGCACGCCCATCTTGCGCAAGGAAAGCGCACAGTTGAGCGCCGTCTGTCCGCCCATGGTCGGCAGTAGCGCGTCGGGGCGCTCTTTCTCGATGATCTTGGCGACGATCTCGGGCGTCACCGGCTCGACATAGGTGGCGTCCGCGAGATCGGGATCGGTCATGATCGTCGCCGGATTGGAATTGACCAGGACGACCCGGTAGCCTTCCTCCTTCAGCGCCTTGCAGGCTTGCGTGCCGGAATAGTCGAACTCGCACGCCTGGCCGATGACAATCGGGCCGGCGCCGATGATCAGGATCGAATTGAGGTCGGTACGTTTGGGCATCAGTCCCGCGGTTTTTCAATCGCCATCCGGCACGCGCCGGCAGCGGGCTCGGAATCCAGAGCCAGACGAAAAGCCAAGTCTCTCTGGATTCCGGGTTCGCTCGCGCCCCGGAATGGTGGGCACAAAAAAAGGGCGCGCTCGCCGCGCGTCCCTCGGACCGCGCCAAGGGGTTTTGACCCCCGCGCGCGGGAGGGTCTTAGACCAGATTCGACGGGGAGGGAAGGGCGGATCAGCGATCGGAATTCGCGCCCGCCGAACCCAGCGTGGTTAAAACCGTTATCGCCGCATGGCCCCGACGAGCCGGACCGTCACTGCCGCAAGACGCAGCGGCTGGCTTGCGGGGGCGGCGCTGTCGGGAGTTGGGTGTTGGCGCAATGGAGGGCGGTGAAAAGCGGCTGCAATCGGTAGAGGCGGATAAAGCCGGGCAGGCGGTCGTCGGGCGCGGGCCGATGTGGCGGTGGGGATTTTGGAAAGGCGTCCTTTATCGCATTTACAATGAGATCGTGAACGATCGGCTGCTGGCGCTTGCCGCGGGCGTCACTTTTTACGTGCTGCTCGCCATTGTTCCGGCCATTACGGCCCTGGTGTCGATCTATGCGCTGATAGCGGATCCCTCGGCCGTGCAGAACGAGGTTTCTTCGCTGCAAAATCTGATGCCGTCCGGCTCGTTTCAGATCGTTCAGCAGCAGGTCAATCGAATCGTTTCGAGCAATAGCGGCAGCCTCAGCCTTTGGTTCTTCGTCAGTCTCGCCATTGCCTTGTGGAGCGCGAATTCCGGCCTGAAGGCCATCATCGATGCGCTCAACATCGTTTTTGACGTCGAGGAGAAGCGCAGCTTCATCCGTCTCAATCTCGTCTCGCTGGCGATGACGCTCGCCGGCGTCGTCGGCATCATTCTCGCGATGGCCGGACTGGTCGCCGTGCCGATCGCGATCAGCTACGTGCCGGTCGGCTCGTTCGGGCAGACGCTGGCGAGCTGGGCGCGCTGGCCGGCGCTTCTGGTCTTGTTGATGGTAGCGCTTGCGGTGCTCTACCGCTTCGGGCCCGACCGCGAGCACCCGCGCTGGGAGTGGGTAAGCCCCGGCAATCTGTTCGCCGCGGTGGCCTGGCTGGTCGGATCGGCGCTGCTGTCGTGGTACTTCAGCAATTTCGCCAATTACGACGCCACCTATGGCTCGCTCGGCGGCGTGATCGGCTTGATGATATGGTTGTGGGTGACCGCCACCGTGGTGCTGGTCGGCGCCGAAATCAATTCCGAGTACTATGCCGCCAAGTCGCAGACGCCGCGAAAGGCGCGGCGCAACAAGATCGGCGGATTATCACG